>JAYEOV010000046.1:6545-30688 GCA_034723315.1 Candidatus Omnitrophota bacterium | reverse complement strand
TATATTGATCAGATCGAAGACGAGGAGATAAAAAAGCAGCTGATTTCCATACGCGATGATGAGATAAATCACATAAAAATCGCTAAAAAACTTATTGAGTGCGTGTCATGATCCGTGACCTGATCTCAGAATATAACAAGAAAAAGCGTAGTATAAAAAAAAGGTTAAAAGAATTCAGGACTGTTTGGAGTGGGTCCGATAAAAGAGTTTTTAGTGAGTTATGTTTTTGTATATGTACCCCTCAGTCTAAAGCTGTTTACTGTGATAAGGCCGTTTCCGGTTTGGAGGAAAGCGATATTCTTTTCAAGGGCCGTTTACGGCAAATAAAGGCCGGATTAAGAGCCGTTCGTTTTCCCAACAACAAGGCGAGGTATATTATAAAAGCTCGGGAACTTTTCAGCGCAGGGGGAGACATCAGAATAAAGGATAAGATCGATGTGAATAATATTACCCAGACGCGTAAGTGGCTTGCCCAAAAAGTTGCCGGGATAGGATTTAAGGAAGCGAGCCACTTCTTGAGAAATATAGGATTTGGGAAAGACCTTGCTATTTTGGATATTCATATACTGAAGAATATAGCAAAGTACGGGATTATCAAGGAAATACCGAAAACTATATCAAAATCGAAATATCTGTTGCTGGAAGACAAAGTAAGGATTTTTTCTGTGAAGGTAAATATCCCTATGGACGAACTTGATCTTTTATTCTGGTCTAATCAAACAGGTTTTGTTTTTAAATAATATCTTGTAATCCAGTTAAGTTCTGAACAAAAAAGTCTATATCCGGACTTTTGGCTGACCGATGGCCGAGTTATAGTAAGTCGATGATGTCTATCGCCGAGGCACTGGTGGGGTAGCCATCGCCTGTCATCCTGCCTGCTCCGGGAGTAGTCGAGGGGAGGATGAGTGAAGCGACGACGAAGGATCCCAACCACACTGTCATTCCCGTGAAAACGGGAATCCATAAATGTCCACTCTCGCAAAATGTCCACTAGCGAGTGGACATTTAAACCCACCGGACATTTAATGTTCACTAATTAGTGAACATTAGATAGTCAGTTACTAACACCTTCAAATTTAGGCTAAATTCATATATTCACCATATCGGTGGAAATATTTGTATTGACAATATGTCGCAAAGATAATATATTATTTTCGACACCAAAAAGGGGCATATCATGCAAAGCATTGTGGATAGAATCAAAAAAAGCATTTACAGACAAAAGAGGGGATTTGTGTTTACCAAATATCACTTTTTTGATCTGGGAAACCCCAAGACGGTTGCTAAAGTGCTGGAGCGCATGGCTGAATCGGGAGAAATCAGGCGAATAGCCCGTGGATTATATGATTATCCGAAGAAACATCCAACTTTTGGAGCTTTGCCCGCGAATGTTGATCATGTTGCTGATGCACTCGCGGAAAAAGATAATTTAAAAATTCAGCCCTCCGGGGCATATGCCGCAAATCTACTTGGTTTATCTGATCAGGTTCCAGCTAAAATTGTTTTTATAACAGATGGACACAATAGGACTATTCGAGTCAATAATCGGCATATTATTTTAAAAAGAACGACGCCTAAGAATATGGCGACAGCGGCGCGAGTAAGCGGCTTGGTCATTCAGGCTTTGCGTTATATTGGGCAAGATCATGTGAATGACACGGTTATTAAGAAGCTTAAAGGAAAATTATCTGATCAGGATAAAAAACAACTTATGAAAGATCTGCGCTACGCTCCGGTTTGGATAGGTGAAATATTTAAGCAATTAAATTCATGAATGGAACTAAGTGATTTCGAAAAATTTGCACCATTGGTGCAAGAAAGGAGTTAGTAAATAATGAACTCATTTAAAAACGATAATATAAAACTTCCTTTAGGTTCGGTCTGGCTTATGAACGCTGTCAGTGAATATAAGGGAAAACAGGAACTTTACGCGAAGCAGTCACCGCAAGTTTTAAAGACGCTTCTTGAGACCGCCCTTATTGAAAGCGCGGAGTCATCAAACCGCATTGAAGGAGTAACTGTTGACCGCGCGCGGTTAAAACCGCTTGTTATTGGCCACAGTAAACCCCGTGACCGTTCGGAAGAAGAAGTCGCCGGATACCGCAAAGCGCTGGATTTAATTCATAAAAAACACAAGAGCCTTAGAATTACTCCGGAAACGATCAAGGAACTGCATCGTTTATGCCGGGGAGAGTTGTGGGACTCCGGCAAGTGGAAAGAAAAAGACAACGATATTATCCGTAAACATGCTGACGGCCGTGTGGAAGTGATTTTTAAACCGGTGAGCGCGGCTAAGACTTCGGGGATGATGAAACAATTATGTTTGTCATATGAGCATAGCGTTTCCCAACTTAAATATCCGGATCTTTACGCTGTTGCCTGTCTTGTACTTGATTTTTTGAGCATTCACCCCTTCAGGGATGGTAACGGCAGAGTAGGACGGCTTTTGACGCTTCTTGCGCTGTATCAACACGGTTTTACTGTCGGCAAATACATCAGTCTTGAACGGGTCATTGAGCAGTCAAAAGAAACGTATTATGAAACGCTTAACAAGAGCTCGCAGAAATGGCATGAGGCCAAACATGACGTAATTTCGTGGTTTAACTATTTTCTTGGTATGGTTCTTGGAGCTTATAAAGAATTTGAAGAACGTGCATTACACATTAAGCCTGTGCGGGGTGCAAAGACTGAGCTTGTGACTCAGGCGATTGATCGGCAAATAGGGGAATTTAGTTTAAGCGATATTGAACGAGAGTGCCCGAACGCGAGCCGGGATATGATAAAAATTATATTTAGAGAGTTAAAAAAAGCAAAAAAAATTAAATGTCTTGGTAAAGGCAAAAGCGCTAAATGGAAAAAGGTTTAATAGGGTAATAACTCCTCGAATGGGGTAATAAATAGGGTAATAACTGACTGAAGGAATAAAAAACAGGATTTAACAATGAACTATTGGTGGACATCGGATTATCACTTCTCGCATTTTAATATCATCAGATATTGTGAAAGGCCGTTTAAAACGGCGGAAGAGATGAACAAGGTGATTATCCGCAAACATAACGAGAGGGTAAACCCGGAAGATACTGTATTCTTTCTGGGCGACTTTATCTTTAAAGGCGGGAAAGAAGGCGGCGAAGAACGCTATCGCGAGTTCGAGAAGAAACTGAACGGTAAATTCATTTTTATCAAGGGCAATCACGACCGGAATAACAGCCTGAGGACGATCATTACGAAGATGTATCTCTATTACGGCTCAAAGGATATATGCATGACGCACCGGCCGGAAAACGCTGATCCTGACGTGCCGCTCAATTTCTGCGGGCATGTGCATCAGCATTACAAGGTAAGGCGACTGAACGATAAGTCTTTGATCGTGAATCTGTCGATTGAGGTCTGGAATTATTACCCTGTCTCATTTAAAGAAATTACCTCCGCTGTTTCAGCGTTTGTGCGGGAAGAGAAGAAAGCAAGATCTGAACCAAAGGAGGCATAAAGGATTATGGCAAAGAAAATATTTAGATTTAAAATCATTCTTGACGATATTTTACCTCAAATATGGAGAACGCTAGAGGTTGAGGGTGATACTAAGTTTTATCAATTTCATCTTATTATCCAAGAGGCGATGGGCTGGACAAATTCTCACTTACATGAATTCAGTGACGGAAATTTCAGGATAGGAGACACCAGCGGGGAAGCGTGCGAATTTGGAGACCCACCACAATGGGAAGAAAGAGATAAGAAGATAAGTGATTTCTTTTCGAAAGAAAAGACAAAGGTCAACTATACATATGATTTTGGGGACAACTGGGAACATACGATTGTACTGGAAGCGATAGAGAAGAAACAGAAAGGGGCAGAATACCCGCGCTGTATTGACGGTGCTCGTGCGTGTCCACCCGAAGATTGCGGCTCAACACCCGGGTATTATCGATTGCTCGAAATATTAGCTGATCCAAAGCATGGTGAATATGAAGAAATGAAAACGTGGGCTGGGGATTATGATTCGGAATATTTTGACAAAGAAGAGGCCACAGAAGGGATACGTAACCCTTTGGATTTGACGGATGCGTTTGAATCAGACTTTCCGGAAGAGAATGAAGGAAATTTGGGCAATGAACACGGATGGGATAAGTTGCCACCCGAAACACAGAAAATGATTTTAAACAATGTTTACTGTGCAGAATGCAAGAAAATGGTGACGATGATTGATCATACGAAGACTACACAAAAAGGCATGGAGATATTAAAAGGCAAATGTTTGAACTGTTCACATGACGTTGTGCGGACATTGGATTGATTATTATAAAGAAAATATGATGTAAAAAAGGTATTGAAAGTTATTTGGCATGTAACTTGTGGAAACCCCACGGGTATGCCCGTGGGATTTCCACATTTTTCCGCGACTTTTGACACAGTCTGTTCGCGGGAATGACAAGACTGAAGTCAAAGATAAGCTAAAAATCAACCAGCAAGAACAATCAAAATTAACAGACGCTTATCTGGAAAATTTGCTTGGCGAAGATGTTTATCGCGAGAAAATAACAAGCTTGAGAGGCGAGGAAGAATATTTGAAGAAACTCCTTGCAGGATATGAGCTTAGAGAAATTGAAAGAGAACGCTCAGAGGGATATATCAACAGGGTAAAAGACTTTCTTGATGGATACGATGATAGCAAGGAAAGAATAGACTTTGCTACCAAAAAGGAGCTCGCGCGGTTGCTTTTTAAAAACATCAAAATCACCACCGCCATTGGCGGGGCGTCACCCCAAAAAAGAATTTCTTTTTCTCTTTTTGCCCCCTTTAATTTTTTGTTTTCAGAAACAAAGGAAAAAACACAATGCCAAAAGAATTAAATAGTTACAAAAATTCGCCCAAAAAAGTCTACATCCGCACCTTCGGTTGGCCGTATATCCAAGTACGTAGGGATGATTTTGAAGCTGTTGAGGAAGATAAGTGCTTTGGAGTGAAGAAGTTAGGTTAAAATAAGCCTCAATTTCCATAAATTCAATAATTGAACTTATGGTTGACATCTACTCGACAGATGTCAATTTTCAGACATTAAGATTAATAAAGGAATTCACCGTCTATCTGAAATATGCGCCGCCTATTTTCCCCTTAAAGATTTTTTTTGACATTTATCAGTTTTAGTGATAATCTTATCACCAGAAGTGATAATGGAGGTTCTAATGCAAAATAAAATAATAAAACTGTTTTACAATGACCTATATGCTGAGTTTACGATAAACGAGTTAGCTAACAAGACGAATATATCTTACAGCTATGTGCATAGGCAGGTCGAAGAGCTGGAGGGTAAAGGCATATTGGTTGTCAACCAGCGTACAAATCGTAAATATTGCAAGCCTAACTACAATAACCCCGAAGTAAAAACAAGCTTTGTAAAGATATCAAATCAGATAGCTGAAGATTTTCTGAAGAAAAAAGACAAAATATCCTTTGTTATCGAAAAGCTCCTTTCGGCGCTTCCCAAAAAGACGGATTTTAATCTATTATCCGTCATTCTGTTTGGCTCTTTGGCCAAAGGTACAGACTCCCAAAAAAGCGATATCGACCTTTTCATCCTTGTTCCTTCGAAAAAGAAATATGATGAAACTATAGATACTGAATGCGCTGCTTTGTCGCGAAGTTTTGGTGTTGAAATAAATCCTATGGTTTCCGAGCCGATAAATCTATTAACGATGCTAAAAGACAAAGAGCATAATGTGGCTAACGAAATTTTAAAAAATAAAATAATTTTGTTTGGCGCGGAAAAATTCTGGGAACTGATACTGGAGGTGATAAAATGAGCGACCTGAAGAACGAAATGCTTAAAATAAAAGTAAAAGGGTATTTTGATAACGGTGATTTAAAGGCAGATTCCACAATTACAGCGCTGGTAAAATATCACATTGATAAAGCAAGACATAATATCGAAACAGGTTCTTTGCTTATGGAAATTTCAAAAGATGAAGCGATCAAGAAAAGACTAAAGGTAAGCACTGATTATATCGGCTATGATTGGACTATAAGCTGCGGATATTATGCGATGTTTCATGCGGCAACGGCTGCATTAGCCGCGATAGGAATAAAGGCCCAAAGCCATGAAAGTCTTATCGAGGGCTTGGAATATCATTTTGTTTTAAAAGAAAAAGCCATAGAATCAAAAGATATCGAGAAAATCAAATCCGCGAAACGGCTTGATGAGAAATATGTTAACAGAATGTGGGCCACCAAATCCAAGAGAAATACGGCACAATACAAAGCCGATTCGGTTATAGCTCAAAAGGACGCGGAAAGAATTTACAGAAATGCAATAGATTTTGTCGATACGATAGAAAGCTTGATAAAAGGGCTAAAATAAGGTGATTCTATAAGAGATGAATGGAAGACTATTGCATTCACACCCTTGGTCGACTGATGGTTGCAGTATTATACGACTTTGGGGGAAATTATTTTGCCAATAGATTACGAGAAGGCAAATTGATTAGTAAAATAGAATTAGAGAAAACTGAAAAGGACGATGATTGGATTACGATTGAATTCGGCAAGCCGGATCCTGCTGTTTCCAAATTTGTTCTGAGCAAGGAAGAAGATTAAGTTTGATAAGGATTTATAAATGGGACTGGTTTGCCATGATAATTTACCCTTCACTTGATGTTAAAAATATAGCTCAACAAGATCCATCGAAAGGGATAGGGAGTGAAATTTTCCGAATAAAAAGTTTACCAGATCATGGCAATGCTGTTGAAAAAGGAAATTATCCCATAGAAGTTGACTTGGGCGCATGTAGAAATTTTTAAAAAGGAGACATAATCATGAATGGCATAAAAAAAAGATTTGGTGCTTTATGATAAACAAGGTAAGGTTGTAAAAGTTTATCCATATGGCAGTGAACCGCAGCAGCGATGGGAGATTTTTTTTGATATCTTATATGAGGCACGTAAACGGTCTCTGGAAAAGAAAGGCTGGCTTAAACCAAAACGGGATTACAGGAATTATCCGGTTTTTACAGTTTTAGACATTGAGAAGCTGATAAGATGGAAAAATACAATAAAATAGATAGATTTTTCAAAATTCAAAAACTATCGTAACCTACTATGATATGTATAATTGTGAAAATATTGTATCTCGCTCATTCATCTGTTTAGACAGTTTTATGTAAACTACAATTACGCAATTAAGAAAGTTATAATTACTTATGAATAAAGAAGTTGTATCAAAAAAAGTGTATCTGAGGACCCTGGGCTGCCAGATGAATGAGCGTGATTCCGAACTTATCGCCGGTATGCTGATCGAAAAGGGGAACATGATAGTCGATGACGCGGGGAAGGCGGAAGTGATCCTTTTCAACACCTGCAGCGTCCGGCAGCATGCCGAGGACCGGGTGATAGGGAATTTGCGAAAACTGGCTTCCAGAAGAAAAAAAGACCCGCATTTGAGGATCGGTGTGGTCGGGTGCATGGCACAGCGGCACGGGGAGATGCTTTTTAAGGAATATCCCCAGGTCGATATCGTGGCCGGTCCGAGTAATATATATGATATACCGGAGTTGGTCACCAGGTCACTTGACGCGGAGAAGATACTGGCCGTTAATAACAAAAAGCGTCCTATGAAGAAGGTCGGGGACGGTCACCGTGCCGGCGTTTTTTCGGCTTTTGTCAATGTAATGTACGGTTGTGATAATTTCTGCTCGTATTGTATCGTGCCTTATGTCCGCGGACGTGAGGTTTCTCGCCCCAAAAGGGACATAATCAATGAGGTCAAAGCGCTGGCGGGCAGAGGGTTCAAGGAGGTGACGCTCCTGGGGCAGAATGTTAATTCTTACGGGAAAGGACTTACGAACAGGATAACATTTCCCGGGCTTCTGGAGGCGGTCAACGGGGTCAAGGGGATCGAGCGTATACGTTTTACTACAAGCCATCCAAAGGACGCGGGAAAAGCCCTTTTCAGGGCGATGCGTGACCTGGACAGGGTATGCGAACATTTGCACCTGCCTCTTCAGTCCGGTTCCGACAAGATACTGGACCTGATGAATAGGAAATATACTTTTGAGGATTATCGTAAGAAAATAGAACTTCTCAGAAGCATGATCCCCGGAGTGGGCGTGACCACCGATATGCTGGTAGGTTTCCCCTCCGAAAAGGGCGGGGATTTCGAGGCAACACGGAAGGCCATCGAAGAGATCGGATATAATTCCGCGTTCATATTCAAATATTCGTCCCGCCCGCCCGCGGTTTCATCGTGCCTGGTTGATGACGTGCCGGAAGATCTGAAGAAACTAAGAAACGCGGAACTTTTAGCACTGCAAAAGAAGATCTCGCATGAGAAGAGTAAAGCCATGATCGGCACCGGGCAGGAAGTTCTTGTGGAAGGCAGGAGCAGGATGTCAAAAAAGGAGATGATGGGAAGGACCAGGAACAACACTCCCTGCGTTTTTTCCGGCGATGAGAGCATGATAGGGCAGCTTGTCAGGGTGAATGTAAAAGGCGCGAGCACGTATACGCTTAAAGCCGAACTCATCGTTGAATAGTTGTATTTTTTAACACGGCAGAAACTAACCGGGTTAACTGGCTAAATTTATATAGTAGGAATTTCTGTTTTGGATCCCGCGTCTCGTTCGCGTTGCTCGTTCGTTTATCCCGAGCGAAGTCGAGGGACGCGGGATTAAATTCGCACTATGACTTACGCTCCTGTTAGTCGCGTAAGTCATGTGCTCATTTAATTTAAACAAGGTTGAGATTGACCGGGTTGGTGATGAAAATGATCCATGAATTAACAGACTTGATCCGCAAAGCGGATGAAGCGGTCCTGAAAGTGTATGATGCCGCTGATTTCGGCGTTGAATATAAGGAAGATGACTCTCCGCTTACCGAGGCTGACAGGGTGTCGAATTCCATTATCATAGAGGGGCTTCGAGGTATCGCTCCCGATATTCCGGTCATTTCCGAAGAGAACGCTGAAGTGCCTTACGGAGAGAGGAAAAAATGGAAAAGGTTCTGGCTGGTAGATCCTCTCGACGGGACAAAAGAGTTCATTAAACGGAACGGTGAATTCACGATCAATATCGCGCTTATAGAGGAGGGTGATCCGGTTCTCGGCATGATATCCGTTCCGGTTCAACGGAAGATCTGTTACGGGAGCAGCGGAAAAGGCGCGTTTTGTGTATGTGATCCCGGGGAAAAAGCGCGGAGTATCTCTGTCAGCACCGCGGATAGAAACCCGGTCGCCGTGGTCAGCCGTTCGCATCTCTCGGAAAAAACCGCAAAGTTAATACGGATCCTGGATGCGGAGACAATAGGCGCCGGCAGCGCTCTTAAATTCACTTTGGTCGCCGGAGGCGAGGCGGACATCTATCCGCGTCTCGGGCCTACATGGGAATGGGATACGGGCGCCGGGCACGCGATCGCCGAAGCTGCCGGAGCCGTTGTATGCGGCCTGGGCGGGCAGTCTCTTGTGTATAATAAAGAAAAGCTCAAGCATGACGGTTTTCTTGTGTGCGTCCCGGCATTGAAGGACAGGGTGCTTGCGGAGATACGTAAGGTTATCTGATTTAAAGTCCACCGACCACGGTCGACGGCCGACTGTGAACGATGTGTTTTTCTGCGACAGATGTCGTATTGATCCATGAACAAGGTCATTTTCATAATCGGTCCTACATCATCCGGCAAAAGCGCGGTAGCCGTCCGGCTTGCTAAAGAAATAAATGGCGATGTGATCTCCTGCGATTCCATGCAAGTGTATAAGGGGATGGACATTATTACCCAGGCGCCCGGGGATGATGTTTTGTCTCGCGTAAAATACCACCTTGTCGGGAGTGTTCCGCCGGAGGAAGAGTTCAGCGCCGCGCAGTTCGCCGAAAAGGCCGAAAAGATCATCGGGTCGGTATTGGCGGAGGGAAGAATACCGATCGTTGCCGGTGGGACCGGACTTTATGTCAAGGCCCTTGTGGACGGGCTTTTTCCCGCGCCTCCTAAAGACGAAGACCTCAGAAAGAGACTGCGTGAGATCGCCTCGGAAAAAGGAAAGGGATATCTGCATCAGAAGCTTAAGGAAGTCGACCCGGATACGGCAGAGAGACTGCATCCTAACGATATTCGCCGGATCGTGAGGGCGATAGAGGTCTACAGGCTTACCGGTAAGACAATTCACGAGAAAAAAGGGGAATCGGGAGGGATCTTGTCAAAGTATGATTGCCTGATGTTCGGCCTGGACCTGCCGAGAAGGACGTTATACGAACGTATTGAGGCTACGGTGGACAGGATGTTCGAGCAAGGGCTTGTCGACGAGGTGAAAAAGCTGAGGCGGCGAACCCTCAGTCTGACCGCTGAAAAAGCGCTCGGCGTTAAGGAAGTTTCCGCGTTTCTTGACGGAAAGGCGGAGCTTGAAGGGGTCAGAGATGAACTTAAGAAAAATACCCGGAAATACGCCAAACGCCAACTGACGTGGTTCAGGGCGGATAAACGGATAGAGTGGATAGATGCCGGCCGCAGTGTAGATGAGATTGTTGAGAATATCCTTAAGAAATTGAAAAATAGTGATCCGTCCCTGTTAAACAGATGATCATTCCGAAATCAACAGCCGAAAAGCGTGAAAAAGCGGTTCTTGTCATCGTCGAGGAGATCGGCAGGGAATCCTGGAAACTTGAGGACAGGATCGACGAACTCAGAAGTCTCGCGGGATCATGCGGAGTGCGGATCGTCGGCAGTGAAATATACCGCCGTAAGGCGCTTACACCCACCTTTCTCATAGGCAAGGGGAAGGTCCGGGGGGTCGCGGATCTCGTCCATGAAACAGGAGCGGACGTTGTCATCTTCAGCGATGATCTTTCTCCTTCGCAGCAAAAGAATCTCGAGGACATAATTGACGTTAAAACGATAGACCGGACGCAGCTCATACTGGATATATTCGCGCGCAGGGCGACTTCCAGGGAAGGCAAGGTCCAGGTGGAGCTGGCGCAGCTCGTATATCTCCTTCCAAGGCTGACGGGCAAGGGCATACAGCTTTCCCGTTTGGGCGGCGGGCTCGGGACAAGGGGGCCGGGTGAACAGAAGCTCGAAATTGACCGGCGCCGGGTCCGTGACCGGATAGCAAAGCTCCAGAGGGCGCTTAAGGAGATAACCCGCCAGCGCAAGTTGAGGAGGAGCCAGCGCGGGAAATTTTCCATGCTTACGATCGCGCTCGTGGGGTATACGAATTCCGGGAAATCAACTCTTTTTAACACGCTGACGTCCTCGGATGTAAAGGTGAAAGACCAGCTTTTCAGCACCCTTGATCCCATGGTAAGGAAGATGGTCCTGCCGAATAACCAGACCGTTCTTGTTTCAGATACCGTGGGATTTTTGCATGAGCTTCCGCACCATTTGATAGAAAGTTTCAAGGCTACCCTTGAAGAGGTTGTCAACGCCGACATGCTGTTCCGTGTGGTTGACATGAGCGATCCCCGGATGGAGCAGCGGAAAAATGCCGTATCAGTAGTCCTGGATGAGATCCACGTGCAGGATAAGCCGGTTTTCACCGTGCTGAACAAGGTTGATCTGGTCCCCGGGGAGCCGGAAAGGCAGCGTATCAAACGCAGATTCCATAACCCTGTTACGGTATCGGCGCTGAACGGGGAAGGGATTTCGGAGCTTAAGGACATGGTCGTACAGTTCATACAGAGGGACATGGAGGATATAGAACTTGTCCTGCCTCACAGGCATTACTCTGTGGCCAGGATGATCCGTGAGAAGGGGAAAGTGAGGCGGGAAGAATACAGCGATAAGGGGTTGTTTATATCCGCGCGCGTTCCCAAAAAGGTAAAATATTTCATCTTTAAACAGCTCAAATCCCGCGCAAAGCGCGACGGTTCGTGATGCGTGACGGGTGATGGGTTGTCTGCCTACTTCCAAAGAATTCTACTTCCAAAGAATTCTTGACAAACCCCCCGAGAGTGATATAATTTAGCACTCAACGGGAAGGAGTGCTAAAGAGACCGAATTTAGCATCTGATATAATGTATAAAAATAATATACAGAAAAAAAGAGAAGAAAGAAAATGCCGTATATTAGGGCATATTGTCCACGAATATGTGTCCACGGCTATGCCTATAAGCTCCAAAGTCGTGGCGCGGAAAATGAGGAGCAATATCTCCAGCGCTACCGTCCGCAACGTTATGGCCGAGCTTGAAGAGGAAGGGTTCATCGTTCAGCCTCACACTTCGGCCGGTCGTATTCCCACTAATTCCGGGTACAGGCGATATGTCGAGATGATCAAGGACAGGATGCGCTTCGAAAAAGAGAAGGCGCGTTGTCTTGCCGCGGAATATACCCTGAGGATAAGGACGGTAAGAGAAGTTATAGAGAGGACATCGTACCTTATCAGCCGGGAACTTCATAACGCCGGCGTAGTAATGTGGCCGAACATAGAGGATTGTTACCTTAAACATCTCGAACTTGTGAAAATAAAAGCCGAAACCATCCTGGCAGTCCTTATAACGGTCACGAACGACGTCAGGAATCATATCGTCAGGCTTGACAGGGATCTCAAGAAGACCGAACTTGAACGTATCTCCAGCTATATTAACGCGAACTACGAACATTCCACTTTTTCACATATCTCCGAAGACCTCCGGCAGATGATCGGTAGTCCCCCCGGCGGTGAAAAGGGGGAAATCCTTGATATCGCGAGGACCGCGCTGAAAGTGGTAGACGCTATTGTCGAGGAGAACATTGAGAATGACGTATTCTGGGAAGGGCTGAACTATTTTATGCAAAGGGATGGCTCCCGCGATCTTGATCTCACGCGCAAGGTGCTTCAGATCTTTTCAAACAGGGATAATCTTATACGGCTGATGCGGGAAGAACTCCCGTACAGGGGGATAAGGTTCTACATAGGCGAAGACAGTCGCGGGATATTAAGGGAATGCAGCCTGATAACCTGCGGCTACACGTTTCATGGCAGGACGGCCGGCCGGATCGGCGTGATTGGACCTACAAGGATGGATTATGATAATGTTTTGGGCACGGTCAGGTGCCTTTCCGGGCTGATAAGCGCGAAACTTGAAGAGATAAATACCTGAGGTGGAAGATGACGAGCAGAAAAAGTACCAGGCACAGGCACGAAGAGAAGGCAGAGCTGGCGAGAAAAGACTACGAGGATCTCAAAAAAAAGGCGGCGGAACGGGACGAATATCATGACAAATGGCTTAAAGTGCATGCCGAGTATGAGAACACGCACAAACGGATGGAAAAAGAGAAAATTGACCATATCAGATTCGCTAACGAGGATATAATCTCCCGGCTATTCCCTATAGTTGACAATTTTGATATGGCATTCGCGGCCATGGAGAAGGCCAGGGACAAGGCGGCGGTAATGGACGGTATAAGGCTTGTCCAGAAGGAATTTCACAGGATACTTGAGGAAACCGGGGTCAGCAAGATAAAAACAGTGGGAGAGAAGTTCGATCCTCACGTTCACGAGGCGGTTACGGCCGTTGAGGCCCCGGGGCATCCCGATGGCATTATACTTGAAGAAGTGAGGGCGGGGTATAAACTGAATGACCGGCTTTTACGTCCGGCTCAGGTCGTGGTTGCGAAGAAGAAAGATTAGAACCCACTTCTTGGTTCCGGGGACACGCCTGCTGTTGGCGCCTATTGGGCTCGCCCAGGCATGTCCCCAGAATATATTTTTGTAACGGAATTTCAATAAAATGGGGAATATAGTAGGAATTCCTTTTTGAGTATACATTAACCAAAGTCGTAGGAGCCGCCTCCAGGCGGCGAACCCATGGTAATAATTTTGTTCGCGGCCTGGAGGCCGCTCCTACGGGATAAGGCCAGAGGCCGCTCCTACGGGATAGGAGAAAAGTTCCGGCCGAAGGTCGGCTAAGTTCTTATTTTTATATACAAGAAAATGCAAATTAAGGAGGAAGAGAAATGGGTAAGATAATAGGGATCGATCTGGGGACGACCAATTCCTGTGTCGCGGTAATGGAAGGAAAAAAACCGAAGGTGATACAGAACGCCGAAGGATCAAGGACTACCCCGAGTGCGGTGGCTTTTACCAAGGCCGGGGAAAAACTTGTCGGACAGCCTGCGAAGAGGCAGGCGGTCACGAACTCGGATAACACGATCTTCAGTATCAAGCGTTTCATGGGGAGAAAACACTCCGAGGTCCAGGAGGAAGAGAAGCTTGTTCCGTTCAAGGTGGATGAAGACGACAAGGGCAATGTGGTAGTCGTGGCCCAGGGTAAAAAATATACGCCCCCGGAAGTATCCGCTATGATACTGCAGAAGATGAAGCAGACCGCGGAGGACTATCTGGGGGAGAAAGTCGCGGAGGCCGTGATAACGGTGCCGGCGTATTTCAATGATTCACAACGACAGGCGACGAAAGACGCGGGTGAGATCGCGGGGCTGAAGGTCCTCAGGATCATAAACGAGCCGACCGCCGCGAGCCTCGCGTACGGGCTTGAGAAGAAGAAGAACGAAGAAATAGCCGTTTTTGATCTCGGGGGAGGGACGTTCGATATTTCCATACTCGATGTTGGAGAAGGTGTGTTTGAGGTGAAGGCGACGAACGGCGACACGCACCTCGGAGGCGATAATTTTGACCGGAAAGTGATCGACTGGATAGCCGAGGAGTTCAAGAAGGAGAACGGGATCGATCTGCGTAATGACAAGATGGCACTCCAGCGTTTAAGGGAAGCGGCCGAGAAAGCCAAATGCGAACTTTCCTCAAATCTTCAAACGGAGATCAATCTCCCGTTTGTTACCGCGGACGCATCGGGCCCCAAGCACCTGACAATGACGCTGACCAGGTCCAAACTGGAACAGCTTGTGGACGACCTTGTCGAGAGGACAAAGGAGCCGTGCCTTAAGGCGCTGAAGGATTCAGGTTATTCGGCGGGTGACATAGATGAGATCATACTCGTTGGAGGCCAGACAAGGATGCCGAAGGTACAGGAGATCGTGAAAGAGATATTCGGGAAGGAACCACACAGGGGAGTCAATCCCGATGAAGTCGTGGCTATTGGTGCCGCCATCCAGGGTGGGGTTTTAAGCGGTGAAGAGGGGCTTTCGGATGTGGTACTTCTCGATGTCACGCCTCTTTCCCTCGGGATAGAGACCCTGGGCGGAGTGATGACCAAGCTTATTGAACGGAATACGACCATTCCGACCAAGAAAAGCCAGATATTCTCGACTGCTGAGGATAATCAGACGGCCGTTTCCATACACGTCCTCCAGGGAGAAAGAGAGATGGCCGTTCATAGCCGCACGCTCGGGAAGTTCGATCTTATAGGGATCCCACCGGCACCGAGGGGGATGCCCCAGATAGAGGTCACTTTCGATATCGACGCCAACGGTATAGTGCACGTTTCAGCAAAGGATAAAGCCACCGGCAAGGAGCAGTCCATACGAATAGAGTCTTCCAGCGGACTTTCAAAGGATGAGATAGAAAAGATGAAACAGGACGCGAAAGCGCACGAAGAAGATGACAAAAAGAAGAGGGAACTTATCGAGGAGAGGAACAAGCTGGATACATTGATCTACGCGGCGGAGAAAGCCGTTAAGGAGTATGGTGATAAGGTTTCGGAAGATGAGAAGAAAAAGATCAACGAGGCCGTGAAAGAGGCGAAGAAATTCCTTTCCTCCGAAGATCTGAACGTAGTGAAAAAAGCTCAGGAAGATCTGCAGAAGGCCACTCATAAGCTGTCGGAAGAGATGTACAAGCACGCGCAGCAGCAACAGGCCGGCGGTCAGCAGGCGGAAGGCGCCGGGGGCCCCGGGAAAGAGAAGGCAGAGGAAGAAGTGGTCGACGCCGATTACAAGGTGGATGATGATAAGGAGAAGAAACAGTAAAGGCAGTGGTTCGTGTTTTGTGAATCGTGTCTCGTATACGATCCACGATCCACGATTCACGATTCACGAGATATGAGTAAAGATTATTACGAATTGCTGGGTGTTGACAGGAACGCATCCGGCGAAGAGATAAAAAAAGCTTACAGGAAACTTGCCGTAAAGCACCATCCTGACAAGAACCCGGGGGATCCGGGGGCGGAAGAGAAGTTCAAGAACATCTCGCACGCCTATGAGATCCTTAGCGATCAGGACAAGAGGAGAAGGTACGACCAGTTCGGAGAATCCGCTTTCCAGTACGGCGGCGGTGGCGGGTTCGGCGCGTTCCACGATCCATTTGATATTTTCCGGGAAGTATTCGGAGGGGGCTTCGGCGATCTGTTCGAAGGGATATTCGGTTTTGGGGGCCCGAAGCGCAAGGGACCCGCCAGGGGCCGGGACCTGGAATACACGATGGAGATCGATTTCCTGGAAGCTGTCAAAGGGACCACAAAGCAGATCAAGGTCCGCAGGTATGAGGCCTGTTCAGCTTGTGGCGGGTCCGGGGCCAGGCCGGGAACCGGAAGGGTCACGTGTGCCCGGTGCGGGGGTAACGGCCAGATAAGCCAGTCAAGCGGATTTTTCAGCATTTCACGTACCTGCGGCGCGTGCGGAGGGACGGGAGAGATCATAAAAGAAGCCTGCCCCGACTGTAGCGGGACAGGAAAAAGGGAAGTCATCAGGAAGGTCACGGTTGACGTTCCCGCGGGAGTTAATACCGGTATACATCTGCGCCTGTCGGGAGAAGGCGAGGCGGGCGAACGCGGCGGCGGGCGCGGAAACCTGTATGTCATGCTTTCCGTCAGGGAACACGACTTTTTCTCAAGAAGCGACTATGATCTTCTTTGTGTGGCCCCGGTTAACTTTACGCAACTGGTGTTCGGTGACGAGATCGAGATCCCCGGGATAGACGAAAGCGTCAAGGTGTCAATACCCGCCGGGACGCCAAGCGGACACATATTTCGTCTGCGGGGCAAAGGCATAAAAAGGCTGGACGGTCGCGGAAGGGGGGATCAGATGATCAAGGTAAAGGTCGAGATACCGAAGAACCTCGCCGCGCACCAGAAAAAGCTCTTGAGAGGGTTCGAGGCAAGTCTGAGCGGAAAGAAAGCCGCCGGTGAAAAGGGATTTGTGGATAAAATGCGGAAAATGATGTTTGGGGAGGGGAACTGAGGGAATTATGCCGACTTACAGCTACGAATGCAAAAAATGCGGGCATCATTTCGAAAAGTTTCAGAAGATGACCGACGATCCCGCAAGAAAATGCCCCAAATGCAAGGGGGCAGTGAGGCGGATGCTTTCTCCCGGTGCCGGGTTCATATTCAAGGGGAACGGTTTTTACCATACGGATTACAAAAAACCTGGTGCAGAAAAAGAGAAAAAGAACGGTAACAAGCAGGACGATCAAAAGCCCTGCGAGAAAGCGGATAATTGCCCCTGCTGTGAGACGTAACCGGCAAGGCCTAATATGAACAGGGATATTGACATAAAAAAGTGGATGATTAAAGACAGGCATCTTTCCGCGTGGTTTCCGTTTTTGGTATGGGCCTGCGTGATCTTTGTTTTTGCCGTCCTGCCTTACAATTGGGATCTGCCGCTTACGGTCGGATCTTTTGACAAAATGGCCCATTTTTTCGAGTTTACGGTCCTTTCGATCCTGATCGTCAGGGGGTTTTACAGTTTTGGGGGCCGGATCCACGCCAGGAATATGCTATTAACATTGATATTGGGTGGCGGATATGGTATTTTAGTTGAACTGATCCAGAAATTCGTGCCGGGCAGGGATGCAAGCCCGGGGGATGTACTTGCGAATATTGCGGGAATAGTGTTCGGTCTGGTCTTAGGGAAAGCGATATGGCGGAAATAAGGTCTTTCAAGGGTATATTATACGAAAGCAGCAGGATAGGAGGGGATTATTCAAGTGTTGTGGCCCCTCCGTATGATGTTATCCCCGGGGACATGCGTGATAGCCTTTATGAGAAAAGTCCTCATAACGTGATAAGGCTTATTCTGGGGAAGGACTTTGAGGGGGACGACCAGGGAAATAACAAATACACGCGCGCCGGAAAGTTCCTGGATCAGTGGCAGAAAGAGGGTGTCCTCAGAAGAGACGCGAAAGACAGTTTTTACATCTATCTGCAGGAATATGAGCACAACGGGAAAATATGCAGCAGGGTCGGCTTTTTAGGGCTTATAAAAATAGAAGATCCCGGGAAAGACACGATCCTTCCGCATGAGCATACTCTTGCCAAACCCAAAGAGGACCGGTTGAACCTGATAAAACAGGTTAAAGGCAATTTGAGTCCCATATTTACTCTTTTTGACGATAAGGACGGGGCCGTGGAAGGGATATTACGGAAAGGTATGAGTCTCTCGAGTCCCGCTATAGATATAAAACAGAACGGTGAGGTCAACCGGCTATGGCGTCTTTCGGACGAAGGGTCGATCAAGAGTATAGTCAGGGCTATGAAAGAGAAAAAGATCTTCATCGCGGACGGTCATCACAGGTACGAGGTATCCAGGCTTTACAGGGATATAATGAGATCCGGGGAAGGTTACAACGGAGAAGCTGATTACGTGCTGATGTATTTCGGCGGGATGGAAGAGAGCAACAACCTTACCGTCATGGCGACGCACAGGGCAATAAAAGTGCTTCCCTCGGGGGATAAGGATGCCGTCGAGCGAAAACTTAGTGAATATTTTGATATGACCGAATGCGGTGATCTTTCCGGATTGATGGACATGCTCGAAAGATCAGCCGCGGAGCAATATTATTTCGGTTTTTTCGACGGCAGAAAATATCTTTTCATGAAACCCTTGGACGGAAAAAAGCTTCTGGAACTTATAAAAAGTAATAAGAGCGAGGAATGGAAACGGCTGGACGTGAGTGTGTTGCATTCCGCCGTTCTGGACGGCATCCTTGCCGTAAAAGATCGGGAAGGGAATATAACCTATACGAGGGGTCCTGAGGAGGCTGAAGCCCTGGTGAAGGACGGAAGTCACATGGCGGCTTTTTTCCTGAACCCGACACGGGTAGAACAGCTTAAAACCGTGGCCGAACACGGCGAGATGATGCCGCAGAAATCGACGTACTTCTATCCGAAGCTTCTTTCGGGGCTGGTTATTAACACTTTCGGCGGTTAGTGCCTTGTTAAGTTTAAAATTGTGGAGCAGGCCTTCTTTAATGACTTAGATCCCTCGACTCGGTCGCTATCGCTCCCTCGCTCGGGATGACAATTCGTGTGTCATTCCGAGCGGAGCCACCGAAGGGGGCGGAGTCGAGGAATCTATACTTCTAGAAGCTATCCGCAATTTCAAGGTTGACAGCATATTAGTCAGGTTTTGGGTGTCAGGTTTTGGGTTTTGGTTCCGGACGTAATCCCAACACCAAAAACCTTTAACCTAAAATCGGACGACCAGGATAACTGAGGAGTAATGGCGTTTTTCTCAAAGAAACCCATATTCGGCAGGGCCAGAAAAAAGGGGATCCCCGGGGGATTGTGGACCAAGTGTCCCGGCTGCGGAGAGCTGCTTTATAACAAGACTTTAAAGGAAAACCTGGAAGTCTGCCGCAAATGTGATTATCATTTCAGGATAGGCGCTTACGAAAGGATAGGAACGACCCTTGATCCCGGCTCTTTCCGCGAGGTGTACAAGAATATGACAAGCAAGGACCCCCTGAAATTCAAGGGGCCGAGCGACTATCCCACTAAAATAAAGAAGGACCAGAAAGCGACGGGCCTGAAGGAAGCGGCTGTAGTCGGGCAAGGGGCGATAAACGGAAAAAGAGTGGCTTTCGGCGCTACTGATTCACGTTTCATCATGGGGTCCATGGGATCGGTGGTCGGAGAAAAGATCACCCGGCTTATTGAATACGCCGATGAAGAGAAGATCCCCCTGATCATCGTTTCCGGTTCCGGGGGCGGGGCGAGAATGTACGAAGGCATGCTGTCTCTCATGCAGATGGCCAAGACAAGCGCCGCGTTGGAAAGGCTCGACAAGAACGGGGGGGTGTTCATCTCGGTCCTGACCAACCCTACAATGGCCGGTGTTATGGCGAGTTATGCTTCTCTAGGCGACGTTATCATCGCTGAACCGAAAGCCCTGATCGGATTTACCGGCCCCAGGGTCATACAACAGACCATAAAACAGGAACTTCCCGAAGGGTTTCAGAGCTCTGAATTCCTGTTTGAGCATGGTCTCATAGACATGATCGTGCACAGGAACAGGCTCAGGGAGACCCTTACGGGTTTGATGGATTATCTGACCGTCAGGGGAAGCGTGGAAGAAAGAGGAGAGGCTCCGGTTCTCTGATAGAGAGTTGCGAAAAGGTTCTCTCCTGTCAGAAATATACCCTTTCGCAACTCCCTCTAAAGGTATTATATTGACATATCATCTTTTATATAGTATATAAAACTGAAAATCATATCTGGAAAAAGGCGGTAAAATGGCACAAGTTAGTTTAAGAGATGTGGTGAAGATCTTCCCCGGCGGAGTGGTAGCAGTTAACAACGTCACTTTCGGCGTCGAGAACAAGGAGTTCGTCGTTCTCGTCGGACCTTCCGGATGCGGCAAATCGACGACTTTGAGACTGATAGCGGGTCTTGAAGCATCCTCTGAGGGTGACATATATATCGGGAACAGAAAGGTCAACAATATCCCGCCGAAGGACCGCGATATAGCCATGGTCTTCCAGAATTATGCTCTTTATCCTCACATGTCGGTGTACGAGAACATGGCTTTCGGCTTAAAGCTGAAAAAATATCCGAAAGACGAGATAGATTCCAGGGTGAAAGAGGCGGCAGGTATACTCGGCCTGGAAACATTGCTTAACAGAAAACCCAGGGAACTGTCCGGAGGACAGAGACAGCGCGTGGCCGTCGGGAGGGCGATAGTGCGCAAGCCGATGGTGTTCCTCTTTGACGAACCCCTGAGCAACCTTGACGCCAAGCTAAGGGTATTGATGAGGACGGAACTCCACCGCCTTCATATAAGGCTCCAGTCGACAATGATATACGTCACGCATGACCAGACTGAGGCCATGACATTGGGCGACAGGATAGTGGTAATGAAGGACGGTATTATACACCAGATCGATATCCCGCAGAAGGTATATAATTCGCCCGTTAACAAATTCGTCGCCAGCTTTATCGGCGCGCCTCCGATGAATTTTCTGGAGGGAAAGATCATACAGAAGGAGAGAAGGCTTTATTTCGACGAAGGCAATTTCAGGATCAAGATAGTCGAGGGCATGTATGATGCTCTGGAAGATCGCGTGGACAAACGGGTGATCCTGGGCGTAAGGAGCGAAGATATTTACGATAAACTGTTCGTTTCGGAGGCCCCCCCCGAGAACATAGTGACGATGACGTGCGAAGTTGTGGAACATCTCGGGTCCGAAGTATACATACATATGAACACGGGCAAGCATATCCTCGTTGCCAGGGTCTCGGGCGAAACGAATCCGCAGATAAACCAGGATATGGATTTTGTTTTCGATATGAGCAAGATCCACTTTTTTGACAAAACGACCGAAAAAACAATCGTCTAATTTTTCATGACTCCTTTCGCTAAAAGGAACCTCCTCAGATCTGTATCGGCTTTCCTTTTCATAGGATTGTTGTACAGCATTGACAGATTCGGCCCCGCGTTAAAGGGGCAGATCCAGCACCTTGAGATCATGGCCATCAGCCTGATGATAATGATGAGCCTTGTCGTCATGCTTTTCTGGGGCCTCATGGGCGTTTTCGGCGGACTGGCCTCCTTCCTGATAGCTCTCATCTTTCTTTACAGGCCCCTGACAGACCTGAACCCGTATTATTACAGCATCCTTATAATAGCGTTCTTCCTGAACAGTTTTATCGGATATTATATCTTCAGGAAGATCAACGTGTCCAACCAGGGATATACCGTCGCTACCGAGAAGATAGGAGAAGACATTAACCTGCTGTCCAATCATATGAAAAGCAGGGTCGCGGAGATCACGGCGATGGGGGAGAAGGTCAATTCCCTTCTCAAGCTCAAGAAAATAGCGGATACTCTCAGTATGCCTCTCACCGGGGAGGAAATAATAAAGTTCGTTTCGGAAGAGACATTCGGGATATTCGGCGGGGACAACAGGGTGCTTCTTTTCATGATAGATAAAGCTCGTAACGAGCTGAATCTTGTCCACATGTCCAAGGGAGAAGGTCGCGCGGTTTTCGCGACAAAAAAGGGCAGCGTATTCGATAAGTGGGTGCTTAAGAACATGAAAAGCATTCTTGTGAAGAACGTCAAGAAAGATTTCAGGTTTTCCGTGGGCGACGAGGAGATGAAAGACGATTCAACGTCGCTGATCATCAAGCCCTTGATAGTGGAAGGCAATGTCCTGGGCATGCTGAGGATAGACTCTCCGCGGGATTCCGCTTTTGGACAGCATGAGCTGCGGATACTGGATATTATCGGCGAGCTTGCCGCTGTCGCCATTGAAAACGCGCGTTTGTACAGCCAGACAGAGGAACTTGCCATAAAGGACAGCCTCACGGGTCTCTACGTGCACCGGTATTTTATGGAACGCCTGGAAGAAGAGGTGAAAAGGGCCCTGCGCAGCGACAGTTGTTTCACCCTGCTCATGCTGGATATAGACAATTTCAAGGATTTCAACGATGAATACGGGCACATATCGGGTGACGCTATTCTCAAGAACATTGGACGCATATTGAAGTCAAAATCCTCCGCCGGTGATATCGTGGCCAGATACGGCGGAGAAGAGTTCGCCTTCCTGGCGCTGAAATGCGGCAAAAAGGAGGCGGTTAAACTCGCGGAGAGTATAAGGGAGCAGATACAGAACAGTCCCGTGGTCCTTCGCAGAAAGAAATGTTCTGTCACGGTTTCCATAGGCATAGCCATATTCCCCGTTGACGCCAGGCTGAGCAAGGATATCATCTGGGAAGCGGACAGGTGCCTGTACGAAGCGAAAGCAAAAGGGAAGAACAGGATATGTTCAAAGTAAGGCCGGTCATCGTGATCAGTTTGAATATCCTGCTGATGCTTGTCAGCTGGATATGTTATAAATTTCCGCACGGGGACGAATATCTTTTTCTCTTCATGATACCGCTCGTGTTCATTATCGTTCCTTTCGTGATGACTTTGCCCCTTATCGCGGCCTTACTGGCCGCCGATCTCTTATTTTTCACCTTTTACCGTTTTATCGGTGTCCTGAACTGGATAGACATCCTGGTCCTCATGACGCTTCTTATATCAGTGATCGTTGGCGGTTATCTGGTCAAGTTCCTGTACCGTTCTTTCGTCTTGTACCACGAGCAGGATATCCTCGGACGCCAGCGCAGATATAACAGCATAGTAAGCGAACTTCAGGCTGCCGATCGCAGGGGAAAAAGAATAGAAAGCGAACTGAGCCGTATATCGAGGCTCTACGAGATAACAAAAAAACTTGCCCCGTCGCTGAAATTCGACGACCTGATGAACATGTTATTTGATTTTCTCGAGAACAACTTCAAGTTCCAGGCCACGCATCTGCTGATGTTCAATAAAGGGAAATTCGCCCGCGGCATATCAAAGAGCGTGGGATACGAGGACTATTACGAGGACAGCGAGATGATCCTCGAATACAAGAAAGTCGTGGAATACGCTAAAAAGCGGGATTTAAAACCTTTTTTTGCCGACAGGGGGGACGAGACCGAGATGTTCGACTCCTTGAAGGTCAGGGGCGATTCATTTATGGTGTTCCCCCTGTTTCTCGGGGACAGGATCTGCGCTATTCTTGCCATAGAAGGGGCTTCCAGACAGAGTTTCGGCAGGTTCCGGATACTCATTCCCCAGATCGCCCTGGAATTCAGGAAGGTGGAATTATACGAACAGGTCCAGGAACTGTCGATAATAGACGGCCTTACGGAAGTCTATCTCAGAAGGTATCTCATGGACCGGATGGAAGAAGAGGTTGACAGGGCGAAACGCCTCGGGTTGACATTTTCGATTGGCATGATAGATGTGGACCATTTTAAGGAATGCAACGATAAGTACGGGCACCTGGTGGGGGATGCGGTCCTGAAGAAGATCGCCGAGAAATTGAAGTATTCCGTCCGGGAGGTGGATATGATCGCCAGATACGGGGGGGAGGAGTTCTGTGTCGTATTGCCCGAAACGGTAAAGGACCTTGCCCTTTCCGTGGCTGAACGTTTACGTAAGGCAATAGAGTCAGAGAGGATCAGGGCGTTTGACGAAAAGATCAGAATGACCGTGAGCGTAGGCATTTCCACCTATCCGGAAGACGGG
>JAYEOV010000046.1:0-6445 GCA_034723315.1 Candidatus Omnitrophota bacterium | reverse complement strand
AAAGGACCTTGCCCTTTCCGTGGCTGAACGTTTACGTAAGGCAATAGAGTCAGAGAGGATCAGGGCGTTTGACGAAAAGATCAGAATGACCGTGAGCGTAGGCATTTCCACCTATCCGGAAGACGGGAAAAATGTCAGTTCGCTGATAGAAACGGCCGATACAGCTCTTTATCGTGCCAAGCGGAAAGGCCGGAACGAGGTTTGCGGGGCGTAGGGAGGAAGTAGGAGCTTTGGGTATTGGGCAAGGTTCCTCGCTATGGGTATTGTGTATTGAGTATAGAGTATAAAAGTGTAT
The DNA here is from genome assembly GCA_034723315.1 of Candidatus Omnitrophota bacterium. Taxonomy (GTDB): domain Bacteria; phylum Omnitrophota; class Gorgyraeia; order Tantalellales; family Tantalellaceae; genus JAYEOV01. Next base: position 6,150 of record JAYEOV010000046.1, on the reverse strand, counting down.
TCCGGGAACATGCCTGGGTGCCCCCATGTGTCGCCTACAACAGGCGTGTCCCCGGAACTTCAGCGTATCCTATATATGGTAACTGGTCGTAACGGAATTTCAATAAAAAGGATATAGTAGGAAATTCCTTTTTGAGAACACATTAACCAAAGCCGTAGGAGCCGCCTCCGGCGGCGAACCCATGGTGATAATTTTGTTCGCGGCCTGGAGGCCGCTCCTACGGGATAGGGCCTGGAGGCCGCTCCTACGGGATAGGGCCTGGAGGCCGCTCCTACGGGATAGGGCCTGGAGGCCGCTCCTACGGGATAGGTGAAAAGTTCGCCCGAAGGGCGTTAAGTTATATCTCGCATAACCCATCATTCGTTACAAATGTTGCCGTATTACTTGAAAGCGTGCTATACTGGTAAAAATTTTTTGTTCAGGGTTATGATCGATCGGTATTAATATGCTGCGGAAGATAAGGATATACAGATCAGTGCTGATATTAACATGCGCGGTCGTGTGCTTTGCGGGCGCTTCTTCGCCGGACGCATACGCTCAGCAGGGCGCGGGAGGCTCTTATCATACAGCGGAGAAGAAAGCGGAAAGGCACAGGAGGGCCAGGGAAGAGGAGGAGGCGCAGAGAAGGACCTTCAAGATAAACAAGCTTCTTGAGAAGGCCAGGAAAGAACGGGCGGTCAATAATTTTAAACGGGCGCGCGGCTACGCCAGCCAGGCTCTTCGGCTTGAGAAAGATAACCCCGAAGCGATCGCGTTCCTGGAGCAGATGGATACAGAGGAAAAACTTTACGAGGAGGACAAGGAACGCGTAAAAGCGGAGAAAGAACGGGAGAAACTCGCTAAAGAGGAAACGCGCCGCCTGGCGAAAGAAAAGAAGCTTGAAAAAAAGCTCGCGAAAAAAGAAGCGGCGGAAGAAACTCGCAGGAAGGAAAAAGAAAAAATAGAGGCAGGGAAACGCGCGCAGAAAATAAAAACTTATCTTGAAAAAGCGGAAGAATACCTTGAAAAGGACAGGTTCGTAGAGGCGCGCGGGAACGCGCTAAAAGCGACGGCTTTGGATGAGGAAAACCCGGACGCGAGGGCTCTTTTAAAACGCATAGACGATGCCGAAATTATATTCAAGAAAAAGCAGGAACGGCCGGAGGAACGAGAAGAAGAAGAAAAACCGGGGAAACCGGAAAAAGCGGAGAAAGAAGAAGATGTAAAAGAAGAGAAGGAAGAAAAGAGACCCGAAAAAAAAGAAGAAGCTCCGCCGGATGACCTGCTGAAACTGATGAAACCCGGTCAGCCAATAATAGTTGACGGGGATAAGGTAGAGTATTTTGAGGAAGAAGGCAAGATCGTCGCTGAAGACAATGTCTCCATTACCTACGGGGAGGTGAAACTCACGTGTGACAGGATAGAGGTGAACACCCGGACGAGGCAGGCCCTGTGCGAAGGAAACGTCCGCATCGAACAGGCCGACGGGACCCTCACGGGCGATCGTATACGTTATGATTTCGCGAGAAAAAGGGGGGAGATAATAGGAGGCGAGGTGGAGGCTTTTCCGTGGTTCGGCTGCGCCGAAGAGACCGGGAAGGTCGGGCCTAACGAGTACCTGCTCAAAAAGGGTTACATCACCACCTGTGATCTTAACAAACCGCATTACCGCATAGCGGGCGAGGAGATACGGGTCTTTCCCGATGACAAGGTCATCGCGAGGAACGTGGTAATGTATATAGGTAAAGTCCCCGTCATGTGGTTCCCGTATTATTACCATCCCATCATACAGACCCGCGCCAAAGTCCAGTTCATACCCGGCACGAACACCGACTGGGGATATTTTGTCCTTTCGGCATGGCGATTCTATGTCAAAGGTAATTCCAAGGTGGATGTCCTTCTGGATTACAGGGAGAAGAAAGGGTTCGGCCTCGGCGAGAACTTTTATTACAATGCTTCGGATTTCGGTATGCCGGGACTCGGAGAGGGTATCTTTCGTTCTTATTTCATCTACCAGAACGGGTTCGGGACCTATGATCCCACGGCCTTCCGCGGCGAAGGGACGGAGCCTGTCTGGAGGAAAAGGTTCCAGTGGAAACACAGGATCGAATTCGATCCCGGAACGGTCGGCATACTTGAGTTCAATAAACTGAGCGACGAATACGTGTTGAAGGATTATTTCTACAACGAGTACGAGGAGAACAGTCCCATCCCGGCGAACTATATCTCTATCATTTCCTCCAAGTCCAACTATATTTTCAGCATTGAAGCGAACAAGCGTTTTAACGATTTTTACACCGTGACGCAGAGAATGCCGGAACTTAAGCTGGAGATACCCGATCAGAGGTTGTGGGATACCCCGTTATATTACAGCAGCGTGGGCTCCGCCACCCTGTTCGAGAAGGAATACGCCCGGGACCAGAACCCTCCCGAGCAGGTCGCCAGGCTGGATTCCAGCCACAAGCTTTCTTTAGTGACCAATCTGGGCCCCCTGAACCTGACCCCTTACGGGACTTTCAGGGGAACGGTATATGACCACAGGAAGTGGAGCGGCCAGACCGTCGCGCGCGTCGCGGTGGGAGGCGGCCTTGACGCGTTCATGAGGTTCCACCGCGTGTTTGATTACAATACGAACGCCCTTGGGCTGGATATCAACGGGATCAGGCATATCATCGTTCCCAGCGCGATGTATTATCACATGCACCAGCCTTCGGTCGACAAGGACACCCTTTATCAGATGGATGCGATAGACACTCTTGAGAAAAGGAACGGGATCACGTTCTCGCTGGAGAACAAGCTTCAGACGAAACGGCATCACGGCAAGCAGCTGAAATCGGCCGATCTTCTCAGGTGTATCCTGAGCGTGGATTATCTTTTCCGGATGAAGAAAAACAATTATCAGTTTCAGGATGACGGCAAATTCAGGAACCTGAAGCTTGATGTAGAACTCAGCCCGAACAACTGGCTTTACGTGGACTCGAGGATGGAGATCACCCCTAAAAACCAGGCGGTAAAGACCTGCAGTATCGAGACTTCCGTGCACCCGTCGGACTCTTTCCGTCTGGCCCTGGGCTACCGCTACGAAAAGATGAATACGTCGCGGAATCAGCTTACGTTCGACATGGATTACGTGATCAGCCCGAAATGGAAGATCGGATTGTACGAGAGGTTCGATATCGAGGAGGGGACCATAGAGGAGCAGCAGTTATCTCTTATCAGGGACCTTCACTGCTGGGAAGTCGAGCTTACTTACAACGTCGACGGCGGCAATTTTCTAAAAGATAAATTCACCTTCTGGCTTGCCTTCAGGATCAAGGCCTTCCCCGACCTTTATCTGGGCCTCAGCCGTTCTTTCACGAAACGCCCCGCGGGTTCGGCATATAGATGATCTCGATGTAAGCGTTTCCGGAGATAAGGTCTTGAACGGGACTTATTATGTTCAAGAAAATATTGTTCAGCCTGATATTCATCGCGCTTGCCTTGCTTTTTATCGAGCTGGCAGGGCACATATTTTACCGTTCAGTGAAAGGGGTATGGGTATGGGAAGTTCCCAAGCAGCATGACATCTTCAATATAAGGGCGTTTACCGAGCTGGTGGACGATGGCCGGATCGTTACCAACAGTAAGAATTACAACTGCGTAGTAAGCAGGAACAGGGTATATCTTCGCGAAATCAAGGAAGGGGAAAAGGGCAGCTGGTCGGTCAAAACGGATTCGAACGGTTTCAGAATAGGGAAAAACAGTTATTCCACGGAAAAGAACAATATCGTGTTCCTGGGGGACTCGGTGCCTTTCGGATGGGGTATAGAAGGCGACCAGAGCGTTCCTTCCAGGTTCTATGAACTCGCTATGAAGGATTCCCCGGTCCGGTCCGGTATTATCAACGCCGCCATCCCTTCATATTCACTATATCAGGCCGGAGAGCGTTATAAATACGAAATTGACGGTAAGTTCCCCGTCAAATACGTCATTCTGCAGATATATGATCCCTCGCTGCAGTTCGTGATGTGGGGCAGGAAGTGGGACAGAAAGATGTGCTGGTCATCAAAAGATACACTCATCTCTTTCGAGGATATAGTGAGGGAACAGGTCGGGAAAAGGAACTTTTTGTTGGAGCTTATCCGGGAACATTCTTTCATCTATCATGCCATATATTGTCTGCGGCTCAGGCTGAAAAAAACGGAGGATATGCCGCTCCGTCTGGACCTGGAAGACAGAGAGGCTTTTGAATTTTTCGAAAAGGAGAACATATCGGTTCTGGAGGATCTCCACGCTTTGATCGAAAAAGAGGATGCTGTTCTGATAATATTGCCCGTTAACCCGGAAAGACCACTTTCTTCGTATGCTCCCGGGGCGTTCAACAATCTTGGAGAGAAGCAGAAAAAGCTGCTTGTCTCCATAGACTTCCTTAACGATATATTGCGTAAATTCGCCTCAACCCACGCTGACGTCTATTACTTTGACATAATTACGCGTTTCGAGAAGATGGGGAGGAAAGGCCTTTTTATCGATGGGTGCCATTTATCCGAAGAAGGCGCGCAAAAGCAGGCTGAATTTATTCTTGAACAGATGAAGGCGAACGGTCTGGTCTAGATGAAAGCCGTGTCTTTTTCTGTGTCCATCCGCAAAACCCTTGTGTCCTAAAAGCCTTACAGAAATTCCACGTTATTACGCCTGAGGTAACAGCAAGGGCGTGACTATTGCTATATATATAGCAATATGTTATAATTTTTCAATTATTTCAAGGTATAATAGTAAAAATATTTTTATAGCAGAACTTAAGGAGTTTGAATGAACCTTGCTATCATTGGGACAGGTTATGTAGGACTGGTAACGGGGACCTGCTTTGCCGATCTGGGTAACAATGTTATATGCGCTGATAATGATGCGAAAAAGATCGAAATGCTTAACAAAGGCGAGACACCGATCTATGAGCCGGCCCTGGAGGAGCTCGTGAAAAAGAACAGCAGGAACGGACGGTTGAGCTTTACCACTGACATCAGGGAAGCGGTGAGGGGAGCCGGGGTTATCTTCATATGCGTGGGCACGCCTTCGAGAGAGGACGGGAAAGCGGACCTTACCGGGATAGAGAAAGTGTCGCATGTTATAGCCGAACATATTGATTCTTATAAGCTCATCGTGGAAAAAAGCACCGTTCCGGTAGAGACAGGCGAATGGGTCAAGAGAACCATAAACGCTTTCAAGAAGAACGGGGCCGAGTTTGATGTGGTCTCGAATCCCGAATTCCTGCGCGAGGGGTCCGCGATAGAGGATTTCATGAACCCGGACAGGGTGGTGATAGGCGTGGAGTCAAAGAAAGCGGAAGAGATCTTATGCGAGCTGTACGAACCGCTTGACACAAAGATTGTCGTAACGAACATCAAGGGCGCCGAGATCATCAAGCACGCTTCCAACTCCTTCCTGGCCACGAAGATATCATTCATAAACGCTTTAAGCAATATCTGCGAAAAAGTAGGCGCCGACATTAATTCGGTAGCGGAAGGTATAGGGCTGGATTCGAGGATAAACACGCATTTTCTTAAGGCCGGCATAGGGTTCGGCGGTTCATGTTTCCCGAAGGATATCAAGGCTTTCATTCACATCTCCGAGAAACTGGGATACCCGTTCGGCCTGCTCAGGGAAGTTGAGAAGATAAACGATATGCAGAAGGACCTGGCCCTCCAGAAGGTCACGGAGATGTTATGGAACCTTCCCGGCAAGGTGGTAGCCGTATGGGGCCTGGCGTTCAAGCCGAATACGGACGATATACGTTCCGCCCCGGCGATAGAGATAATCAAACGGCTTCTGGAAGAAGGGGTAAAAGTGAAAGTCTATGACCCCGCGGCCGTGAATAAGGCGAAAGACGAGCTCGGGGACGCGGTCGTTTACTGCGAGGACGTGTATGAGGCCGCCCGGGAAAGCGATTGCGTGATGCTCATGACCGAATGGAACGAGTTCAAGGAAGTGGACTGGCAGCGTGTAAAGGGTATTATGAACCAGCCGGTGGTCTTCGACGGCAGGAATATTTATGACCCCGGGAAGCTCAAGAAACTCGGGTTCAAATACTCGGGTATCGGCCGGGGGCAGGCTGAAGGTGACAGAAGGCTGGGATAAGGGGTCAGACCTTGACATTGACATAATTTGAAAAAAGAAAAATGGCAAATATCAAGA
>JAYEOV010000045.1:4871-10335 GCA_034723315.1 Candidatus Omnitrophota bacterium | reverse complement strand
TTGAACTTTAAATTGAATAAAAAAGGTGCACTTTTCAATTTTAAATGACACCGATAAAAAAAGTATTGAACCTTTGAAAGGTTGGATATATAATACTCACTTTACAACGGTTGGGAACCGGGGAAGTATAAGGCTATTATTAATATTAAAATTGTAGGGAGGAAAGATGGCGATCAGGATAGGGATTAACGGTTTTGGCAGAATAGGAAGAATGGTCTGCAGAATAATGATGCAGCGCGGCGGTTTTGACATCGTAGCGATAAACGACCTGTCGGACGCAAAGACGTTGGGGCATCTTCTTAAATATGATTCCGTGCACGGCAAGTTCGATAAGAGCGTTGAGGTAAAAGGGAACACCCTGATAATAGACGGCAAGGAGATAGAGGTGCTGGCTGTCAAGGATCCCTCCCAGCTGCCCTGGAAGAAAGAGAAAGCGCAGGTGATCGTGGAATCCACCGGCGTATTCAGAACGAGAGATAAGATAGCGCTTCATCTTGAGGCGGGAGCCGAGAAAGTGCTTTTGACCGTGCCCGCGAAAGACGAGATAGACAACATGATAGTCCTGGGCGTTAACGATGAAGACCTGAGGCCCACCGACAGGATCGTCTCGAACGCTTCCTGCACGACTAACTGTCTCGCGCCGATGGTAAAAGTTCTTCATGATAATTTCGGCGTCAGGAAAGGGCTCATGACCACGGTGCACGCCTATACGAATGACCAGAAGATACTGGACATGATCCACACGGATCTGAGAAGGGCCCGTGCGGCCGCTGAAAACGTTATTCCCACCACAACCGGGGCCGCTAAAGCGGTATGCAAGGTTATACCTGAACTTAACGGCAAGCTCAACGGAATGGCGATGCGCGTGCCGGTAAAGGACGGTTCGGTGGTCGATTTTGTCGCTGAACTTGAAAAGGACGTTACCGAGGACGAAATTAACGCTGCCATGAAGAAGGCAGCCGAGGGTGATCTTAAGGGCATCATGGAATACACGGAAGAGCCCCTCGTATCGATAGATATCGTGGGTAACACCCATTCCTGTATATTTGATTCCACCTTGACCATGGTCATAGAGAAGAACCTGGTCAAAGTGATCGGCTGGTACGATAACGAGTGGGGTTACTCGCAAAGGGTCGTCGATCTTATAGAACGTCTTGCGAAATAGTTCCCGAAAAGGCGGGACATGTCCCCGCTCCTAATATGGAGGTAATGAATGAAGAAGACCCTTACGGATGTGGAGGTAAAAGGTAAAAGGGTGCTTATGCGTGCCGATTTTAACGTTCCTCTCGATGAGAACCGCAATATTACCGATGACAGCAGGATAGTGGCGGCGTTGCCTTCGATAAAATATATAATAGATAACGGAGGAAGACTTGTGCTTATGAGTCATCTCGGACGTCCGAAAGGCGAGGTCAAGACCGGACTTTGCCTGGATCCCGTAGCGGAGCGTCTTTCGACACTGCTGAAGAAGAACGTCAAAAAGATGGACGATTGCATAGGGGAAGATGTCGAAGAAGCGGTAAGCGCGATGGGAGAGGGGGACGTCATACTGCTTGAGAACCTGAGATTTCACAGGGAAGAGACCGCGAACGATCCCGGTTTCGCGAAGCAGCTTGCTTCCCTGGGGGACCTTTTCGTGGAGGACGCGTTCGGCACCTGCCACCGCGCGCATGCTTCCACTGTAGGCGTTACGCAGGACCTTCCCAGTGTCGCGGGTTTTCTCGTGGAGAAAGAGATAAAATACTTCGAGAAAGTCACGAAAGACCCGGACAAGCCTTTCTGCCTGGTACTTGGAGGGGCAAAAGTGGCGGACAAGATACCAGTTATCGAGAACATGCTGGACAAAATAAACTATCTCCTTATCGGCGGAGCAATGGCCTACACGTTCCTTAAGTCCAGGCTCAAGGGGATAGGCGCTTCAAAGCTTGAAGATGAGATGATGGGAACGGTCAACGAGATATTTGAAAAGGCAAGCGCGGAAAATGTAAGCATATTTCTCCCGGAAGATCACGTCGTGGCGCGGGAGATCAAAGGAAACGCGAAAAAGAAAGTGGTGAAAGACAATATCCCGGACGGCTGGATAGGCCTGGACATAGGGCCTGATACGGTAAAGAAGTATGAGTCCGTTCTCAAGGGATCCAATACGATCGTCTGGAACGGGCCCATGGGTGTGTTCGAGCTTAAACCTTTTTCGGCCGGGACCCGGGAGATCGCGAAATACATGTCAAAACTGCATGTGACCACGGTAATAGGCGGCGGGGACACGGCCGCGGCGGTCAACCAGTTGAAACTGGGCAAGAGGATGTCGCATATGTCGACAGGCGGGGGAGCTTCTCTGGAATACCTCGAGGGAAAGGATCTTCCCGGGATCGCGGCACTGAACGACAAAGAGTGAATAGTTATTAGTGAATAGTGAATAACGATTCACGATTCACGATCCACGAGACACGAAAGAGGGAGAGCAGGATGAGAAGGCCTATAATCGCGGGCAACTGGAAGATGTACAAGGGCGTGAACGAAGCAGTCGAGCTGGCAAATGACATAAAACGGGCAGCGTTTGACGTGGATAACGTGGATATTATAGTGTGCCCCCCCTTCATCGATCTCGGCGATGTGGGCGAAATGCTTGTGGAGAGCAATATCGCGCTTGGAGCCCAGAACTGCTACTGGGAGAGCGAAGGGGCTTTTACCGGCGAGGTTTCCATAGCCATGCTCAAAAGCGTCGGATGCAGCTACGTGATCATTGGGCATTCGGAACGCCGGAAATATTTCGGGGAGACGGATGAGAAAGTCAACCGAAAGGTCAGGGCGGCTATTGACGGGGGCCTTATTCCCATAATGTGCGTGGGAGAAACACTCGACGAGAGAGAAGCCGGCAAGACACTTGAAGTGGTCCGGCGCCAGGTGACCGAAGGGCTTAAAGGGTTTGAGGAAACGTATCTTGATCCCCTTGTCATCGCGTACGAACCTGTCTGGGCGATAGGGACGGGTAAGACCGCCACCCCGGACCAGGCTCAGGAAGTACAGTCCATGATCAGGAAGCTGCTAAGCGATCTCTACTCGGAATCATTGTCGGGCAGCAAGTGTATCCTGTACGGCGGGAGTGTAAACCCGGACAATATTAAAAGCCTGATGGAGCAGGAGGACATAGATGGAGGGCTGATCGGAGGGGCGAGCTTGAAATCCAACAGCTTTGTTGATATAATCAATGCTACTTCGCAGCTTTATTCCGGAAAATATAAGGATATTAGTTAAGAGATGTATATAGCAATAATAATCGTTCATTTGATCGTGTGCTTGGTCCTGATATCCGTGATACTGCTTCAGGCCGGCCGGGGCGGGGGGTTGACCGAGATGTTCGGCGGAGATACCGCCCAGTCACTGTTCGGCACCCAGGCGCCGGTTTTATTGAAGAAAGCCACGACGATCAGTGCCATAGCGTTCCTTGTCACGTCGCTGCTGCTTGGGATGGTTACTGCCAGGAAGGGAAGGTCGCTTTTTGAAGGGGCAAGGTTCGATGTGCCCCCGGGTGAAGCCCGGGAAGGTGTCTCTCCCGTGGTCAAACCGAAACTTCCCGAAGAAGAAGCCGTGCCGGCTGAAGTTGTCCCGGCTCAGACTGAAAAGGTTCCCCCGGAAACAGAAGCCAGATAGGTTTTCAGATCTTTTCGTCCGGTCAGCCGAGCGAAAGATTGCCCACGCAGCAGAAAGCCACTGCCCCGTTAAAGATGTTATTTCTAACGAAGTGAAGGGCTTTCGGTGCGGGGTTCCACAGGTATCAGTTATCGCGGCATTGGTAAGATGACATAAAAAACAAGGGATCTGTGTTAACAAAAGACGAATACACGGATGCTTCAGGAAGAAGATCACTGTTCTTTATCGGGATAGTGATCTTTTTTTTGACCGGCTTTACTGCCCTGGGAAACGGGCAGGCGCGGCAGGATGAATGGGAATCCCGCGACGCGTATGTCTCTTCCGGGATAGGGGACGCGCGTGTCCTGATCCCCTTCCTGGCGGACGATGCCACTTCGAGTTCCATATGCGCCCTGGTCTACAACGGCCTGACGAAGGTAGACAGGGATCTCAATATCGTTCCCGATCTCGCTGAACGGTGGGAAGTAGACGAGAGCGGCCTCTTGATAACGTTCTACCTGCGAAAAGGCGTCAAATGGCATGACGACGCGCCTTTTACGGCGGAAGACGTGCGTTTTACGTTCGAAACGATCCTTGACCCGGGAACGGGATGTCCCTACATCTCAAATTATCTGGACATAAAAAAGATAGAGGTCCTGGACCCGCACACGATCAGGTTTACGTACGCGCATCTCTACGCTCCCGCGCTTTTGAAATTCGGTATGGGGATAATCCCGGAGCATCTTTTCAGTAATGTGAAGGGCATAAGGAATTCCCCTTATGCGAGGGCGCCGGTCGGCACGGGCCCTTACGTGTTCTCGCGGTGGAAGACCGGTCAGTACATCATCCTTGAGGCAAACCCCGGTTATTTTGAGCATGTTCCGGGTATAAAAAGATATGTCTACAGGATAATCCCGGATCAGGCCGTCCAGTTCCTCGAACTTGTGTCCGAGGGGATCGATTCAATGGACCTTACGCCTTACCAGTTCCTTTACAGAAGCAACTCATCCGAGTTCCGGGAGAGGTTAAACAAATACCGTTACCTCGCCCATTCCTATACTTACATAGGGTACAACCTGAAGGATCCCCTGTTCGGTGACAGAAGGGTCAGGCAGGCCCTCAGCTATGCGATTAACAAGAGAGAGATCATTGACGCGGTGCTTCTGGGCCTCGGGGAACCCTGCACGGGCCCGTTCCTGAAGGGGACGCTTTATTACGACGGGGCCGTGACCGGTTATGGTCATGATCCGGAAAAAGCAGCAAAGCTCCTGCATGAAGCGGGATGGAAGGACACTGACGCCGACGGCGTGCTTGAAAAGGACGGAACTGAATTTCGTTTTATGCTCGTTACGAACCAGGGCAACCAGGTAAGGGAGGATGTCGCCACGATAGTCCAGAGCCAGTGGGCCAGGCTCGGCATAAGATCGGAGATACAGGTGATGGCCTGGTCCGCGTTCCTGGATCAGTTCGTCAACAAGAAGAACTTCCAGGCGGTGCTGCTCGGCTGGACGGTACCGATCGATCCCGACCTTTATTCCGTGTGGCATTCCGATTCCATGGTCGAGGGGGGGCTTAATTTTATTTCCTATTCGGACAAAGGCCTCGACAGGCTGATCGAACAGGGGCGCAGGGAGTTCGATCCGGACAGAAGGGCGGAGATCTACAGGGAGGCGCACGGAATTATAGCCGGGGACGCTCCGTATACCTTTTTGTTCTTTCCTTACGCCATCCCTGCCGTGCAGAAACGTTTCAAAGGGATAGAACCGGCCCCGGCAGGCATAGGGTACAACTTTATTGACTGGTATGTCCCGGAGAAGGAAGTTAGATACAGGTT
>JAYEOV010000045.1:0-4771 GCA_034723315.1 Candidatus Omnitrophota bacterium | reverse complement strand
TTTTGTTCTTTCCTTACGCCATCCCTGCCGTGCAGAAACGTTTCAAAGGGATAGAACCGGCCCCGGCAGGCATAGGGTACAACTTTATTGACTGGTATGTCCCGGAGAAGGAAGTTAGATACAGGTTCTAAGTTATTGTAACGGAATTTCAAAAACTGACAGAAAGCCGTAGGAGCGGCCTCCAGGCGGCGAACCCATGCTGATAATTTTGTTCGCGGCCTGGAGGCCGCTCCTACGGGATAGGTAAAAAGTTCGCCCGAAGGGCGTTAATTTTTATGAAAAGATATATTATCAAACGTTTGCTTCTTATCGTCCCTATGCTGATAGGGATATCCTTTATCATGTTCGTCATCATGCATCTCGCGCCGGGAGACCCGGCCAGCATCAGATACGGCCTGAACCCGGAGGTCTCAGAGAGCGCCAGATCCAATTTCAGCAGGATGTACGACCTGGATAAACCCGTTCTTCTTCAGTATGTGCTGTGGATGAAGAGGTTCCTTTCGCTGGATTTCGGCAGGTCCCTGATAGATGACCAGCTTGTAATAAAAAAGATATTCTCGCGTCTGCCGGCGACGATCCTTTTACAGGCGGCGAGCCTGCTCGTCATTTTTTGTATATCCATCCCGCTGGGCATAATAAGCGCCGTAAAAAGAAATTCTCTTTTTGATCGCGTAACCACGATACTGGTTTTCATCGGCTACGCCATGCCGACATTCTGGCTGGCGCTTCTTTTGATACTTTTTTTCGGGTACAAGCTGCAATGGTTCCCGGTCTCCGGCATGAGCCCGTGGTATACGGCTTATCTCGACGGTTTCGGGAAAGCGAAAGATCTGCTGTGGCATCTTGTGCTGCCGGTGATAGCGACGGCTTCCGGGTCCCTGGCGGCGCTTTCGCGTTATTCCAGGTCAAGCATGATAGAGGCCCTGGGTGAGAATTACGTGCTTACCGCGCGCGCGAAAGGGCTTCCGGAGAGACGGGTCATACTTGTGCATGTGTTGAAGAACGCGCTTCTTCCCATAATTACTATAATGGGTCTGACCCTGCCCGCGCTTATATCGGGTAGTTTCATTTTCGAGACAATATTCGCGTGGCCGGGGTTGGGGCGGCTCGGTTATGAAGCGATAATGAACTATGACTATCCGGTGGTAATGGGTGTCGGGGTCATAGCGACTTTTCTCACGCTGCTGGGGATATTCCTTTCGGATGTTCTATACGCGGCGGTGGATCCGAGGATCAGGCTGGAAAAATGAACAAGAGGATATTATTCGGGATAATAATTGTCGTATCGATGGCGGTTGTCGCGGTCTTCGCCCCGTTCATCGCGACGTATGATCCGCTGGAAATGGACCTTTCTGCCGAAGCTACCCTGCAGCCGCCTTCTTTGCCGCATTTCTTCGGCACGGACAATCTGGGAAGGGACGTTTTCAGCCGGATGGTTTACGGCACGCGGATATCTCTCAGCGTCGGGTTCATCGCCGTGTTCATTTCGTTGATAATAGGCATCTCCCTGGGGGGTATGAGCGGGTATTACGGCGGTAAGGTAGACGCGGTCATTATGAGGATAGTGGAGGTCATGTACTGCTTTCCGGTATTCTTCCTGATAATGATGGTGATAACCTTCCTGGGGCCGAGTATATTGAACGTGATGGTGGTTATCGGCCTTACAAGCTGGCCGGGGCTTTGTCGTCTTGTAAGAGCTGAGTTCCTTACCCTGAGGGAGAGGGATTTCGTCCACTCCGCGAAGGTCCAGGGTGTTCCCCACGGGCGGATCATTTTCAGGCACATCCTTCCGAACGCCATGGCTCCCGTATATGTGAGCGCCACGCTCAGTGTCGGCGGGGCCATACTTATTGAGAGCGCGCTGTCCTTTCTGGGCCTGGGCGTCCAGATCCCCGCTTCGAGCTGGGGCAATATACTTACTGCGGGAAAGAACTATATTGATTACGCTTGGTGGCTCACGCTTTTTCCGGGATTGGCGATACTTATCACCGTTCTCAGTTTCAACCTCATAGGGGAGGGTCTCAGGGAGATTTTAGATCCGAAATTGAGGGAGAGAAGATAAGGGAAGCTTTGGGGGCATGCCTGCTGCAGGCGCCTATTTTGTTCGCCCCTGGAGGTCGCTCCTGCGGGACAGGAGAAAAATTCCGGCCGAAGGGGGCGGCTAAGTTTCTTGCCTCCCCCCTTTGAAAAAGGGGGCCAGGGGGATTTTTTAATTTATCGTAACGGAATTTCAATAAAATGGGGAATATAGTAGGAATTCCTTTTTGAGAGTACATTAACCAAAGCCGTAGGAGCCGCCTCTGGCGGCGAACCCATGGTGATAATTTTGTTCGCGGCCTAGAGGCCACTCCTGCGGGACAGGAGAAAAGTTCCGCCAAAGGGCGCTAAGTTCTCGTAACGGAGAAGAACGATTACAAATTTAGAATCCCCCTAACCCCCTTTTTCAAAGGGGGGGAAGTTAAGGATTTTTAACCTGGTTAAATTTAACCAGGTTAAAGGAGTTGTCTCCAGACGGCGAACCCATGGTAATAATTTTGTTCGCGGTCTGGAGGCCGCTCCTACGGGACAGGTAAAAAGTTCGCCCGAAGGGCGGCTAAGTTTCTTATTTTATAATGAGACCAATACTCGAAGTTAAAGACCTGACGGTGACGATAGGGGCGAAACTTGTAATTGACAAGATCAGTTTCGATCTTTACCGGGAAAGAGTAACAGCGCTGGTCGGTGAATCGGGCAGCGGGAAGACGCTGGCGGCGCTTTCTCTGCTTGATCTTCTCCCCGCGGTCGCGGTGAGAAAAAAAGGCGAGGTGATATTCAGAGGGAAAAATATTTTCGATCTAAAATATGAGGAGATCAGAAAAATACGCGGAAAGTCCATCGCGATGGTCTTCCAGGAGCCCTTTACGGCGCTCAATCCTGTCATGCGCGCGGGCGACCAGATCTCTGAGGTCATTGTCGCGCACGGGGACATTACGGGAACGCTGGCAAGGGAAAAGGTCCTGCGTCTTCTGGACACGGTGAGTCTTCCGCGTGGAACGGCCCTGAGCTATCCCCACGAACTTTCGGGGGGGATGCGGCAGCGGATTGTCCTTGCAATGGCGCTTGCGTGTGACCCGGAAGTATTGCTCCTGGACGAACCGACGACAGCGCTGGATGTTTCCATCCAGAAAGAAATACTTGACCTTATCAAGGACATCCAGAAGGAGAAGCGGTTCGCGGTTCTTTTTATTACGCATGATTTTTCCGTGGTGAACATGGTAGCCGATGAGGTATGTGTTTTGAAAGAGGGTGTTATGGTGGAAAAGGCGGCTAAGGAGGACGTTTTGCGCCGTCCCGCCAGCGGGTACACGAGGAAACTTATAGAATGCATACCGCGTCTCGGGGATAAGCGGTCAAGGTTGCCGGCCTGATCCGGAGATGCTCGCAAATCTGGTGTTGGGGGATCAGGGTATCGAGTTTTTGCGAACCACGATTCACGAACCACGATTGGGTATTGGACAAGGATGCTCGCTATGAATAGCAAGGTGATAGAAGTTATAGCTCTGAGGAAGTATTTTCGGAAGAAAGGCGTCCCTTTCTCTAAAAGGAAGGAATGCGTTAAGGCCGTGGACGGGATAAGTTTCGCTGTAGAAAAAGGGAAGACCTTTGGCCTTGTCGGCGAATCGGGGTGCGGGAAGTCCACCGTGGCAAAACTGCTCGTGGGAATACTACAGCCCGATTCCGGCCGAATATCCATACAGGGGGACAGGGATCTGGTTTTCCAGGACCCGTATAGTTCGCTGAACCCGCGCATGACTGTAAGGGACATAGTCGGTGAATCGCTTTACGTGCGGGGTCTTGGAAAAAAAGAGATCGAGCGGAAGGTCAGAGAGACGCTGTCCCTGGTGAGATTGGGCGATCCGGGTTGTCCCGCCAGATATCCCCACCAGTTTTCCGGAGGGGAACGCCAGAGAATTGCGATAGCCAGGGCGCTGATCAGGAGACCGGAGATACTGGTCCTGGATGAACCGGTTTCCAGCCTGGACGTGTCTATCCAGGCCGGCATCCTGAACCTTTTCAAGGACCTTCAGGAGGAACTCGGCCTGACATATTTATTTATATCTCACGACCTGAGGGTAGTGGAATTCATGTCCGATACGGTCGGCGTCATGAAGGAAGGCACTCTCGTGGAGATCGCCTCAAAGGAAGAGATATATTCGTCCCCCGGGAACGAATACACGCGCCGGCTTCTCGAATCCATACCGAAAATGATAAGTTTGAAAAATGACTAGAACCCATTTCATAACCCCGTTCGTTACGAGGCTGAGCGAAAAGGCCATTGACAAGACCTGAGGGGCAAAATGCCCGGAAACGTAGCCGGTGCGCTACGTTGAGGACATTTTGCCCCGAAAACGCGGTCAATGGTTTTTGCAGCCAGCCGGAGTAGAACGGTGTTATGAAACGGGTTCTAAAACCCATTTCATAACACCGTTCGTTACGAGGCTGAGCGAAAAAGCCCTTGACAAGGCCTGAGGGGCAAAATGCCCGGAAACGTAGGTTCTAAAGCATAATCCTGACAGCTTTTCTTGTACTTCAATAGCTGTGTGTAACACAGCGAAAATCACTTTACAGCTTTCCCCAAGATATCTTTATCTCCATCGGGCCAAAATCTGCCCCTTTTTAGTTCACATAAAGTTCACTTGACTTTAATTTTATTGCCATACGCATAAGTTATCATTGTAAGCGGAAATGAGGTCCTAAAAAGGCTTCCGGAGAAATTCTGAAAAAAAATAAA
>JAYEOV010000044.1:0-32474 GCA_034723315.1 Candidatus Omnitrophota bacterium | reverse complement strand
TTTCTTTCAAAGGGGGGAAATATTTGCCCTTTCTTTCAAAGGGGGGAAATATTTGCCCTTTCTTTCAAAGGGGGGAAATATTTGCCCTTTCTTTCAACGGGGGGAAATATTTGCCCTTTCTTTCAACGGGGGGAAATATTTGCCCTTTCTTTCAAAGGGAGGAAATATTTGCCCTTTCTTTCATTTTTCTTTCATATTTTGTCACCCCCGCAAAGCTTGTCCCCGCAAAAGCGGGAATGACAATTTGCTAATAGCTAAAACAGCGTATCGCGTATCACCGCTAACCGCTAACCGATCACCTTTTCATTTTTAACTATCAATCACGCTCTCGGATGGAATTCTTCGTGTATTTTCCTGAGTCTTTCCTTGTCGACGTGAGTGTATATCTGTGTCGTCGAAATATCCGCGTGCCCCAGCATTTCCTGCACTCCCCTTAATTCCGCTCCTCCTTCCAGGAGATGAGTAGCGAACGAATGCCTCAGTGTATGCGGAGTTATATGTTTTTTTATGCCGGCTTCTCTCGCGTATTTCCGTATCATCTTCCAAAGACTTTGTCTTGAGATCTTCCTGCCCAAACGGGAGAGAAATAGATGATCATCCTGAGTTCTCTCGCATAGTTTACGTCTTACATTTTCGAGATACCTTGAAACGGCCTTCTCGGCGACCTTGCCGATAGGCACGATCCTTTCCTTGCCGCCCTTTCCGGAACACTTTACAAAACCCGCCTCGAGATTTATGTTGGTCTTTTTCAGGTCCTTGACCTCGGACACGCGCAGCCCCGCGGCATACATCAATTCCAATATCGCCTTGTCCCTTATACCCATCCATCCACGGCTGGACGGAGCGTCAAGGAGATTTTCCACTTCCTGCCGGTTCAACACATCAGGGATGTGCTTCCATGTCCTGGGCGTCTCCACCACGGCCGCAACATTCTCCTTGACGACCTGTTCGGCCACAAGGAATTTCCAGAACGTCTTCAACGCGGCAAGGTTCCTGGCGATAGTCGAAGCTGAAAGACCGCGGTCCTTAAGATACATGAGAAACCCGACTATATCTTCTCTCTTCACATCGGAAAGATCCTTCTTCGCCTTACGTATATAACCGCCGAATTTTACCAGGTCTCTCATGTAAGACTGTACAGTATTGTCGCTTACGCCCCGTTCCACCTGCAGAAAATAAATGAACTGGTCTATTTGTTCTTTCATAAAAACTTCCCGGATATAAGGGGCCGAAATACGTGGTCAGGGGGATCTGACCCCATTAACTCAAAAACGGATTACTGCGGCGTTCGTGTCCTATGGTCGTCTCCGGACCATGCCCCGGGAATACCCTGAGGTCATCCGGAAGCGTCAGGAGCCTTTCCTTAATACTCTTTACCAGGGTCTCGTGATCCCCTCCGGGTATGTCCGTTCTCCCGATACCTTCAAAAAAGAGGGTATCCCCGCTGAAAAGAATGTCCTTGTGCCTCACCGAAATACTGCCGGGGGTATGCCCGGGCGTGTGGATGACCTCCATTTGCAGTCCCGCTATATCAATTATATCCCCGTCCTTAAGGATCTTTCCCACCCGGACGGGAGGCATGCTCCCGTCGATCATAAAGGACAGATTTCTGGCAGGATCCCGCAGACACGGCTCGTCAAGTTCATGGATCATAACGGGAAAACCGAAGGCGGCATCGCCCATTATGTGGTCCGCGTGTCCGTGGGTGTTCAATATGCAGATCATATCTACACCTTCATTCTTTATCAGTTCCGCTATTTCAGGATCATATGCCCCGGGGTCTATCAGGATACCTTTTCGGGTATTTTCCCCGTAAGCAAGGTAACAGTTGGTGCTCAGCGGGCCCACTACGAATTTCCTGAGACAAAGAACATTACTTTTTTCTGAAATCACTTCCAATGTAATCCCGTATTTTATTGTATGAATAATCCTTCTTGACCTGCCTGCCCAGAGATTCAAGCTTTTTCCTTATCCTGACTTCGTTACCCTGCGTGACTCTCTCTTTCTTTATTTGCGTCTCTATCTTCGACATCTGGTCTATGATCTTCTGCAGAGGCTCGGCTTTCTCATCGACGAGCATCCTCTGCATGTCCATGAGATTACCCACTTCCTGCTCGATAGCAACGACCTTCTTTTTATGGTTGTCGTCCGAAAGGACGGACAAAAGTTCCCTGTGCCAGCTTTTCCAGTAAACATATCTTTTCGTATAGAGCTCCAGGCTGGGATGCACGTCATACGGTCTCACCGCGTAATATTGCTTTATCCCCGCCTCCTCCTTTGACTTTCTCACGAACTTGTCCTTTAAGTCGGCGCAGCCGGACAGAGTCAGCACAATGATCATAAGTAACCCTATAGTCCCGATTATTTTCCTGTTCATATCGCTTCGTTCCTTTTTTTCAATTTTCTTACAGTGGAGCCCCACGGGCTTACGCACAGGGCTTCCTGCGAAGAAAGGTAAACGTACAAATCCGGTTATGACCCGGCGCGCGGTCCGACCCGCTGAAAAGCCGGGTATCACCTGCCGTTCAACAACCTGTCGCCAAGATATCTTGGCAGGCCTTCATCCAGGATCCGCCTGCGCGCGGTTTCCACGTCGTACTCTATCCTCCGGAACTCCACAACATCCTTGTCACTGTCGTAGATGCAATAACACGCGCGGGGATCATCATCCCGCGGCTGTCCCACGCTCCCGACGTTTATGATATACCTGGCATCCTTTTCAAGAACTATTCTCTCACTGTATGACCTGTAGTAAACACTGCCGCGTCTGAGTATGAACGATCCCGGGACATGAGAATGGCCGACAAAACATACTTTTGTGCTCAGGATCTCAAAAGTATGCATTGCCCTGGCGCCGCAGTCCATATACATGAATTCTTCAGGACAGTGCAGGGTCCCGTGAACCATGGTAAAAGATCCATCTTCCAGCACATACGGCAGGGTCTCCAGGTAACCGTAGCCGGACCGGTCAAGATGCTCTCTTGTCCAGTAAACGGCTTCTTTGGCCCATTCGTTGAAATAGGTGATATCGGTTTTATTTATACTTGCCGCATCGTGGTTGCCCAGCACGCACCTGGCCCCGAGAGATATCATCATATCGATACATACGTTAGGATCAGCTCCGTACCCCACGATATCTCCCGCGCAAATTATATTTTTATTATCGCTTTCGGGAAAAGAACGGACCACCGCTTCAAAAGCCTGCAGGTTACTGTGAATATCGGAGATTATGATATGCTTCATATCCCTTCGGCGGAACCGGGAGCAGATAATTATTTCCGCGGGGCGGGTCTAAAACCTTATTTCGAAAGACCTGAATTCATCCCGGGCGTTTTCCCACTCGATATGAGAATCGCCGATATAACCGTACAGGTTTTCACCTATCTCCCTGAGAAAGGTCTCCAGCTGCTGCCTGCTCCCTTCGCAAACAACCTCGACATTCCCGTTTGACAGATTCTTCACGAACCCGGTCAAACCCAGCTGCAAAGCTATCCTTTCTGCAACAAACCTGAAACCGACACCCTGGACTTGACCGCTGTATACAATATGGAGTCTCTGTATCTGGTCCATGACCTGTATCTCATCCGTTCTCGTACCTATTCCTTCGAAGCTGAACACGAAAACTGCTCGGCGAAAAAGAATGGCCGGGACCTCTGTATGGGTGGTCGGGGCGCTGGGATTTGAACCCAGGACCTCCACGTCCCGAACGTGGCGCGCTAGCCAAGCTGCGCTACGCCCCGAATTAAACGTGCTAGTTGGTTTTAAATGTTATCATTATTACTATACAGCGTCAATATGTAATCTAAAGGACCAAAAATATCAGGGATAACTGACACTCGCAGATACTGATATCGCGTTCCTTCTATTCGACCGGGAAAGCGCCTTCGTGCTTCTCCTTCTCCAGAAAGAACTCAGGATCTTCCATTATCGGTTCATAATCTCCGGGGACCGGCAGCGGGAACGTCACTATCTCGTAAACTCCGACCACTGCTCTTTTCACCACATTGACCGTTCCCTCAAAAATCCCCCATGTCAGGCCGGCAAAGATACCTTTATCCTCCTTGGCATCTCCCATTCCTTTAGGGAGCTCAAAGGGACACGTGACCACATTCGCCACGCCTCTGCCGAGTTTTTTGATCGGACCGTTCGCGTAAACCGGCGCGGCAACAGAAATAATCAGTATAATAGCGATCGCACCCAGAATCGGACTTTTCATCTTACCTCCTTCAAGATCTTACTAAATAAAACCCTTCTCCCTGAGCATATCTTCCGTGATCATGTTTCCGCTGTTTCTTTTTTCCGCGTATTTTGCCATTATATCAAATTCCAAGTTAACATAATCTCCCGTTTTTTTCAATTTTAATATGGTATTTTCAAGTGTATGGGGAATCAAAAATATCCTGAGACGGTTTACGGTTAACTCTCCCACAGTCAGACTTACCCCGTCCACCGCAATGGAACCTTTCCGGACAAGATGCCTCCTGTCGCCCGGAAAAATGCTGATATCCATGATCCATCCTTTTGCCGTCTTCTTGCCGTTCTTTAGCCGTCGTTCGCAGTCAACGTGCCCGGAGACCATGTGTCCGCTCAGAGTGTCACCTATTTTCAAGGCGCTCTCCAGATTTACCGGATCTCCGGTCTTAAGCCTTTTAAGGTTGGTCTTTTCCAGCGTGTTCCCCACAACATCAAAAAGAAGTCCCGATCTCCTGCCTGTGACACTAAGACAAACTCCGTTAACAGCCACGCTTTCGCCGGGGCTCAACGGATCCCCTGCCTTCCGGCACATGACCTCCAGTACCGCCGAAGGTCCTGTTCTCCTGACTCTTTTAACCTTTCCGACCTCTGTAATTATCCCGGTAAACACTTTCCCTCCTAGAACCCATTTCATAACGGGCGTTTGTTGCGAGGCTGAGCGAAAAAGTCATTGACAAGGCCCGAGGGGCAAAATGCCCGGAAACGTAGCCAGTGCGCTACGTTGAGGACATTTTGCCCCGAAAACGCAGTCAATGGGTTTTGCAGCCAGCCGCAGTAGAACAGGGTTATGAAATGGGTTCTAACTAAGCCGTTAACAAACCTCTCACAAAAATATCCTCGCCGAACCTTTTCACTTTCAGGTCCCTTAATTTCAGCATCTCCGAAATATTCGCGATACCTTTTCCCCTGACCGAATAACGCGTGCCCCCTATGATCCCGGGGGCGATAAAGATCATTACCTCGTCTACCAGGGAATCGTCCATCAAACCTCCCGCCAGTTCGCCGCCGCCTTCTACAAGCACATTCACGATCCCCTTTCCGGCAAGCGCCCGCAAAAATGACTTCAGCGAAACCCTTCCTTCTTTGCTTCTTGTAACTATTACTTCAACGCCTTCGGTCCGGTTGAATCTTTCCACTCTGGACCTCGGGGCAAGGCCCGTAACGCCTATAATAACGGGCGCCTTGCCGGCGGTCCTGATGATGTTTGAATCCATAGGCGTCCTGAGCCTGGTATCCATTATCACGCGCGCCACAGCATACCCGCGCTTTTTTTCATCAAGCAGAAAAGGGTCGTCACTTATGACCGTGTTGACACCCACGACTATAGCGTCAAATTCGGAACGGATCTTTCTGACATATTTACGCGACTGATCCGACGATATCCACTTCGAGGAACCGTCACGCGCCGCTATCTTGCCGTCTATCGACTGTGCCAGTTTGACGGTCACATAAGGTATGTTCTCTTTGACGAACTTGATATATTTCCTATTGAGATCCCTTGCCTCACCGGCGCACAGCCCTACACTGACCGAAATGCCGGCACTGCGCAACCTTTTTATGCCGCGTCCGGAATTGATGGGGTTCGGGTCCTTCATCGCTATATTCACTTCCCTGATCCCGCTGTCTATGATAGCTCCGGCGCACGGAGGGGTCCTCCCGTAATGATCGCAGGGCTCAAGCGTAACATACATCGAAGCCCCGCGACACGAACACGAGGCATCGGCGATCGCCTTTATCTCGGCATGAGCCTCTCCGGCCCGGAGGTGGTACCCTTTGCCTATGACTTTTCCTTTTTTCACTATGAGGGCGCCTACCATGGGATTGGGATAGGTCTTATCCCTGGCCTTCGCGGCGAGTCTTAAAGCCGCCTTCATATACTTTGTGTCTGAATGTTTCATGATCTGTGCTCCGTCTACCGCGGGCTATTGACCTCTCTGTTTTCCCCCGCGTATCTTCTCAGCTTCTTCCTTCAATTTTTCAACTACTTCATATCCGACCTTGACCCTGCCAAGAAGGACCTCCCCTACTCCCATACCGTGGCAATCCGATCCTCCGGTCTTCAGAAGATCATATTCATTCGCGATTTTAATATATCTGTCATTAACCGACGGCCGGTGTTTACTGTGATAAACTTCGATCCCTCTCAGGCCGGCTTTCACATAATCGGGGATATCCTCGTCATTTCCCATGGTGCCGGGATGAGCCAGGACCGGCACGCCTCCGGCTTTCCTGATAATATCTATGGCCTTTCCGTAGTCCAGGCGCTCGTGCTTCACGTGACAGGACTTACCGTTCCCGATATACCGGTCAAAAGCCTCGTTCAAGTCCCTGACAACACCGCTTTCCAGCATTACCCTGGCAAGATGTAACCGCCCGACCGTTCCGGCCGGGGCCGAAGTGAGGACTTCTTCAATGTCGATATCAATTCCCTGCCCGCACAGCAGGCTTACCATGCTCCGCATCCTTTCAACACGGTTCTCCCGCATCCTGCGGAAAATTACAACAAGAAAAGGATCTTTCCAGTCTATAAAATATCCCAGGATGTGTATCTCGCTACCGCCTTTGGCCGCCGAGATCTCCACTCCCGGGACGATCTCCAGGCCTGTCCCTTTCGCGGCTTCAATGCTGGGTAAAATGCCCTCCACGCAGTCATGGTCCGTTATGGCTACGGCCCGGAGCCCCATTTCGACGGCTCTTTTTACGACTTCCCCCGGGGAGAACATGCCGTCGGAATAGATGGTATGCACATGAAGGTCAACGAAAGGGCGATCTTTATCTTTTCTCATAAATACCCGCCGGTCATTCACTGGAAGAACCCGCCCTGCTGTCCTCTGACTTATTGATCTTATCAAGTATCCCGTTAACGAACTTCCCCGAGTCCTTGTCCCCGTATTTCTTTGCCAACTCGATCGCTTCATTAATAGAGACTTTTGGGGGGATCTGTTCCACGAACAAAAGCTCGAATGAAGCCATCCTCAGGATGTTCCTGTCTACGGTCGCCATGCGTTTAAGCTCCCAGTTCGCGGCGTATTTCGAGATGATCTCATCTATATCCTCGCGCTTTCCGTTGACACCCAAGACGATGAATTCCGTAAAGTCCTTCACGTCTTCGTCAGCTTTCTTTTCGTTCTCCCAGAACTTCCGGAAACATTCACATATAGATTCTTTTGTTATATCGCTCGCGTAAAGGATCTTCAGCGCTATTTCACGTGACAAAGTTCGTTTTCTCATACCGAAACCTTCCGGTTTGTTCCCGGGCGGCAGATCTCCACCCGCCGCCTTGAACTTTCTCTCTTGCTTCCTTTAAAGTGACGAATAAAGGTTGGACATCTCGATGGCTGACATCGCGGCGTCCCTCCCCTTGTTCCCGCTTTTCGTCCCGGCCCTGTCAAGCGCCTGTTCAAGATTATCCGCGGTTATTATTCCGAAGACGCAAGGAATATCGCTTTCCATTCCGACTTTCGCCACGCCTTTGGTCGCTTCACCGGCTATGAAATCAAAATGTGGCGTCTCCCCCCTTATAATGGCCCCAAGACATATCACGGCGTCATATTCCCCGGAATCCGCCATCCTCTTCGCGAGCATCGGCACCTCAAAAGAACCCGGCACCCATACAACCGAGATCTCATCCTCTTTCACTCCGTGCTTGAGAAGCGTATCAATCGCGCCGTCCAGCAGGTTAGAGGACACGAACTCGTTAAAACGCGATACGACGATACCGAATTTCTTGCCCTTTGATATCATGTTGCCTTTGATCACCTTTGAAACTCTCATCTTTACCTCCTCTTCTATACATACTTCAGCTTATGACCCATACGTCTTTTTTTCACGCGCAAATAGCTCCTGTTCCTGGCTCCCGGCTTTATCTCAAGGGGTACCCGGCTCACTACCCGCAGGCCGTAACCTCTCAGCCCTATTATCTTTCTCGGATTATTGGTCAAAAGTTTTATTCTTTTCAGCCCGAGATCCGACAGTATCTGGGCCCCTATCCCGTAATCCCTCAGATCGGCCCTGAAGCCGAGTTTTTCATTCGCTTCGACCGTGTCATAACCTTCATCCTGCAACTGGTAAGCTTTCAATTTGTTCAGGATGCCTATGCCGCGTCCTTCCTGTGAAAGATACAGGATGACCCCCTTGCCTTCTCCGGTTACTATCTGCATGGTTTTCTCAAGCTGATCCCCGCAATCGCAGCGGAGAGAGTGAAAGACATCTCCTGTCAGGCACTGTGAATGGACCCTCACAAGCACCTCTCCTTTCGTAATGTCACCCTTGACCAGGGCAAGATGCTGATAATCATCGATCATTGACTTATACGCGTAAAGCCGGAAGGTCCCGTAAGGCGTCGGAAGGTCGGTTTCCGCTATTTTCTCGATAAGGTACTCCTCTTCCCTGCGGTACCTTATCAGGTCCTCTATGGTGCAGATCTTCAGGTCATGTTTCGCCGCGAATCTCACCAGGTCCGGCATGCGCGCCATAG
This sequence comes from Candidatus Omnitrophota bacterium, assembly GCA_034723315.1. GTDB lineage: Bacteria > Omnitrophota > Gorgyraeia > Tantalellales > Tantalellaceae > JAYEOV01. The sequence continues at coordinate 23,743 of JAYEOV010000044.1, read as the reverse complement.
TGCCGTTCTCGTTCATGATCTCGCATATCACACCCACAGGCGTCTGACCCGCGAGTTTCATAAGGTCGATGCTTGCCTCGGTATGGCCTGCCCTGACAAGGACCCCTCCTTTTTTAGACCTGAGGGGAAAAACATGACCGGGTTTTACGAAATCCTCATCGGCAGACCCGGGATCCGCAAGGAGCTTTATGGTGCGCGCCCTGTCATGCGCCGATATCCCTGTAGTTACGCCTTTAGCGGCATCAACAGATACCGCCCAGGCCGTTTTGAAGGGATCCTGCGGGGCGGTCGACATCAGATGAAGACCCAGCTTCTCCGCCCTGTCATCTTCCATCGGGACGCAGATAAGCCCCCTGCCGTATTTCGCCATGAAATTTATCTTCCCGGCGGTGATCTTCGCCGCGGATACTATGAGATCCCCTTCGTTCTCCCTGAAAGGGTCATCCACCACTACGACCATCCGGCCTCTTCTGATATCCTTTATTACTTCCTTTATTGAGTTCAATTTCATGTCTGTTCCTCCCGCGACATGCCGGCATTGACCGGTTATCCCACACTAAAAAACCCTGAAGCATAACACTTCAGGGTTTTAAAATGAGATACGTTTAACGCTTCTCCCATCCCGGCTTTACGGTCGGTATTCGATTTTCACGAATTCAGGCCGCATAACGCGGCCTCGCGGACTTATTCCCGTTCCCGCAAAAACCGGGAAATCACCGCCGGCTAAGGAATTACCCACCCTCGTCGGATAGCAGCACCTTACCCTGAAGCAAATATAATTTTAACACATAGCCTCTGCAAGTCAAGAGTAATCATGTTGAGCGGACGTGAATAAGTTAAATTAAAAAAATCCCCCTGGCCCCCTTTTTCAAAGGGGGGAAGCTATGAACGGAGGCCCTATCTTATTCCTGCAAAAAAAGGCGGGTCAAAGACCCGCCTTTTTAAGATCCTTCGGCTCGGTCGCGCATTCGCTCCCTCGCTCAGGATAAATTCGCACTTATCACTTAGCGAACTATCGTTCGCTAAGTGATGTGCTCATTTACATCATGCCCATGCCACCACCACCCATGCCTCCTCCGGGCATCGGCGGCATATCTTTCTTCTCATCCGGTTTATCACACACGATTGCCTCGGTGGTGATCATGAGAGAAGCGATACTGGCAGCGTTCTGGAGGGCGCTGCGCGTGACCTTTGCCGGATCGATGATCCCTGCCTTAACCATATCGGTAAAACGATCTCCCTCGGCATCATATCCGACCTTTTCATCTTTCTCGGTAAGAAGCTTCTGGACAACGACAGAACCTTCCTGCCCGGCATTGCTGGCGATCATACGGACGGGCTCTTCCAGGGCGCGCTCAATGATCTGGACGCCTACCCTCTCGTCGCCGTCCAACTTCAGATCGGCCAGCTTCTTCCTTGCTCTCAGGAGAGCTATCCCGCCACCGGGAACGATCCCTTCCTCCGTTGCCGCCCGCGTCGCGTGCAGAGCGTCTTCAATCCTCGCCTTTTTCTCTTTCATTTCTATCTCGGTAGCCGCGCCGACGTGGATTATCGCGACGCCTCCGGCGAGTTTCGCAAGGCGTTCCTGGAGCTTTTCCCTGTCGTAGTCGGAATCGCTTTCTTCTATTTCGTTCTTGATCTGGGTTATCCTGGCCTTGACGGCGTCCGAACTTCCGGTTCCCTCGATAATGGTAGTATTTTCCTTATTGATGGTAACCCTTTTTGCCCGGCCCAGGTCGTCCAGCGTTACATTTTCCAGTTTGATGCCCAGATCCTCGGTAACGGCCTTACCGCCTGTAAGAACGGCTATATCCCCGAGCATGGCCTTTCTCCTGTCGCCGTAACCCGGAGCCTTAACAGCGCAGCAGCTGAACGTGCCCCTTATTTTGTTAACGACGAGAGTCGCAAGGGCCTCGCCTTCCGTCTCCTCGGAAATGATCAGGAAAGGTTTCCCCGCCTGAGCTACCTTTTCAAGGAGTGGAAGAAGATTTTTCATGTTAGAGACCTTCTTCTCATTTATGAGAATATAGGGGTCTTCAAGCACGCACTCCATTCTTTCCGTGTCTGTGACAAAATACGGGGAAAGATATCCCTGATCGAACTGCATACCCTCTACCAGTTTAAGGCTTGTCTCAAGCGATTTGCCTTCCTCCACGGTTATAACACCCTCGCTGCCCACTTTTTCCATGGCTTCGGCGATCCTGTCGCCTATCTCCCTGTCGTTGTTGGCGGCTATTGACGCTACCTGCGCTATCTTCTCAGGCTCCTTGGTGGGTGTTGAGACCTTTTCCAGTTCCTCCACTATCGTATCCACGGCTTTCTCGATCCCTCTTTTGATCTGCATGGGATTAGCGCCGGAAGTCACGTTCTTCAGTCCTTCCCTGTAGATGGATTCCGCGAGAAGCGTCGCGGTAGTCGTCCCGTCGCCCGCTACATCGCTTGTCTTTGAAGCGACTTCTTTTACCATTTCCGCGCCGAGGTTCTCGTAAGGGTCCTCCAGCTCTATCTCTTTTGCAACCGTAACGCCATCCTTGGTGATCGTGGGAGCGCCGAACTTCTTCTCGATAACAACGTTCCTTCCCTTGGGCCCCAGTGTCACTTTGACCGCGTCAGTAAGTTTTTCCACACCGCTTAATATTGAACGGCGGCCTTCATCGCTGAATTGTAATTGTTTCGCCATTTTTCCTCCTTTATTATCATTCAATTACGTTCTTCGTTTGAAAAGATTATTTGATGATGCCCAGGATGTCCTCTTCCTTTAACATCAGCAGATTTTTCTCATCTATTTTCAGTTCCGTCCCGGAATATTTTCCGAAAAGCACTACGTCCCCTTCTTTTACTTCCAGCGGAACGGCATTACCTTCGTCCGATACTTTTCCCTTGCCGGTAGCAACGACTTTCGCCTGCTGCGGTTTCTCTTTCGCGGTATCAGGCAGGACGATCCCGCCTTTCGTGATCTCTTCCGCCTCAAGAACCTCCACAAGAACTCTGTCACCAAGTGGTCTTACCTTCATAACTTTCTCCTTCGTTTCGGTTTATTAAGTTTTCTTCTTTTCTCCTTTTTCGATGTTAGCACTCACCGTTTGAGAGTGCTAACGGAATATCCATTATAAAAAATTCTCCTTTATTGTCAAGAAATATTTTGAGAAAATATCAAGGTTTTGAATCGACTAATTCTTCTTTGAACCGGATTCGGAAAGAAGGTACAGCCCTTCAAATAGCAGATCAGGGTATACCGCTTTTATCTGGCTGGAATATTTTTTAATAAGACCGGCATCGCCACCGGTCGCTATAACTTTAAGTTTCTTCCCGTATTTTTCCCTGAACATCCTTATTATACCGTCACACAAGGCCGCGTAACCCAATATTATGCCCTTGTTCATACTGCTCCGCGTATCCCTTCCTATCAGCCCCTTTGTCGATCGGATCCTGACCCGGGGCAGCAATGCCGTGTTCCTGACAAGCGATTCCAGACCGAGCCTTAACCCCGGGAAGATAAGTCCCCCCTCGTAATCTCCTTTATTATTTACCAGATCAAAAGTTACAGCGGTTCCGAAATCCACCACAAGGACCTGTGAGCCGAAAAGCCGGTACGCGGAAAATGATGTCACCAGACGGTCCTGCCCTACTTCTCCGGGCTTTTTGTACCTGATCCTCATCGGGACCTTAATATCCCTTCCGACAACATATACCGGGACATCAGGAACAACGGCTCTGATGTTCCTTTTTATAATAGGAAGGAATTTCGGAACAACGCTGACTATCACGACCTCCTCAATCATGCTGAGAACAGGGCCGAAAAGCCTTCTAAGGGACTTCTGTTCGACCTGTTTCCTCGCGGTGCGAATAAAATATCTTTTCCTGACCTTCCCGCCCTTTACGACCGCCAAAGAGGTATTTGTATTTCCTATATCTATCAAAAGTTTCATGATAAGATCACAATGCAATTATCTGAGCAGTCGGGGTTATAAAAACTCCCCGACTGCTCACTCATCACTGATCAGTCATTACGTTTTATCTGCACAAGACCACGTCGCCGCTGAAAACCCTTTGAAGAATGCCGTTATCCAACCTGACTATAAGCGCGCCCTTTTCGTCGATGTCCACAGCCATCCCCCTGACGGACCTGTGATGTTCCACGACATTAACACGCTTGCCAAGGATCGAGGATAAAGCCTTACACTCATCTCTGAGGGAATTGAAACTCTCCTTTTTGAACTGCGAATAGATCTCTTCGAGGTCCTCAAGAACAGCCTTCATAAGTTCCGTGCGGTCTATATTACGTTCACAGCCTGTTTTCAAGCTTATCCCTTCAGGAGGCAGTTTCCTGTTAGAGGTGTTAACATTGATACCTATGCCGAGAATAAGAAAATCCACCCTGTCCGGTTGTGCCTTGATCTCCGTCAGGATCCCGCATACCTTTCTCCCCGCGATCATCACATCGTTCGGCCATTTCATGCCGGCGGAAAGCCCACACAATTTTTTTATCGACTTTATGATAGCCAGCGCGGAAATAAGGGTAACGGCGGGTATCTCGTCCATTTCCAGGTCCGGGCGCAAAATGAGCGACATGTAAATGCCATCGCCTTTCGGCGACATCCATTTTCTTCCCACCCTTCCCTTACCCCTGGTCTGTGTCTCCGCAACGACAACCGTTCCTTCCGGCTCGCCTTCTTCCGCAAGCTCGTAAGCCCTGTCGTTAGTGGAAGTTATGCTTTCATAATAATAGATGGATTTTTTTCCAAGTGTATTTGTTTTCAGCTCATTGCTGATATGGTATCCGTACATCCTGTCGGGAACGGACTTCAGCCTGTAACCAAGGTGCGGGACAGCCTCGATCACATATCCTTCCCCGCGGAGCTTACTGATGTATTTCCAGACCCCGGCCCGTGAGAACCCCAGGATCTCCGAAATATCCTCACCGGAAACAAACCCCTCTTCGTTCTCGCGGAACAGCGATACTATCTTCTTCTTGATCTCGAACTCTTTCATTACCCTGCTTCCTTGCCCCGGTCTTTAAATAGTGTCAGGCCTCGCCATAGCAGTTTTAGGGGTCAGACCTTGACATTGACATTTTATGTCAATGTCAAGGTCTGACCCCTCTGTTGACACCTATCCTGTTAAATAAGTCCGTCGAAACCGATCCCACGATATATCACCAGGTGATCCTGAAGCTGGATAAGCGGTTTTTTCCTTTGCCAGAACATTTTGAAAACAAACCTCGTAACCTCCTCCTTCTGCTTCGAGCTGTACGTGTGGACCTGCGGATAAAGAAGTATCATCCATATAACAGCCATGAACTTCTCAAAATCATCCACAAAAAAGCGGACATCGTTTGTCCTTGACAGTATCTGGGCGTTCCTGAAAATCCTGTTTCTCTTAAGTTCCCTTTTCAGTTCAATAAGGTCCTGATCATTACGGCAACCAAAGAACTTGTATACAAAATGGTTATACAGCCATGTCGTGCTGTCCCGCCTTTCAGTCTCAGCGTCCATAAGCACGACATGCACAGCCCCCTTTGGCGCAAGGACCTTCCTGTAAAGGTTCTGCAGGATCGTATGCCATGTTTCTTTCCTGCAATAATAAAGGGAGTGATGCAAAGTAATGAGATCTACTCTTTTCCCGTGAAGCCTGTTCTTCACGAAAAGTTCCGCCTTGCCGGGATCCAGGAAGCTCTTCTTATAATCACCGCATATGGTCCTGACATGATCCGTGTTCTGGCGGCAGATGCGCTCCTTCACTAATTCCAGCGCTTCTCCGTCCACATCGAACAGATAGAGCCCTCCCCTGAAGGCGGTCTCCAGTATCCTGAACTGCGGCTCATCACTTGAACCTATGGAAAGAGCCCTGAGGGGCCTGGACAAAGGAAACGCCATGCTCAACGTCCTTATGACCCTGGCGAGCTGTTCCCCGATATCGACCTTGTCATTACTGTAACGCGACCAGATCTTGTCCTCCTGGCACATCTTGAGATCCGCGACTTTCATGCCGAGCTCGATCATTTTTCTGTCAACTGACACTGGCATAACACCCCTTTTTTAATCTTCATCTTTTCATCAGCATTTCTAAAAACCCAGCATACTCAGGAACCTGCCTACCCAGTGAAGCCTCCACACCTGCCTCTCGACCCTGCTGATCTCGTTTATCAGCTTGCTCTGGGTCTCGTATATTCCGATCTCCGCGATCTTCAGCTTTTCGTATTCAACGCCGCCTTTTTTGATGAACTCGATGGCCTTTTCAAGTTCGCCCTTGTCAAAAAAAGTCCCGTGTTCCCTGCATTTATCAACGATGACCCCGGAATGGTGCATGTAATTCTTGCGCCACATGAATTTGCCGCATCGCGGGCATTTGAAATATTTGACCTTCTCGATCTTGCCTTCCGGCTTGTAGACCTTTCTCAGGTTCCTCAGATCATCAACCGTGAAAACCGCTGGTTCCATTTCCAGAACCTGCTTCTCTTCAACCCGATCGACCCAGATACCCCCGCATTCCGGACACTCGTCCGTCTCAACCCCTCCGCGTATCACGGTCTTCATCCGCACGTTGCATTTAGGACAAGTGATAGGACCTTGAGCAACACTTTCTTTAGTCTCTTCTTTGCCGCCCCCGCCGGTTTTATTCAACCATTTCCCGCAAAACTTGCATTTTACGGCTTTTTCCTGGATCATTTCTGCGCAATAAGGACATTTTTTCATCCTGTTTTCCTTTGTTTCCCGACAATAACACGCCTCTGAAACAGGCCTTCAACAGACTTTGATCCGGTGTCCGTTAAGAACCGATAAGTAACCTCATAAGCACGGTAACAAGCGGGAGTATCACCCTGTCGAACAGACCAAGATACAGAAGCCCTATAAGGATAATGAACCCGTATCTTTCGACCTTCATATACTGTCTCGCAAGTTTTGCAGGCAGGACCGAAGCTACCATATTAGCGCCGTCAAGCGGCGGTACGGGGATCAAGTTGAACAACCCCAGGACAAGGCTGATCAGGACCCCGTAGAGCAAAAATACCCAGGGTATGGAATGCGCGGGAAACCATCCCGTTTTAAAAAGAGCCGCGAACACCGCCGCGAGGACAAAATTCGATCCGGGACCCGCGAAACTGGTCAATAGCATCCCCTTCCTCGGGTCGGCAAAGTTGTATGGGTTTATCGGCACCGGTTTGGCCCAGCCGAATATTACAGGAGACCGTGTCATTATAAGCAGCGCCGGCAGTATCACGGTTCCCACAGGATCAAGATGTGCCAGCGGATTCAGCGTTAGTCTACCCGCCTGCTTGGCCGTCGGATCGCCGAGAATGTAAGCGGCGTACCCGTGGGCAAGTTCGTGTATCACGATGACCACGATGAAGACAATAACAGAAATAAATACGTTTGTCATACTGACACTGTGATATGAAATGCTGAATGCGGTTCCGGACTTTACTGACAGAACCTGAAGCCTAAAATCCAACACCAAACTTCAATCTTCACTGAGCTTCCAGGATGTACCCCATGCGTTTAAGCGCTTTGTTCATCCTGTCCAGAGCCTGTCTTGTGTTTACCCCTTCGGTAAGGTTGTTCCTGCAGATAGCGGCACACCCTCGGCGGTTCTTTATCTTGAAGGTCCTGACCTGGGACACGGGAACTTTTTTGAGCTTTTTCTCCTTTGCCATTATGCCTCCTTGCGGATTATTTCCGGGAAAATTCACTCTACTATCAGCGACAGGCCTGCGATAGCGTTCGTGTCCTACAAAAACGCCGTTTTTTTTCCTATACCCATATGCTTAATGAAAGAGTCGATATCCCGGTTAGCTTCCCAGACCTGTTTTATCATATCTTCGTTACTCATGAACGCCCGGACAACAGAAGGATCAAAATGGCTTCCGGATCTTTCCCTGACCATGGAAACGGATACTTCAAAGCTAAACGCTTTCTTGTACGGCCGCTCCGTGGTGTACGCGTCAAAACAATCGGCAAGGGCAACGATCCTGCCACATAGAGGGATCTGTTCCCCTTCGAGGCCCCGCGGATACCCTGACCCGTCAAACCATTCATGATGGGTAAGCGCTATGACGCCGCATGCCTGTAAAATGGAGGACTTGGCGTTCTTGAAGACATCTGCCCCTACGATCGGGTGTCTTCTCATAAGAACTATCTCTTCCCGGGTCAGTATCCCTTTTTTCTTCAGTATTGTATCCGGGAGCATGACCTTGCCGACATCATGCATGGGGCTGGCATATCCGATGACCTCCACATCCTCTTCCGGCAGACCGAGACCTTCAGCGATGATCCTGCTGTAATCCGCTATACGAACAAGATGGGTTCCCATCGCCGGATCCCTGAATTCCGCTACGAGCGCCAGGCGGAATATCATCTCTATGTGGGAATCTTTAAGTTCCTTATAGGCCTTTTTCAGCTCTTCATCGGCGGACATGTTCCCTTTTTCAAAACTTTTTCCCGGCCCTTTGTCCATAGCCCTCCCTTTGTCCTGAGGACCGCTTCAATACGGATCTTCGCTCACCGGACAGAGATCATTAATCCATTTTCTTAAGATACTTGTAATAATCCCCGTCCGTTGTAAGTATCACCGTAGTGTTGCCGTCAACGGTATCTTTGTAAGTCTCCAGGGTCTTCATGAACGAGTAAAAATCCGGGTCATTGTTATACGCCTCCGCATATATGGTAATAGCTTCCGCGTCGGCCTTTCCGCGTATGCCCTGGGCTTTCTTGTAAGCTTCGGACGAGATCAGCTTGAGTTCTTTTTCCATCTGCCCTTTTATTTCGGCGCTCTTACCCCTTCCCTCGGAGCGATACTGTTCCGCCGCCCGCTTCCTTTCAGAGATCATTCGATCATAAACCTTCTCCTTTACCTCTTTGACATAATTGACGCGTTTGATGCGAACGTCCACCAGGTCGATCCCGTACTGCGGGGCAAGTTCCTGGGCGCGGACAAGTATGTCGTTTTCCAGGTCATGCCTCCCCACGGAAATCCTCTCAAGGGCTTCCTCGGCTATCGCCACGATGTCATCGCCTTTCGGGGTATCAAGTATACGGTTGGAATCCCTGATAGTCTCCACCAGCGGATGATTCGTAATGACATCCCTGGTAGCGGAGTTTATGATATCATCCAGCCGGGCATGAGCCCCCCTTTCGCTGCCTACTGACTGCATGAACTTTAAAGCGTCCTGTACACGCCACCTGGCAGTGGTATCTACCCAGATATACTTCTTGTCCTTTGTGGGGATCTGGTTCGGATCGCCGTCCCATTCAAGAAGGCGCTTATCGAAATAATTTGCCTGCTGTATGAACGGGAGTTTGAAATGAAGGCCGGCACCTGTCACCGGGGGGCCGACAGGCCTGCCGAACTGGGTTACAACGACCTGTTTCGTCTCTGAAACTATATACATGACGCCCGATAAAAACGCGATACCCACGATAATCGCTATGGCAACTATTATTCTTATAGCTCTGTTCATTGCTGTCCTCCCCCTTCTTCGCCAAGCTTCAACAAGGGCAAGATGGATGTTTGCCCGGAATCTATGACATACTTTTTATGCGCCCCTGGCAGCACTCCCGCCATGGTCTCCAGATAAAGCCTTTTCTGCGTTATTTCAGGAGCTTTCCTGTATTCCTCCCACGTCGCAAGGAACCTTTCCGATTCGCCTTTCGAACGGTTCACCTTATCCAAACCGTAACCCTCGGCCTGGCTGATAGTCCTCATCGCTTCGCCTTTGGCTCTCGGGATCGTTTTGTTATAGGCCTCCCAGGCCTCATTGATCATGCGTTCGCGCTCCTGTTTGGCCTCGTTCACCTCGTTAAAGGCCGGTTTTACTTTTTCCGGCGGGTTCACATCCAGCAGCTTTAACGTTACGACCGTTATGCCCGTCTGGTATTTAATGAGCAGCTCCTGCAGATCTCCCTGTGCCTGCAGGGCGATCTCCTGTCTTTTTGTCGTAAGAACCTCGTCAACAGTGTAATTGCCGCACAACCGGCGCATCACTACCTCCGACATGGCCCTGACGTTTCCTACGGGATCCCTTGTCCTGAAAAGCAGTTTCACCGGATCGTTCACCCTGAACTGGACGATCCACTGCACGTCCAGTATATTGAGGTCGCCGGTAAGCATGAGCGACTCGTCCGTGAACTGGCGCGGCGCGTACACGCTCCTTATCCCCGGTCGCGCTGTCCTGAAACCGAACTCCTCTTTGAATATCTTCTTCACCTTTACCGGGGTCACTTTTTCGATGCCGAACGGAAGTTTGGCATGAAGACCCGGATCGGTAGTGCGGACATACTTGCCGAATCTCTGGATCACGCCTACTTCATCAGGACCTATTGAGTAGACTATCCCCTGCAGGGCGAAGATCACAACAAATACCGCTATTACAACAGGTAAATATTTCGCGTAGTCCTTTCCCATCTGCTTAACTTTTCTTGCCTCTTCCTTGAAGAGATCATCCGGTGAACGAAAATTATCCATATCCCAACCTCCTTTTGTGGCCCCCCCTGAGGCCTTAGTTCAAGTTAAATGATCACATGGCTTACGCGACTGCGAAATCCTCCGAAGCCAAATGGTATAAAGACAATTGGCAAAGGAGGCAAAGAAGCGCAAGTCATAGTGCTCATTTAATACCGCGTGAACGAGCAAAGCGAGTGAAACACGAGATCCAAAAAGAAAATTCCTACTGTATTAAATCATTCCGCTATTTTACTGTTTTAAAGGACTGGTAGCTTCTCGTGCTTTTCCCTATACCCTTATATCCCAATCTCAGAGACCAGGTATAGATCTGTCCGTTCTCAAAAAGATCCGCGCTCACATCGATCCTATCTTTATCTCCCGGGGTCTTTTTCCTGTATATACGGGTCGATTCGACCATTTCATATCCTTTGTATATCCTGAAATCATAATATTTTCTGAGACCTGAACCTCTCCCCTCATGCGGGCTCCACCTGAACTCGAGATCCTCCTTCCCCGTCAATACAACTTCCTGCGTGACCGGGGAAATAAGCCGCGGTTCAGGGACATAATCCATATTGCGGCCTGAACGCAAACCGATGGCCTGTGAAAAAACAAGAGGGGCGGTCAAAACTGATACAACGAATATACCCAGGTAAAGCTTTTTCATGATCATGATACGGTACCGATATCGAACGGTAATATTATATGATAAAAACCTCGCGGATTCCAGTATAAGATACTGCCGGGGCAGAAACGGTCCTTCCCCCGGGAACTGACCTTATAATATGCCAGCCAAGGAATACAGGAAAGGCCCGCCGCTGAAAGGCCCGCCGCTGATTGACAAACAGCCGCGTTTAACATATAATTGAAATTCAATCGGATATGGCGGGGTAGCTCAGCTGGTTAGAGCGCACGGCTCATACCCGTGTTGTCGACGGTTCGAGTCCGTCCCCCGCTACCAGTTTTACGGGTGTCAGGCCTCGCCATAGCACAAAATATTGACACCTATAAAAAAGTGTATTTTGTGCTATGGCGAGGCCTGACACCGATATTACAGCACTTCCTCTATCCAGCCCCCTCCGGCTACCAGATCGCCGTGGTAGAATACAGCCGCCTGTCCGGGGGTCGGCGCGAACTGAGGCTCTTCAAACTCCACTATCGCTTCGTCATCCCCCCAGGGGGTAACGAGCGCACCTGTTTTTTCCCCGTTGTACCTTATCCTCGTCGCGAATTGCCTGGACCTGTCAAGCTTATCGAACAGTATCCAGTTAAATCCCGAGACACGTATCTTCCTGTTCATCGCGTGAGTTTTTCCCCCTACTGTTATTGTGTTATTCCCCGGGTCTATCTTAAGCACATAAACAGGCTCCGGCCCTGCCAACCCGAGACCGCGGCGCTGCCCGATAGTATATGAAGCTATCCCCTTGTGTTCCCCGACGACTTTACCCTTGACATCCAGTATGTCGCCATGCTGGAACGCCTCCACTCCCAGATCGCTGAGGTACCGGCGGTAATCCCCATCGGCTGTGGCAAAACATATATCCTGACTTGATTTGCGCCGTGCCGACATGAAATTCCGGTTCACTGCCGCTTCCTTTACTTCTTCCTTTGTGAGATCTCCTACCGGGAACATGAGATGCGCCAGAGTCTCTCTGGGGATATCGTAAAGGAAATATGACTGGTCGCGCCATTTATCCTTTGCTTCCGCCAGTAAGCATTGTCCGTCCTTCTCGAGAATACAGGCGTAATGTCCCGTGGCGATCTTTTCAGCGCCTAATTCACGGGCTTTTCTAAGAAGATATCCGAACTTTATTTTGCTATTACAGTAAATACAGGGATTGGGCGTCCTCCCCCGGGAATATTCCGCGGCGAAATAGTCCCTGACGATCTCGGCAAACTCTTTTGACAGGTCTATGACGTAATAAGGGATCCCGAGGTCCTCGGCAACGCTGCGGGCGTATTGTATGGCATCAAGTGAGCAGCACAGCTTTTCCCCTCCTGAGCCGTATTCCTCTTTGGGCCACATCTTGATCGTGACCCCTATTACCTCATAACCTTTTCTTTTGAGTATGAGCCCCGCGACGCTTGAATCAACTCCGCCTGACATGGCTACGACTACGCGCATGACGGTCACCTCTCTACCACGTATCTCTCCGCGTTCCCGGAAAAACTGACCAGGTGCCGGCCTTCCGGACATTCTACGACTATTATCTCCACATCTTCCAGCGAATCAGCAAGTGCCAGGGCTTTATCTCTGCCCATGGCCATCATCCCGGTAGATAAAGCGTCCGCCCTGGCGCAGGAAAGAGCTATGACCGTGACGCTGGAAGGTATTTCCGCTTTCGCCTCATCCGTGGACGGATCTATTATATGCGATATGACCTCTCCCTTCTTCCTGTCGAAGACCACGTTCTCGTAATCACCGCTTGTGGCAACGGCCATGTCTTCAATACCAAGTACAAGGATGATATCTCCCGACGCGGGCTTTCTGACGCCTACCTTCCATTTTTCGCCGTTCTTCCCGCTTCCGCAATAGATATCCCCTCCGGCATTTATCATTAATTCCGTCACTTCCCGTTCTTTCAAATAGCCGGTCATCCTGTCGACGATATAACCCTTTGCTATGCCGGAAAGATCTATCCACGCGCGGTTGCGTAAAGTTACGCTCCCGCCGCCGGCATCAAGTTCGATATTTCTCCAGCCCACCCCCTCAAAACTGTCAGGCATCTTATCCCTCACCTGCGCGGGCATCTCCTTATAAAAGCCGTCGGCCTTAAGCGCGGGTGATACGGTTATGTCAAATTCGCCGCCGGTTATCCTGCTTACATCATTGGACTCTTTGATCAGGTCATACAGCTCAGGTGAAGTCCGCAGCCTGCCGGAAATATTAAGCAGGTTCACCTCGCTTGACGGGTCAAACACGCTGAATCTGGTTTCAAGCTTTCGGGCAAGCTCAAAAGCGCCGTCCACAGCTATCCGGAACTTCGCCCGGGACAGATCGGGCCCGGCGGCCTTGACCTGCACAAAAGTCCCCATAAGCGGTTCGGTCCTTGAATACACGCCGGAACTATCGCCGCTCGAACAACCGGCCGTCAAAAGGACGGCCAGTATGAACGGTATAAGTCTTTTGGAACCCATTTCATAACCCCGTTCGTTACGAGGCTGAGCGAAAAGGCCATTTACAAGGCCTGAGGGGCAAAATGCCCGGAAACGTAGCCAATGCGCTACGTTGAGGACATTTTGCCACGAAAACGCAGTCAATGGGTTTTGCAGCCAGCCGCAGTAGAACGGGGTTATGAAATGGGTTCTAAAATACACAGGGGAAATTATCTTTGGAGTTTTAGGGGTCAGACCTTGACATTGACATAATTTAAACTGTTAGAAAATGTCAATGTCAAGGTCTGACCCCTTTTGTACGAAACAGCGTGCCGGATCCGGAAAGAACGCGCCCCTTCGGGGTCATCCAAGGCTTTTGACCACACGATCCACATCCACGTATTTTTCTATCATATCAATAGCCATCCTTATCTTATTCTTGTCTCTTGACTTGATCTTTACCGTAAGGTCGTGCACCCTGGAAGCCACATCGTACGTATCATGCCGCGACATGAGCGTGGGAATATCCGTCTTTTTGAGAGCGTTATATACCCGCCTTTTGGGGGTGCGGCCTCCTGAAAGAATAAGACCGGCTATCTTCTTCGGGGCCCTGAAATGCCCTGTATGGACCTTTATCAAAAGGTTTATGAGGTCCAGCCTGTTCCCCGGCGTGATCACGAGACAGCCGTCCTCAAGATGCTGAGCCGCTTCCTTCACCTCCATCGCCCCCACAAGGACTTTTTTCATCTGCCTGCCCAGATATTCCTCTCCGCACAGGACATGCAGGTCGAGTTCTTCCCTGAAATCGCGCAACGTAGGGATATCCAGCAGATCTACATACGGAAGGACACCTAATACGGGAATGCCGAGCCTTTTCAGCCCCTTGCTGACATAATTGTTGACCTTATCGTATTTTTCGGGTCTGACCTTATTTACGATCACCCCCGCGAGTTCAACACCCTTTTTGTCGAAAAGTGATCTGTTCAGCATCACTTCGTCAATAGGGTTCCCTATCCCTCCGGGAGCGACCAGGATCACTTTTGAATCAAGCATTCTGGCCACTGCCGCGTTAGACAGGTCAAAAACCGAACCTACCCCCGCATGCCCTGTACCCTCAATGATGACAACCTCCCTGCCCTCCGCCACCCTGTCGAACGCGCTTTTTATCTCCACCGAGGCGTCAACGGATACCTTCCCGTCCAGAAACCTTTCGGTATACCTCCTCTCGATCGCGACCGGGGACATATCGTGAAGTGAAAGCTTGAATTTGAATATGCGTTCCATCAAGACCGAGTCTTCGTCGACCTTGTACCCGTCTTCCAGCATGTAACGCTGGCCTACCGGTTTTATGAAACCGATCTTGCCGAAACGGCGCCTGAAAGTGGCTATAAGTCCAATGGACACTGTGGTCTTCCCGACATTCTGACGGGTGGCGGCTATAAATATACGCCTGGCGTGTTTTATTCCGAATAATTTTTCCCAGGTCTCTTCAATATAGGCTTTCATGTTTCTCTGCGGTTTTCCGGAAAGAGGCTCATTGAACATCGATCGTAAACAATGAACCTTAAGTCATGAAAATGAATGTTCCTGATCCGGGAAGGCGCCCGATTCGGTTTCACGCTTGAACTGCCCGATGGCCTCTGTTATCGTATCGTTTATTCTGGCGTATCGTTTCACGAATTTCGGGACAAACTTATCAAAATAACCGATCATATCGTGCGTTACAAGCACCTGTCCGTCACAGAACTTTCCGGCGCCGATACCAACGGTCGGTATAGCAAGCCTTTCCGTTATTCTTTTTGCCAGATCGGAGGGGACGCATTCCAGCACCACGGCGAAACACCCGGCATCCTGCAGGGCAACGGCATCACTTACAAGTTTTTTTGCCGACTCGCCATCCCTTCCCTGCACCCTGTATCCCCCAAGCTTGCTCGCGCTTTGGGGGGTAAGCCCTACGTGCCCCAAAACAGGTATTCCGGCGTCGATTATCGCTCTGACGCGTAACGTGATCTCTTTGCCCCCCTCAACCTTGACCGCGGCGCATCCCGCTTCTTTAACGAACCTGCCGGCGTTCCGCACAGCGTCCTCATCACTTGCCTGGTATGACATAAAAGGCATGTCGCCTATCAGGAACGCTCGCGTGATCCCCTTGCGCACGGCCCTGGCGTGATGTATCATTTCATCCATTGTAACGCTGACGGTTGAATCGTATCCCAGCATCACCATGCCCACAGAATCTCCCACAAGGACCGCGTCGATGCCCGCGGAGTCCACAAGTCGGGCCATGGGATAATCATAAGCCGTCAGCATGGTGATCTTCCCGCCGCTTTCTTTCTTTTTCCGAAAATCCAGTATCGTGAATTTGTCTTCCGCCATTTTTTCTCCTGCGTAACCCGAAATCCGGTTTCAGGTTCTGGGTGTTAGTGATAAGTGCTAAGTGATACTCAATACGCGATACGAGATACCCATAGCGACCAGTCTTGCTGGATACGAGATACCCATAGCGCCTACTTGCGCTAAGTAAGCACTCCAGTGAGATAATCAACAAAATCAACCGTTATGGGACAGAAATACACGTGAAAATTATCAGCACTAACCATCTGAAGCACGTTCCTGGCGAACTCCTTGTTCCAGTCCATCGTGCATTCAAAATCGTCGGGGAAAACTATGCTGTTCTGGGTCTCCCAGTAACGTTTCGAGGACGGTCTTATCACAGGTGCAAGTCCCCAGAAAACTTCCGTATCCCGGAGGTTTTTCTCCCATTTCTCTATCATCGCCAGCTCATAAAAAGGCTGGGTAAAAAAACCGTCCGCGCCGGCATCGATCTTTTCCCGGGCATATTCCATCTCTTCCCCGTAACTCGTCCTCCACTGGTCTATCCCGGCGTAAACCTTGAGGCCCGGCATCTCTTTCTTGATCTTCCTTATCAACTCGACCGACGTGCAGGGATTCTCGCTCTTCGAAACTATCTCGGGGTTGTCCCCGAGTATTACCAGAATCTCCTTTATCCTGTTCTTTACGAAGAATTTCTTATATGAGAAAGGTTTTTCCTTATTGATCGAAACCGCGCGAATATGGGGGATAACTCTGGAAAAGTACGAAACGGCGACCTCGCACGCCTCGGGAATGCGGACGTCGTATTTAAGGATGTCCGGGATGTTCATCGTGTCCACGCGCGTGAACTTCTTCCTTACCAGCTCCAGCTCTTCCGAAAAAGATTCCCTGCTGCGCGGGACCAGTTCAAGTGAGATCCTTCCCATATCTGCTCCATGTTTCTAGAAACCATTTCATGACCCGGTTCGTAACGAGGCTGAGCGAAAAAGCCTTTAGCAAAGCCTGAGGGGCAAAAAGCCCGGAAACGTAGCCAGTGCGCTACGTTGAGGACTTTTTGCCCCGAAAACGCAGCTAATGGCTTTTGCAGCCAGCCACAGTAGAACGGGGTTATGAAATGGTTTCTACGCCCCGGGGTTCTGGATACTGAAGGCCCTTAAAACGTTCCTCATCAGTATGGACACGGTCACCGGACCCACTCCTCCGGGGACCGGAGTGATGACCGAGGCCCTGCCGGCCGCCTCTGAAAAATTCACGTCGCCTACGACCTTGTTCCCCGCCTTGTTGATCCCGACATCGATGACCACAGCGCCTTCCTTTATCCAGTCGCCGCCGACCATCCCGGGCTTGCCGACGGCAACGACAAGTATATCCGCCCTCCTGGCATGAACGGGAAGATCTCCCTTCTCCGCAGTGCCTATATGGCAAACCGTTGTCGTGGCAGTCTCGTTCAGAAGCATCAGGCTCAGCGGTTTACCCACGATAGCGGAATGGCCTATAATAACCGCCTCTTTGCCGTAAAGGTCTATTCCCTCAACGCGAAGTATTTTCATTACGGCGCCGGGGGTGCACGGGACGATGTCCGCCTCTCTTTTGAATATCCGGCCCAGGTTGAAGGGATGTATGCCTTCGGCGTCTTTTTTCGGATCTATGTTTGCGACAACGCCGCTGTGGTCAATACCCCCTGGAAGAGGTTTCTGCAGGATAACGGACGTTACGGCCCTGTCTGAATTCAGTTTTTCTATTTCACCGACCAGGGCATCCTGAGAAATATCAACATCCAGCTCACGCGTCTCGAACTCAATACCGACGCTTTCAGCCGTTCTCTTCTGCATTTTAACATAGATCCGGGCATCTTCACTCTGGCCGACCGTAAGGGATACAAGTTTTGGAGGACGTCCGACCGAGAGGCTGATCTTCCCGATGCGTTCCTTTACGGTCGCGTTGATCTCGCGAGCTATCTCTTTACCATTGATCTTCTTCGCCATCTTTCCCTTCTACCTGTTCGACCAGGCCTGCCAGCTGACGCTGTATGTCCCTTACCGAAACTTCTATATCTTTCCTCATGCCCCGTAAAATCTTCACTGTACTCTCAGCGAACGAAGTGTCACGTATATGTCCAAGGTTTATTGCCGCGTTCAGTTCCGCTGAATAATAGGCCGCTTTCAGGATACGAACGGCACAACCTATATCGGTCAGCAGGTTCCTGTTGGCGTTTTCCAGAAGATGCTCCGAAATATGCATTGATATATGGCACTCGCGGCAGATCCTCATCGGCACAGAAGCGGCGGCCTTGTATTCCTTCTGCGCGTCGCGCTTTTCCGCCAGAGCGTCCATAAGTTCACGGAACACCTTACAATCCTCGTCAATAAGCCGGGAAAGATGTTCCAGGCTCTCCTCCTGGCGTTTCCGGGCGGCTGAAAACGCTCTTGTCGCTTTTTCAGGCGAGTTGTGATCTGCGCTGTAGTTTATTACCATCAAGTTAAGTCCTGCCCCCAGAGCGGCCGCAAGCGCAGAAACGCTCCCTCCTCCCGGAACTATGCTCCGCTGCGACAGTTCCCTGAGATACTGTTCGACGGTGGCCTGCAAAAACGGTTTTTCGCCCATCAAACGGTCCTTTATTATTTATCGTTCACGCTCTCAAGCAAAGACATCAGTTCTTAGATCAGGGGGGTCATAAAATGGCATCTATATCAACCCCTTTATCTCGCCCGTTTTCACGTCTATGTCTATAGCTGTGCCGCGCGGCTCCTTCGGCAGACCGGGCATTGTATTTACGCCTTCACATTTTACCACTACGTAGCCCGCACCGGCTGCCGCGTTCACATTTTCGATAGCAAGTTTAAATCCTCTTGGCCGGCCTTTCTTGCTCGGGTTGTTTGAAAGCGAAAGGTGTGTTTTTGCCATGCACACAGGCATCTGGTCAAGTCCGGCCTTCTCCAGATTTTTTATGTTTATACTGGACTGCTCCGAATATTTGATCTCGCTCGCGCCGTACATGGATTTGGCAATACGTTCGACCTTGCTTTTCAGGTTCATGTCCAGAGGATACAGATACCTGAGTTTTGACTTTTCTTTTGCAGCGTTCATAACAGCTTTCGCCAGATCCATGCCTCCCTTGCTGCCCAGCTTGTATACCTCGCTCACGGCTATACCCTGGACATCAAGGGCCTCGGCGCGTCTTATGACGACATCCAGCTCTTTGCGTGTATCAGAATCGAACCTGTTGATGCACACGACCACGGGCAAGCCGAACATCTTCAGGTTCTCGACCTGTTTTTCCAGGTTCGAACAGCCCCTGTCAACAGCGGAAAGGTTCTCCTTTTTCAGCTGGGACGGAACTGAATGACCTTTAAACACAAAATCGCCGCAGTGCACTTTCAGCGCCCTGACGGAACAGTTGATCACCACAACGTCGGGTTTGATCTTTGACTGGCGGCACTTTATGTCAATGAACTTCTCCGCCCCGAGGTCCACACCGAAGCCGCTCTCGGTAACGGTAAAATCGGCAAGTTTCATGGCCAACTTATCCGCTATCACGGAACTCGACCCGTGCGAAACGTTTGCAAAAGTTCCCGTATGGACGAAACACGGAGTGTGCTCACTGGTCTGCAGGATATTGGGATTAAGCGCCTCTTTCATCAGAGCGGCCATCGCGCCGGCAGCTTTGAGGTCTTCCGCCGTAACGGGCGTCCCTTCTTTCGTGTATCCGACGACGATCCGTCCGAGACGGGTCCTCAGGTCCTTCAGGTTCTCCGCCAAAGACAGTATAGCCATACACTCCCCGGCAGGCGTTATATCCACCCCTGTCTTCCTGCTGACACCGTGAAGTTTGCCCCCTCCTCCAATAGTGATATTCCTTAGAACTCTGTCGTTGATGTCTACCACCCTTTTCCATGTCATGCCTTCCTTGTCAAACTTGTGGGGATTACCCCAGAAAAGGCTGTTATCCAGAAAAGAGGCGCAAAGGTTCTGGGCATTGGCAACCGCGGATGAGTCTCCCGTAAGGTTCAGGTTTAGTAATTCAGCGGGCAGGACCTGGGAATATCCTCCCCCGGCGGCTCCTCCTTTAATCCCGAAAACAGGCCCCAGCGAAGGCTGGCGTATACAGGAAATGGCTTTTTTCCCGAGCCTGTTAAGGGCCATTGAAAGACCTATCGTATTTACGGTCTTACCTTCGCCCAGATGCGTGGGAGTTATAGAAGTGACCAGGATAAGTTTTCCTGTTTTCCTGCTTTTCAACGTGTTGTTCAGGGCCTCAGCATGGATCTTGGCTATGTATTTTCCGTAACTGGTAAGATATTTTTGCGCGATACCGGCTTTTCTCGCCACCTCTTCGATATTCTTAAGTTTTACCTCTGAAGCGACTCTGAGATCATAACTGTAACTCATAACCCCACTTCCTTTCTCTTACAAGACTTTGCCAAAAGAAATATATTCTGGGGACATGCCTGGGCGAGCAAAATAGGCATCTACAACAGGCGTGTCCCCAGAATTTCAGCTTTTATGCCCACTATCACCATTTTTTAACTTGAGGTGTGTCTCCTTCAGGAATGTCCCCAAGTTCCGGAACTTCAGCGAGCCAAATTAGCGGGACACCGGATAACCTCGTACTTCGCCCCCCGGTTTCCGTCTTTCGAGCTTCATCCGGGCCCTGCTCAGGCTGCCGAACGGACCGAAAGTCCTGCGGTGTATGGAACAAAGCCCGTGTTTTCTGATCGCTTCAATATGCTCACGCGTGCCGTATCCTTTATGCCGGCAAAACCCGTACAGGGGATACCTGCGGTCTTCTTCCAACATGAGCCTGTCCCTGAAAACCTTGGCAACGATAGAAGCGCACGCTATGGAAACGCTGAGGCTTTCGCCGCCGACAAGAAAAGTGCGGGACTGGTCCACGGGGATGTCCATCCTCCCGTCGATCAAAAGATAATCGGGCTTCCCGTCAAGTTCGCCTATCGCTCTTTTCATCGCGAGCAACGTCGCGTTGTATATGTTAAACCTGTCAATATCCCCGACACTCACGGAACCTATTCCCACTTCGCAACGTTCCAGGATCTCAATGAACGCGCGCTCTCTCATTCGCGCCGTCAACTTCTTTGAATCGTCTATCCTTTCCGTAAAACCACCGTCACATACGATAACCGCGGCCGCGACGACAGGCCCGGCAAGGGGACCCCTCCCGGCTTCGTCAATACCGGCGATCCTTGCATATCCGTCGGAGCGCGCCTTTTTCTCGTAAAAGAACACGTCCCGGCCGTTATTAAGGCTTTTCTTTTCTGACAATTTTTTCCCTGACCTTGGTGGCTTTTTTGCCCTTCATTCCACGCAGGTAATAAAGCTTCGCCCGCCTGACCCTGCCTTTCTTCTTCACCTCGACCTTCTCTATAAGCGGTGAATGTATCGGGAAAACGCGTTCCACGCCTTCACCATAGGATATGCGACGCACCGTGAACATCTTCCCCAGTCCGGCCCCTTTTTTACCGATCACGATGCCGCTGAAGACCTGTATGCGCATCTTGCTTTCTTCCTTGATCTTAAAATGGACATCGACGGTATCTCCGATATCGAAGCGCGGCACATCTTTCTTTTTGAACTTCGCCTCGACAGCCTCTATCTGTTTCTTCACCTTTCCTCCTCCATATTTTATTACGTATTGCGTATCGCGTATCGTGTATCGCGTATTGCGTATTGCGCTTAGAACCTATTTTCCAAGTAAATCCGGGCGCCTTGACATGGTCCTGAACATGGCCTTTTCCCGGCGCCATTGATCTATCTTTTTCGGATCACCACTCAACAGCACCGGGGGAACGCGCATCTTTTTATATTCAGAAGGACGTGTATACTGCGGGTATTCCAGGAGATCGTCCTCAAAAGACTCGTTAACCAGACATTCCCCGTCGCCCAGGACTCCCGGGACAAGCCTTATCACGGTATCACACAACACCATGGCGGGTATCTCCCCGCACGTCAGGATATAATCCCCTATTGAGATCTCCATGTCCACAAGGCTCCTTATCCTTTCGTCAAAGCCTTCATAATGACCGCATATGATTATTACGTGTTCCATCCTGGAAACGGCTTTCGCTGTGTTCTGGTTGAGACACTGGCCCTGAGGAGTAAGCATCACTACCATGGGCACGGTGCCTTCGCACGCGTTTTCCTTAAGCTCGGCAACCCCCCTGTCCACCGGCTCGACCTTCATGATCATACCAGGTCCCCCGCCGTAGGGTTTATCGTCGGCCGTCCTGTGGCGGTCCTCCGTCCACTTCCTCAGATCGTGTATCCTGATCTCCACAAGGCCTTTTTCCCGCGCGATCTTTATCATGGACTCGTTAAACGGACCGCTGAACATATCCGGGAAAAGCGTCAGAATGTCTATTCGCATTGGAGCTCCTGTTGGCGGTTGGCGGTAGATGTAACCGAACACCGCTAACCGAAAACCGAACTATATTTCAAGCCGTTTGAGAATACTTTTTACCGTTTCGGACGGTTTTGCCCCGTTCTTTAACCAGTATTCAGCCCGGGCCCTGTCAAGGGCAACCTTGTCTTTACCTTTCTTCGGGTCATAAAACCCCAGTTCCTCCAGAGTCTTACCGTCCCTTTTTTCCGATTTCGGTATCGCGACAATACGGTAAAAAGGTCTTTTCTTGGTCCCGAATCTTTTTAGTCTCAAAACAACTGCCATTCTTTTCTCCTCCTTTAATAAGCACATGATTTACGAACACGTTAGTGCGACTAAATCATGTGTGCTAATTGACTCTCCAGATCTTCGCGCCAGCGCCGTTCAGTTTATCTTCGATATGCTCGTACCCCCTGTCCAGGTGGTATATCCTCGATATCTCCGTCCTTCCTTCCGCGACAAGGCCCGCCAGGACCAGCGCCGCCGAAGCCCTCAGATCTGATGCCATCACGGGCGCTCCGCTGAGTCTTTTCACGCCTTTTATGATCGCCGTAGATCCTTCCAGTATGATCCCGGCGCCCATTCTGTTAAGCTCACTTATGTGTATAAACCTTTCGGGGTATATTTTCTCGGTTATCACGCTGATACCTTCAGAAACCGAAACAAGGCTCATCATCTGGGCCTGCAGATCCGTCGGGAACCCCGGATACGGCAGTGTCGTGACATCCGTCGCGCGCGGCCTCCTGCCTGACCTGCAAACATCAACTCCGCCGGAACGCTCTTCAACCACCCCTCCGCATTCATGAAGTTTGTCAATGAGCGCGAGATTGTGTTCCGTCCGTGCGTTCTCCAGGAACAGGTTGCCGCCTGTCAGAACCGCGGCTATCATATAGGTCCCCGCCTCTATTCTGTCAGGGATAACGGAATATTTCACGCCTTTCAACCCGGCCACCCCCCGCACCCTGATGGTGGGCGTGCCCATCCCTTTTATGTCCGCTCCCATCGCCGCCAGGAAACCCGCAAGATCCACTATTTCCGGTTCGCACGCCGCGTTCTCTATCACCGTTTCTCCTTCAGCGAGCACGCTGGCCATAACAATGTTCGCCGTGGCAAGAACGCTTGAGCCAAAATGCCCGCCAAGATAGATCCTGCTGCCTCTCAGCCTCCCAGCCCGGGCAACTATATACCCCTCTCTTATCTGTATGTCCGCCCCGAGCGCTTTCAGCCCTTTAAGATGCAGATCGATAGGTCTCGGACCGATAACACAGCCACCCGGGAATGAAACCTTTGCCTCCCCGTACCTCGCAAGAAGCGGCCCGAGAACTGATATGGACGCGCGCATCGTGCTGACCAGATCATAAGCCGCTATCACGTTTTTCACGCCGCCGGAAGATATTTCTATCCTGTGGCCGTCCCTTTCGACGTTGCGCCCGAGCTTTGTCAGTATCTCTACCATGGTGGAAACATCATTGAGAT
>JAYEOV010000043.1:25957-72531 GCA_034723315.1 Candidatus Omnitrophota bacterium | reverse complement strand
CCGTCTATTACCGTCGCCTTCGTCGTGTACCTGCCTACCGTGTACAGCACGTAACTATCAGTTAACGGATCATATATCTTGTTGTAACTCTCGCCGACCGTCTCCTGGCTCGTAAGCGTCCCGTATGCGTTGTTCCCGGCAACCGTCGTGTATTTGCCTGTCGCCATCTCGTCACCATTCTCGTCCAGCCTCACGCTGCCGCCTGTCGTCACTGTCTTCCTTACCGTGCCGAAACCGTCTATTACCGTCGCATCAGTCGTGTAGGCGCCTACCGTGTACTGCACGTAACTATCAGTTACCGGATCATATATCTTGTTGTAGCTCTCGCCTATGGTCTGCTGGCTCGTAAGCGTCCCGTATACGTTGTTCTCGGCGACTGTCGTGTATTTGCCTGTCGCCATCTCGTCGCCATTCTCGTCCAGCCTCACGCTGCCGCCTACTGTCTCCGTCTTCCTTACCGTGCCGAACCCGTCTATTACCGTAGCGTCTGTCGTGTACCTGCCTACCGTGTACTGCACGTAATCATCGGTTATCGGGTCGAATATCTTGTTGTAACTCTCGCCGACCGTCTCCTGGCTCGTAAGCGCCCCGTATACGTTGTTCTCGGCGACCGTCGTGTATGCGCCTGTCTCCATCTCTTTGCCTTCGTCGTCCAGCCTCACGCTGCCGCCTGTCGTCACCGTCTTCCTCACCGTGCCGAAACCGTCTATCACCGTAGCGTCTGTCGTGTACCTGCTTACCGTGTACTGCACGTAACTATCAGTTGCCGGATCATATATCTTGTTGTAACTTTCCCCTATGGTCTGCTGGCTCTCCAGAGTTCCGTATACGTTGTTCTCGGCGACCGTCGTGTATGCGCCTGTCGCCATCTCTTTGCCTTCGTCGTCCAGCCTCACGCTCCCGCCTACTGTCACCGTCTTCCTTACTGTGCCGAACCCGTCGATTACCGTAGCGTCTGTCGTGTACCTGCCTACCGTGTACTGCACGTAACTATCAGTTGCCGGATCATATATCTTGTTGTAACTCTCGCCTATGGTCTCCTGGCTCGTAAGCGCCCCGTATACGTTGTTCTCAGCGACCGTCGTGTATGCGCCTGTCGCCATCTCATTGCCTTCGTCGTCCAGCCTCACGCTGCCACCTACTGTCACCGTCTTCCTCACCGTTCCGAAACCGTCTATTACCGTCGCCTCTGTCGTGTACCTGCTTACCGTGTACTGCACGTAACTATCAGTTGCCGGATCATATATCTTGTTATAACTCTCGCCTATGGTCTCCTGGCTCGTAAGCGCCCCGTATACGTTGTTCTCAGCGACCGTCGTGTATGCGCCTGTCGCCATCTCTTTACCTTCGTCGTCCAGCCTCACGCTGCCGCCTACTGTCACCGTCTTCCTTACCGTGCCGAACCCGTCTATTACCGTAGCGTCCGTCGTGTACCTGCCTACCGTGTACTGCACGTAATCATCGGTTACCGGGTCGTATATCTTGTTGTAGCTCTCGCCTACCGTCTCCTGCTTCTCCAGAATCCCGTATACATTGTTCTCGGCGACCGTCGTATATTTGCCCGTCGCCATCTCATTACCTTCGTCGTCCAGCCTCACGCTGCCGCCCACTGTCTCCGTCTTCCTTACCGTGCCGAAACCGTCTATCACCGCAGCGTCTGTCGTGTAGGCGCCTACCGTGTACAGCACGTAATCATCGGTTATCGGGTCGAATATCTTGTTGTAACTTTCACCTGTAGTTTGCTGGTCGATAAGTGTGCCATGGTCGTTGTTCTCGGCGACTGTCGTGTATTTGCCTGTCGCCATCTCGTCGCCATTCTCGTCCAGCCTCACGCTGCCGCCTGTCGTCACCGTCTTTCTCACCGTGCCGAAACCGTCTATTACCGTCGCCTCTGTCGTGTACCTGCCTACCGTATACTGCATGTAATCATCAGTTACCGGATCATATATCTTGTTGTAGCTCTCACCGTCGGTTACCTGGTTTGTTAACGTCCCGTATTTATTGTTATGCGCGGTTGTCGTGTAAGTACCTGTTAAAACGTTGAATCCACCCGTCATACTGTCATATTCCCTGCCGGATATCCCGCGCGTGATCGATTCCCGGACTACACCGAATTCATTTATCTGGTTGATATAACCTCCCTGCCCGTCCGAAATAGCCGATGCCACGGCAATAGAAGACGAAGTCGTATACCTGCCAGTGATAACATGTTCCCTGACGCCGTCGTTATCCGTATCAATATAATTGAAGCTTGTTCCGGCTGTCACGGTCCCGGTCAGAATGCCAAAAGGATCATACGTGGTATTCGTCGTGTAAGCGCCCAGAATGATCTCATTTTCTGTCTCAAGGTATCTGCCGTTCATCCCTTCAGTTTGAGAACTTTCCTGGATCTGGTAATCGTTATATACGGTGGTCGTAGTGTACTTTCCGACGATCATGGCTGGGTCCCGCTCCAGGTACTGCCAGCCGGTGGTTTCCGTAGTCAACATTTTGTATTTATACATAGTGTCATATATATAGGTAGTAGTGTTGAGCAGTAAGGCATTGTTCATTCGCTGCTCAGTCCCGTCAGTAATGCCTTTGATGTCATATGTCCGGGTAAGGTCCATCCTGTCATCCGGATGGTAGAGATATTCCGTGCGCTGGATCCTCACGTCTTCACCCGTTTCCATATTGTGAAAATACGAATAACCGTACTCCATGCGTTCTTCGCCTTTAAAGCCCGAATAATAAGACTGTGACTTTAAAGCGTCATCCGTCAGGAGAAGGTTGTCATAACCCCATGTCTCGCTCAGAACAAGGGCATCGTCCGGATAAACAGACGTGTCATTTGCCCTTAACGCGTTATCGCCATATTTATAGAAAGTCCTGTCTATTATCCTGCCGCCCGTAGTATGGTTCTCGGTGTAATCGGAGATCTCGTCCCCCCTGAGAGAATCCGGCTTTGAATAATAATAAGTAATGCTCTTCGCGGGATAGCCTAAAGGACCCGTTATCTCATCCCCGATATAAGTAAGAGATTTGCTCATACATTCCGTCTCGCGCGTTACTTCATCGGCCCTCAGATCGTCCCGCGAACCGTCATCTTTTCTGTAATTATATATGACGGTTTCCTTGATATTTTCCGTGCCGAGTATGTAGTTATAAGTGAAATCTGATATCTCGTCTCCGGCTACTGTTAAGTCATCAAAATAATAATAAGTCTCGGTTTTCTTCAGGGCGCCGGCGGCTATCCCGTCTTCTCCGGGGAGTATGAGACCGTTCGTTGAATACTCACTGCCGGCTATGACATCGTCAAGGTATGTCACGACCAGCTTCTTCCTGTCTATTACCATGGAATCCTGCGCCCTCATCAAAGGCTCTTCATAATAATAGATCGTAGTGTCCCGGATCGCGGACCCGTCGTGGGTGTATGCATAGGTATAATCAGCGACTTCTTCACCCTGAACGGTGTAATAAGGCTCATCATGAAAAGTGTAAAATGTCTCCGATCTCCTTATAGCTTCATCTTTGATGCCGTCTCCGGCGGTGTTGCCGCTGCCGTCATCGATGTTTTCATCATCGTCAGTATGGTCATCACCCGGGGAACCCGCCGGATAGTCAGCCGCATTGTACGGATCGGTCTCCGAAGTCTCTTCCTCGATATCGCTGAATCCGTCCCCGTCAAAATCCAGCATCGAACTTCTGGCATCGCCTTTATACGTCAGGGACCTCGTCTTCCTGCTGTTCCTGTCCACATATACCTCTGCTCCATCAACACTGTGCGCCCTGGCGTCTCCGGTAGCTCCGGGTTCGGTGCTTTCATAGAAATAGACTGTAGTATCGCGTATCGTTTCCCCGTCCCGGTAGTAGTTCAGCGTATAGTCCGAGATCGATTGCGGGAGTTCCGACCCGAACCTGTCTATATGGAAAAAAGTCTGGGACTTCAGCCTGGCATCGTCCTTTACCTCATATCTGTATACAAATGATTCGGGACAGGAACTTCCGTCCCCGGGATCGGTCCCGAGCAGGATCTCCAGCAGATCGGGAATATCGTTCGACGTGTCCCCGTCGTTGTAATCATCATCCGAATGTATCTGCATCAGCGCGTCTAAAAGCTCTTCCGCGGTTTCAACACCGGTCATGTCGACTCCCATCAACAGGTTCAGAAGCTTTACATCTCCGTCCGCCAACACATCCAGTAACGACTGCAGCAGAGCATCGTCCATATCCGAGCCAAGAAGAAGCGTCACAAGTTCGGCCGGGCCTTTTCCGCCGGCGAGCGAATTCATGGCGGACAGCAGGCCGGGATCATCCAGATCCCCGGCATTGAGCCTGTCCCGCAGTTGTGTTATAAGATCTATACCATCCGGGTTCTCATTGCGTGTCTGGACGTCCACGACCGACAACAGGTCATCTAAAAGTTTTGACGCGGTTGTATAATCACTAACAGGATTCGTCTTATCGAGCTCATTCAGCAGTGTCTTCAACTCCACGCTGCTGGTCCCGCCCGCTGTTATGATAAGCGCGTTCAGCAGGTCGTCCGCCGTTTCAAGGCCGTTCATGTCCGTGGCCAGCAGCGTTTTTATCAACCCGGATAAAGTGCCATCGCTGCCCGCCAGGACTTTTATCAGATTATTAAATAATTCATTGATATCCTCACCATCCGTCAATACCGATAGCAGGAGCAGCATGACATCGTCTTCCGTGTACCCGTTCCCGGCCGCGCTTTCTTTCAGGTGCCGGATAAGCTCCGCCACGCTCGTTATACCTTTTGCCTCAAGATCCAGCCCCTCGAGAAAGGCCTTGAGAGCGCCTTCGGCCCGCTCCGTCAGATTCAGCAGGAATCCTTCCACATCTTCTCCCGCGCCGGCAGCGAGCGTCAGGACAAGCGCCGTGATATCGTCTTCCGTGTACCCGTTCCCGGCCGCGCTGGCGATCAGGTGCCGGATAAGCTCCGCCACGCTCGTTATACCCTCTGCCTCCAGATCCAGGCTTTCAAGAAACGTTTTAAGCGCGCCGCCGGCAAGATCCGTTAAACTGCCAAGAAAAGCGTTCACGCCTTCGTAATCCAATACTGCCGACAGGACCATAAGCTCGATCAGATCCGAAGAAAGACCTTTAGCCTTGGATTTAGCAATAAAGTCTTTCAGAAAATCGGCGGAAGACGCGAACGCGTCCGGGTCCATGGTAAGAAGTATGGTGGCCATATCGGCCGTATCGGCATCCATGCCCGCGCTTATCAAAAGCGCGGATAGAAGATCTTCTTTAGAGGTCATACCCGTAAGATCGACTGAGAGAAGAAGCGAAAGCATTGAATCGTCATTACCAGAGATCGATAACAAAGTTCTTACCAGTTGCTCGGCGTTCAGGACATCTTCGGGGTTCAGATCCAGTATAAACTTTATAAGCTCCCCATTGCCGCCCGAGACATGGTCCAGAAGGGCATTTTGCAATTCCTCCTTCGTAGCGATCAAAGTCATATCAATGCCGAATTTGATCTTCATATACTCTTTGACGCCTTCCGGATCATAGCCGCCGGCCCCGTCCAGAAGCGATACCTCTTCAAGGCCGTTACCCCAGTATGTAGCGCTCCTTTCCAGGCCTTTTCTGTTAGTGGCCTCGCCCGCCCTCCGGTTCCCTTCATAGAAATACACCGTCGTGTCCCTTACCGTCTCGCCGTCCCTGTAATAGTTGAACGTTACATCAGACACCTCCTCGCCTCTCTGCGTGACCGACGTGAACCTGTATATCGTCTCGCTCTTCTTTTTAGCGTCGCCCTTTACCGAACCATCCTCATTTACGCCTTCTCCCCAGTAAGTAACGGTGCGTTCCATCCTGTCGTCAATATCCGATGCTTCCGCCCTCCTGTCTCCTTCGTAGAAATAAACGGTCGTATCCCTGACGGTCTCACCGTCCATAAGATATGTCTCGGTATAGTCCTGGACCTCCTCGCCTTTAAGCCTGCCCTTGATAAAGAAGAACGTCGCGGATCTCGCCCTGGCGTCTTCGGTCAGGTTCCCGTCTTCGTCTATGGCGTCGCCCCAGTATGTGACGGATTTAGAAAGGGGCATCCTGTAATTCGCCTCCGCAGCTCTCAATTCATCCTCTCCGTAGAAATATACCGTGTCACGGATGACCTTCCCCTTCGCGTAATTCCTTGTATAGTCCAGGACTTCTTCACCCGGAAGGCGATGATCCGAATCATAGAACGAAATGCTCGTGACCCTGTCCTCGTAACCGTCCAGCATGCCGTCACCGTCACTGTCCACGGCCGAGTCCAGATCATCGATCTCACCGCGGTAGGTCACCACGTATTCCTTGGGATCACGCCATTTGCCTTTGGCGTCGGTCGCGGGACCGTCCGCCCGCGTACCTCCCCGGTAATAGTTGATAATGGTAGAGGTTATCTCCCCCTCGTCCGACAGGGTCATGGTATAATCCGCGACTTCCCTGTCCTTTTCCCCGATAAAATAGGTCACGCTCGTTAAAATGCCGTCGCCTATCCGCCCGTCGCCGTCCACGTCGTCGATCTCGCCGTCACCGTCCACGTCATAATCTTCGCCGAGCTTCCCGTCATCGTTCCGGTCCTCGCCCTCATCTATCACGCCGTTACCGTTTATATCGAACTCTTTATCCCTGGCGCTGTAACTGCGCACTTCGCCAAGGGCCTCTCCTTCGTCTCTCTCTTCGTATATGAATTCCTGGCAGGAGATCGCGCTGCCGGTATCCCTGTCATATGTTATCCGCCGCATTATTCTGTTATCGTCCTCGCTGCCTTCGAAGTAAGCCTCTTCCACCAGGTCGCCTCCCTCCTTTTTGTCCTCCTGGCCCTCCACATAATATTTAAGGGTCCTGGATATATCGTTCCCGCTGTATTCATATTCCGTCCTGAACTTGGGTTCATATTCATCGGCCCCTTCTACGTATCCAGATAACAGATACTCTATTTTCTCTTCTTCACTGCCGCCGAAATAGATGACTTCTTTTATCTTTCTGTCTTTATCCGGCCTGTCTTTTCCTTCAAACCCTATCCAGTAATCAAGCCCGGTCTTCTCCTCCTGTTTTTTCTCGGCGCCCTGTTTCCAGTAATCAACGTTTATCACGGGATGTTTTGTGATATCATACGTTTCTATGTTATCAAGCGCGTCGTTTTCATGGTGCAGGTCATTGAACTCATGCGGGTCATTAAGGTCATCCGGCTGGGTTAACGTGTAGTCAGGCGGTTCTCCTCCTCCTCCGGAGCCCTTCTTCTTTTTCAACGGCGTTTCTTCTTCCTCCCTGCGCCTGCGTCTTCTCATCAGCTGCCCCATAAGGTCTTCCTTCCCCATTTTCTGGCGCAGGATCTCCTCGTGCTTCTGCTGCTGCCGCTTAAGATAGGCCGGCGCGAATCTGTTACTCTGATCCTGCTCGCGGGAGGAAGGGAGTACTTCCTCAGCAACGCCTCCGAGCCTTTTATAGTTGTATATGTCCGCGAAACCCGTCTGCTGGAAAAAGAAAAGAAAGGCGATAAGAATGGATATGGCTTTCATCCATATCCTTTTGGTCTGGTTGGAACGTATTTCTATAATGCTGATGCCTTGAGTCAGATCAACATCAGGGGGACGTTGATTTCCGCCGGGATCATTGTCATTATTCTTATTATTTACTTTGTGCTTGTCAGTATTCATTTTTCCGATTTGTTAATTTTTTTAACACTTTTTTTGTCATTATTATTAGACTTTTTAAAACTTTTTAAATATAAATAATAAAACAACATATCATAATACCTTTTGATTGTTAGCAAAATGTTAACGAACGCCTAATAAGTATATCATCTAATAGATATAGGGCCAAATTATTATCCTTACTTTTTAATTTTTAACACTACAAACTTCATCCCTAAAAATTCCCATAAACGCCTAACAGTAACTACAATAAACATAAGGGGTTACTGGTGAGGGGTCAGACCTTGACATTGACATAATTTGTATTCCTTGATATAATATATTATGGCCAGACCATTAAGAATAGAATATGCAGGCGCTTTTTATCACATAACATCCCGGGGGAATGAAAAAGGGAATATATTCAAAGTAGACAGAGATAAGGAGAAGTTCTTATTTTATCTTGAAAGCGCATATAAAAGGTTCAACATAAAAGTCCACGCATATTGCCTGATGACCAACCACTATCATCTGATAGTTGAAACTCCGCTTGCGAATCTAAGCAAATGCATGCAATTCCTCAATTCAAGTTATACAACTTATTACAATATAAAAAGAGAAAGGACAGGCCATTTGTTCCAGGGAAGATATAAAGCGATCCTTGTGGATAAAGATTCCTATATGGAGGAATTAAGTCGTTACACACATTTAAATCCCGTAAGAGCGAAGATGGTGAAAAGCCCGGAGGAATATAAATGGAGCAGCTATATCTATTATATCGAGAAAAGGGATAAACCGGAATTTTTAGATACGGATTTTACTTTAAACTTTTTTAGCGGAAGCAAAAAAATATATAAAGAATTCGTAAAGGCGGGAATTACGGGAAAAGTAAGGAATGTATTTGAAGAAATCAAAGCGGGTTTTATCCTGGGAGACACTGATTTTGTGGATGAAATAAAAAAGAACTATTTGCCGGAACCGAAAAAAACAGAAGATCTACCGGAATTACGCAAACTGGGGAAAATGTATATTTCTCTTGAGACTATTTTAAAAGTTCTTGATGAGAACTATCAAAGAGATAACAAAGAGAGAAAGAACTTAGCAGTTTATTATTTAAGGAAATATACGGATAAAACCCTGCGAGAAATAGTTGAAGCAGTCTACGATAAAAAAATGAGCAGTTCAGCGATCAGTAAGATAGTTTCAAGGATAGACGAGAAACGGAAGTCAGATAGAGAATTTAACGGAAAATTGAAAAAACTTGAAAGAAAAATGTCAATGTCAAGGTCTGACCCCAACTAGACTATTGTATTGTATATACATATAATTTTTGATATAATTTGGTTTAAATAACAGTATAAAAAGCTATTTGCGCGAGTGGCGGAATTGGCAGACGCGCTAGCTTGAGGGGCTAGTGGGAGTGATCCTGTGCGAGTTCAAATCTCGCCTCGCGCACCATTTATAAAAAAAGCTTCTTTCCGTTTCACGGTGAGAAGAAGCTTTTTTTATAAAAGAGACCCTAATGAGATCCGCGCCTGTTTCTAAACCTTTCAGATGCAAGGTTCACGAAGAGAACCTGAGAACAGTCCAGCAGAAAACCGGAAAAGTTCTTCGCGGTATTGCAATAAACGCCATGTGGCGGTAAAATTAAAGTAAAGACATAGATAGTGTAACGCCGGGCCACAGAAGTGAACTTCAGGCCTCGAAAGAGATAAAATACATTTATAGAGGCATTATAATGTTAAAAGACCTGTTTTTAAAACTTATTTACTCAACAAAAGTCCGTTTGTTTTTTCTCGCAACCTGCTTTGTTGGCCTGGTCATCGCCAGACAGATGACAGGAATGTTCGGTATTTCTTTAGGATATCTTTATGTGGCATTGATCTCTCTGTCCGGGTTCTGGTTTGGAATAAAGGGCGGTTTATTAGCGGCAACAGTCGCTTGTTCGTTATTTCTTATTGAAGTGCATGTTTTTAAAGATTGGGTGGGAAGAGATATTATTATGGCCGGTATGACCTTAAGATTTGCCGTCTATTTTCTGAGCGGTGTTCTACTGGGTTACCTCTCCAAAATAGAGGAAGATAAAAACAGAAAGCTTCGGCAACTTAATAAATCCATGAACAGGTTCATAGGTATAGTCTCGCATGATCTCAGAAGTCCGGTTGTAACAATTCAAACGACCGCTTCTTTACTTTTGGAACAACTGAATGAAAAGATAACGAAAGAAGAACTGCGCTTCTTAAGAATAATAAGTCGATCAAATGATTTTATTCTTCGTTTAATAAACGATTTCCTGGATATTTCAAAAATAGAATCAGGGGAACTTGAATTGAACGTTACAAGGAATGACTATGTCGGCTTTGTGGAAGACACTGTAGAATTTAACAGAATGATCGCCAAAAGGAAAAACATAACTATAAGCGTAATAGCCGATGCCAATCAGATCCCCAGAATAGATTTTGATAAAGAAAGAATGCAACAGGTATTTAACAATCTTGTGGGTAATGCCATTAAATACTCGTCCCCCGATACGACCGTAACTGTAAAAATATCTCAAGAAGGGGATTTTGTCGCAACTAAAGTGATAGATCAGGGGCCCGGTATCCCGGAACCCGAATTACCGAAAGTATTCAAGGAATTTTATAAAACGACTATACAACACGCTGACGAAGAACAGTCCACCGGACTTGGTCTGGCAATAGTTAAAAGAGTGATCGAAAAGCATAATGGCACAGTATGTGTAGAAAGTGAAGTGGGTAAAGGCTCCGCGTTCTGCTTCACCTTACCGGTCCAGTTTGACCATAAATCAGCAGTAAATATATCAAAAAGTATAAAATTTTCCTAATATGCTCCGTTACCGTCAGTAGAACCCATTTCCTAATCCTGTTCTACTGCAGTTGGCTGCAAAACTCATTGACTGCGTTTTCGGGGCAAAATGTTCTCAACATAGCGCGCTGGCTATGTTTCCGGGCGTTTTGCCCTTCAGGCTTTGTTAATGGCCTTTCCGCTCAGCCTCGTAACGAACGGGGTTATGACATGGGTTCTAGTCACTTTCCGTGCTCATATTCCAGATAACCCTTTATTACCTCTATGAACACACCGGCATAGGCTTTTAATTTTCTTTCACCTACCCCGTATGTTTCAGCGAAATCTTTCACTGTTACCGGTTTTGACGCGGCCATATCTTTCAGGGATTTATCTCCAAAAATGATATACGCGGCAACTCCTTCCTCTCGGGCAAGTTCTGTCCGTTTTTTTCTGAGCAGCTGAAACAGCCCCTCATCCGCGCCTTCCCAATCTTTTTCTCTTCGCGCTTTGCGTTTTTTCTCGATCTTGCTTTTCTTCGCGGCGATAAGCGGTTTAGCAAGAGTCGGCGTCATCTTCCCCGCTAAAACCAACCGGCCCGTATCCGTCACAGAAAGTGTCGAAAATTCTTCTTCTCTTTTAAGAAATCCCTGCCCCACCATCTGTTCTATCATATACCGGATGAAGGTTACTGATGAAGAATCCATCTTGCCAAAGGTCGCCAGGCTCTGCTGCCCCAGACGTTCGATCTTATCGGTCAGGCTTCCCTTTAACACATTTGCCACATGCCCCGCGCCGAAACCATAAGTCCTTCCAGCCCTGACATCGTCTATACAGGAAAGAACCGTCTGACCGATAAGTTCCGCTTCTTCCACCATATCAAGCTCTTTCAAACAATAATCACAAGCGCCGCAATTATCACTGCCATGATCCTGTCCAAAATAATTTACTAAAACTTTGTGCCGGCACCGCGGCCGGGAACAAAAATTGTATATCGAGTTCAGTTTGTCCCTCGGGACATCTCTTTCCGAAGATTGTTCGATAAAATAACTCCACGTGCGGTAATCCGTACCACCATACAACATATAACAGGATGACGGCAATCCGTCACGCCCGGCGCGTCCGGTTTCCTGATGGTAATGCTCAATACTTTTAGGCATGGCAGCATGAATAATAAACCGTATATTTGAACGGTCTATGCCCATGCCAAAAGCTACTGTCGCTACGATAATATCTACCTCCTCCCGCGCGAACATATCCTGATTCTCATGACGAACACTGTCGGGAAGCCCCGCGTGATAAGGAAGATTTTTATATCCCATCCTGTTCAATTTCTCAGATACTGAATCAACATCTTTCCGCCTGAGACAATAAATAATACCCGGTTCGTTTTCATGTTTTTTCAGAATGTCTGTCACCTGGGTCATCATATTTGTGCGTGGTGAGACACGATATGTAAGGTTTTCGCGGTCGATATGACCTATATGCTCGTCAGGCGCGTTCAACCTGAGCTGTTCGACTATATCCCGTTGCACTTCCTTTGTAGCTGTCGCCGTAAAAGCATGTATCTTCGCCTGATCAAAGACCTCTTTGATCATCCACAGGTTACGGTAATCCGATCTAAAATCATGGCCCCAATGGCTGATACAATGCGCTTCATCGATAACAAAAAAAGAAAGTTTGACCGGCTTTAATAGCTCAATCATCCCCTTTTTTTGAAGCCTTTCGGGCGCGATATACAATAGTTTCACGCCGCCACCCAGCACTTCTTGTATCACATCGCGCTGCACCCCGGCAGGCATCCCCGAATTTAAACAGCTCGCCTCAATACCCTTATCCCTTAAGTCGTCCACCTGATCTTTCATAAGAGATATTAGAGGCGAGATAACAACGGCCATACCATCGGTCAATAAAGCCGGAAGTTGAAAACAAAGCGATTTTCCCCCGCCGGTAGGCATAACTGTCAGGCTTTCTCTTCCATCCAGAACGGACCGCATCACCTCTGCCTGAAACGGCCTGAGAGAGGTATACCCCCAGTATTTTTTCAATGTATCGAGTATTCTTTGCTGGTTGTCCATGTTCTTGTATCAACAGCTCCGGGTCTACACTTTCACGTCCTGTGTATCATGGTTTTTTGGGGCCGCAGCCTGAAGGTCGACATCTTTATAAAACGACAGGCTGCGGCCCCATTGGGTTTAATTATACCCCTTTTAAACGTATCTTTAAAGAAATTAGCTGCTTTAGAAAAACCGTTGAAAAAGTTTGACCTGAACTCCATAAGGTTCAGGATATTTCCCGTTCACTTTATATGGGATGCCAGAAAACGACTCGCTTCTCCCTTGCATTTCAAGACCCGGAGATGTAGACTTGTTTTGGGAGTGACCGCATGAACGTATTTAATTATACTTTGAAATGGCTGGCTCTAAAAGCAAAAGCTTTTGAAAAAGCCACCAAAGATCCGATCAAGGCGCAGGAGAAGATCCTTCGCGAGATCATCTCCCGCAACCGGGAAACAGAGTATGGCTTGAGATACAATTTCTCCGCTATAAGATCCGCGGCTGAGTATCGTAACCGTGTCCCCCTGACCGATTACGAAGCGCTCCGTCCCTGCGTGGAAAGGATGGCAAAAGGAGAACCCAACATCCTCACTGGCGACAAGCCGGTCTTTTTCAGTATTACAAGCGGTAGTACCGGCCAGCCGAAACTCGTACCTGTGACGAAATATTCACAGTCAAAAAATTCGGATGTCGTAAACCTGTGGGCATATTATATCGCCCGGGACCACCCGAGGATCGTCAATGGAAAGATCCTCTCGATAGTAAGCCCCGAATCCGTCGGTCACACCGCTTCCGGTGCCTCATACGGCGCGGAAAGCGGCCACGCATACAAGAACCTGCCGGCTGTAATAAAATCCCTTTACTCCCTTCCGTATGAAGTCTTTGAGATCGAAGACTACGACGCGCGGTATTACACCATCCTGCGTATCGGGATGGAACACAACATAACGACCATCGCCACCATGACACCCAGCACCATAATCCTCCTGTGCCAGCGGATAGAAAAGGTTTGGGGCGACGTTATAAAAGATATCAGAAACGGAACTCTCAAGAAGAACCTGGACATCCCCGCTAATATCAGAAAAACTCTGGAAAAACCCCTGTGTCCCGGCCCGGAAAGGGCGAATGAGCTTGAGAGGGTCGCGAAAGAAAAAAAGGCTCTTCTCCCGAAATATTTCTGGCCGGACCTCCAGTTGATAGAATGCTGGAAACGAGGCTCGATGGAGTTATACCTGAGGGAAATCCCTAAATATTTCGGCGATGTCCCGATCAGGGATTTCGGTTATTTCTCCAGCGAAATGCGTGGTTCCATCCCAATGAGCGATGAAGGCGCGGGCGGTGTCCTGGCAATTGCCACCAATTTCTACGAGTTTATCCCGCGAGAGGATATCGACAGAAAAGAAAAAAGGCTTCTTTTGTGCGACCAATTAGAACTGGGCCGGGAATATTTCATAGTCCTGACGACACCGGGCGGATTGTACAGGTACAATATCGACGACATGATCCGAGTTGACGGTTTTTTCAATAAGACCCCCGTGATCGAATTCGTACAGAAAGGGATCAATGTTACTTCCGCGACAGGCGAAAAACTCTACGAGTCACAGGTGGTCGAGGCGGTGAAAAAAGCAACTGACCGCTGCGGGTTATCGCTGGAACTTTTTGTTGCTTCCGTGGAACGGGTGAAGTCAGCGCGATACGCGTTCCTGGTGGAATTCATTAATGACCCGGCACGCCATAAGAAAAAAGAGTTTCTTGCCGCGATCGATGAGGAACTCTGCCTCATAAATGAAGAATACATGTTCAACAGGACGGCACAGGAACTGGGGCGGCCTGTCCTGAAAGTTCTCTGTCACGGCAGTTTTGAAAAATTCAGGGCAAAAAAGGTAAAAGAAGGCGCGCACGACGGTCAGTTCAAACTCCCGCAGCTCACCTCCGACCCGGATTTCCAGAAAAACTTTAATATTGTCGAAGAAATCTCACTGGACTGATGCCCTTTCACCCCGTCAGAAGCTTCATTATCTTCAGGTTCGTGTCCTCGTTCATCCCGGTTATGCGGGACTGCGAGAACCCTCTCGCCGAAAATTCCTTCGGATGGTTAACGCGGGAAACTATTTTCTTAATCGGCCCTTTGATGAAAATTTCAGAATAATCTCCCGAGATGTCAGCACCGACTATATCCAGGTGCTGCTTTATAAGCTTCAGCATCAAGAGAAGATCATCCATGGAAAGCTGCCCCTCCTGCCAATTCGTCAGGGAATACCGTTTCTGCAGACAATCTTTGTCGATGGACACATACACGCGTCTTGCAGGGAGACGTTTGAACACGTCAAGTAAAAACTCCGTCAAATTTTTCCCTTTTAGCTCATTCCAGTAAATTTTAGTAAAAAACCGGCGGTTCTCCGCTTTTACCGATATATTCCGCGGGACTCTTCTAAAAAACGCTACGGACGGGCACTGTGACCATGGATATATCTCCACCCTGTCGTCCTCAAGGGAGGCGTAGTTCCCTGCCTGAACGGAGAAACTTGACGCCTTTCCGGAACACATGCCCACCAGAACAAATTTCACAACACTGTTGTTTTTCAGCGTTTCCGTGACCCACGAACCGCAGCTGAGACACGACGGAAATATATTCCAGTCCGGGTGAAAATCGAAATTAATGACGGTCAGCGGGCCTTCAACCGCGTTTATCAGAATATTACTTATATGGTGAAAATCACCCGATCCCAGGAACGTGACGGAACTTTTCGAGAAAGAACTAACGCGTCTGGTGATCTCATCCCCGGTTTTTCCGCTCAACCAGAACCGTGCTTCCGGGGCAATATCTTTCAGCTCTATGACTTCCGCCTTGTATACGGCAAGAAGCTTCTCCTGCCTTACAACGCTGTCGTCAAAATTCAACACGCGTATTGAACTATCCAGCATAACCTTTCCTCCGGGTTTGAACCTGCCGCACCGAACGCCATTGCGTTCGATGGCACCTTCATACCCCAACTTTAGTCGGGGGCGTTCTGGTGCGGGGCAAATCCTCCTTCCGAACGTCTAACATGTCCGCGATACCTCTCGCTCCCGCGATACGGGTATTACTTTTTCTTCCATGTTAACCCTGATATAAGGTCAATCTTGAATTTGTTTTCGGTATATATAATGCAAGCAAAGAAGCACGGCAAAAAAAGCAAAAATACCGAAAGAATAAAACACAGGATCAACTCCGAAACGGTCCATTATAATACCCGCTGCTATCGGCGCGGTAACCAACCCCGCGCTCATAGTTGC
This sequence comes from Candidatus Omnitrophota bacterium, assembly GCA_034723315.1. Classification (GTDB taxonomy): domain Bacteria; phylum Omnitrophota; class Gorgyraeia; order Tantalellales; family Tantalellaceae; genus JAYEOV01. The sequence continues at coordinate 56,768 of JAYEOV010000043.1, read as the reverse complement.
CCAAAATATACCCATCCACGTTCCCATGCCGCCCTTCTGCCCTATTCCGACAGAAAAACTCGATAAAGCGGGTGCGGTTATCGCGATACCTGCTCCCATAAAGCACCCCGTCAGGAAAAGCGCCCTGAAATCCGGACAAAGGGGTAAAACCAATATGGCTATCATGGAAACGGAAATCCCTATGCTGCACTGTAACAGTTTACCTAACCGGCTGTGACGATCCGCGATCCTGCCGAACGGTATCTGCAACAGGCCGGCTATAAATATACTTACGGATATAATAAAACCTATGTGCATCATGTCCACGAAATCCTTTATGGCTATAGACGGGAGAAACGACATAAAGATGGCGGAAAGCGCTACCGAAATAAATGACATTATCAAAAAAGCTTTTATATAATCATATTTGGCCATTATGTTAAACGGTGCCACCCTGGCCGCCTTTATCCCCGGAGTGTGACCTTTCACTTCGGGAAGGAAAAATACTACCAGAAAAAACGTTATTGCCCCGAGAGCGGCCATGGTATAGAAAACAGCATTGAACCCATATCGTTCGGCAATTTCGCCTCCGATCAGCGGGCCTGCCGCGACCCCCATGTACAGGACCGTATTCATTATCCCTATTGTGGAACCTTCTCTGCCTTGCCTGGAAAGCTCTCCGATATACGTCATTACGATAGGCAATATCATACCGGCTGAAAACCCGTGAAGAACGCGGACCAGTATCAAAAAACCGATATTATCCGCTTTCGTATATAACACAGATGCGACAGTGTAAACAAAAAGGCCGCCTGCGACAAATATCTTACGCCCTACCCTGTCGGATACTCTGCCTATAAAAGGCGTAACAATACCGCGTGATAGACCAAAACCGGCAAATATCATACCTATCCAGAAACCATTAGCGCCATGGTGCGCGGCAAGCTCCGGCAAAAAAGGTGCTATTATCGACAGCCCCAGCGCGGCAGAAAACGCGGACATCATGAGAAAACAAAAAGCCCATACTTGCATGCTCTAAATTATACCCACAAAAACAACAAATCTCAAGACGTCCCACATAAATGGTGCCAGATCTTGTCCGGGTCATTTTTTTCTATGGGGAGGCCTGGCACTTTTTGTTTTTTTTGAGGACTTACTATAACGAGTTTAAGGATCGATCCGACCAAAAATATCCTTCCAAGGGTGAGAACGTCCGTGAAAAAGCAATCATCCGGTATCCATATAATACTTCTACTACCTTTTACATAAATTGGACAATTTTGGACAGGAATAAAGAAGTTGTAAGTTATATCAGCCAAAGGCTGACCAGCCTTTGGCTGGAGTCGTAAGTTTTAAGTCGTAAGGTAAGATGGCCTGGACACCGAGCCCGAACAAAGTGAAGACGAAGTGGCGCAGGATCACAGCTGGAATGGTCGAGGTTTTACAATAACTACTTGAAATTTGATATTCGATCGCATTCTCGATTCTCAGATTCCATCGAATATCGATTGTCGAATCTCGAACGCTCTGTTTGATAAAAAAACCTGCTTCTGCAGGCTTTTTTATCAAACAGGCTGGGATGCCTGAACTCTCTCAGATTCAAGTTCAATTTTTACCATTTCACCGCCAGTTTCACCACCAAAAATGCTATACTAAAGTGCTATTTGATGCTTCACATCTCCTATAATTAAGACTCAAGTATCGTCTGGGATAATTTATGTAATTCATCATTAGATAAAGCTATAATCTTTTTTTTTACTAATCTTGAATAATATTCTCGTTCCGTCTTTGTCATCTTCTCCCCCCTAAGTTTCATTAAAAAAAGAACTTTTTGCTTAGGTGAAAAAATTTGGGATAATGCGTATTCCAAAGACAATCCCTCGTGTTTTATTCCCTTTTCTTTTTTTTCGACTTTTTCTTCTTTAAAATAATTTTCAAAGATATTTTTTATACGCACTGAACTAAGTTCACAATTTGATATTTTCAAATTAGAATTTTTTCTCAAAAACCCTAAAAATACATTTATTTTTTCCTTTCCACTTTCTGGAAATTTTTTATATAACTTGCTTATCCACCAAAACCTCAAATGAAAATACTTATACACTGATAGTGACAAAATAACAAAATCCAAAAACTGTTTTTTTTCCTTTTTACTCCTACATAAATCCACAACTTTATCGTAATCAAATCTTCCCTCTTTAGATGCATTGGCTAATAATATTGGAAACCCTTCCCATAGCCTGGTTTCTTTACTTTTTGAAACCTCATAAAGAACCCTATTAGCATCCTCAACCTCTCCCGTTTCAAGCAAAGGAAAACCTAATCTGCTCATCTTTCTTATTAAGTCTCTATTCTTCATAAATTCCTTCTTTCTTAATCTTTTTCAAAAAAATCTCAAAATTCTTTTTAATACTATCTTCCGACACATCGTAACCAGCCGTCTCAAGAAAGTGCTTCTTCAAAGTTTCTATATCAATTTCTTCTTTTTTAGCTCTAATTAAATCTATGCAGTCTTCATAATCTACTGATGCACCTCTAAATAACTTACTAGTTATAAGGTCATAACAATTTAAAACTGCTAAAGATATGTACGACATTTCTTTTATTACAGTGCTTTTTCCTTCCTCTAACGGTGATTCTAGTAATTCCGTTGTATGAATATATTTACCTCTAAATAAATCAAAAATGTATTGTTCTCCTTTTCTTACCCATCCCGAACCTGTTATTTGTTCATAACCTAAGTCCCCCAATGTTTTTATTAAATAACTGTACTCTGACAGTTCTGGAACTATAAAATCAACATCTTTAGTTGATGCTTTAATATCCAAAAGAGTTAGGGCGGTCCCTCCACAAGCAACTAAATGGACTTTTTTCTTTAAGAATGAGTTCCATCCAATTAAAATATCGAATAAATCCTGTTTTGTTAACCTGTATTCCATAATCTACCTATTTTTGTATGTATTTATACAAATATTTGTATAAATACATACAAGTCTTTGTATGAATCTATACAAATTATACAATTGAAGTATACTACCTAACACTAAATTTGTCAACTAAATTCGAAGTATTATTTAAGACTGACACATCGGTTAGATTTGAATAGAGTGGATATGTAAGTGGTTGATTTTTATAGGAAAAGGATATGATCCCTGCAAATATCCCAAATGTCGGATTCTTAGTGTTTCTGGTTTGTATGGTCATTTGTATTGTCATTGGAGTGTTAATTCGACTAGCGGTTTCAGTTCGCTTTCGCTCCTGAAACCGCAGTCTCATTATGGCTGGGATGCCTGGACTCGAACCATTTCAAGCACGTTTCAGGCTAAATCATCACTAAAAAACCACCAGAATTAGGCAGCCCTCATAGCTTTAAGTTGTCCCCGGTATGTTTTCTCAAGAATAGAATAATCGTATGGTTCTATTTCCGGAATAAAGCGATACATACGTTTACCTTCCTGCACTATTTCAATGAATGCTAGAGATGTGGTCCAGGTTTTTCCCAGGGCAAGATTTACTGAAATATCCAGCAATTGAAGAAGGCGTATATAATTGTTCTGCGGGAAGCCCTCAGGCAAAACGATCTTCGAAAAAAAAGCCCAATTTTCAGGGTCTTCATCGGAACGCAAAACATCAAAATCATCGAGATCCAGAACTTCGCTGCTTCCTATAACAACCATATTTGATAATGGATTTTCTGTTTTATTTTCCGCCAGAGCCGTCAGAGACTTAGCTAATTGCTTTCCATTATTTTCACGCACAACAATAATATTGCCGAAACCTTTCTCTTCATTTAAAGAAACTACCCTATTTATCAGCTGCTGAAGACCCAGATCCCTCGTGAATTGATCTTTGGGTATCCAGCTTGTATCGATGCCGATAACAATATTCTGCTTTTTAGCCTTTGCTTCTTCGGCGCGCACACGCAAAGTATCAACGAACGCCTGTCCCAAATTACATTCTATACCCATAGCTATCTCTTTTCTTTTTTCTCCGACTATTTCTTCCAGATTATAAATATCTTTCTGCTGCTCTATGTGAATAGTATGCATTTTTGCCTTATACGCCGGTTTGATGTCTTTCTCCAAAGAATCACCTACGGAGATCGTATTATCCGGCGAAAAACCCATTTCTTCTGAGACTTTAATAAACGCTTCTGTATCAGGTTTAGGTATGCCAAGCTCGAAGGCCGAGAACACACCGTCTAAATATTTCTCTATCCCTATCCTCGCCACCTTTTTTGTTGCTTCATCTTTAGTGCTGTTTGTTAAAACCGTAAATGTATATCCCTTCCTTTTCAGATGTCTAAGTATACGTTGTAAAATTTTGTCTTCTTTTATGTGCTGCGATGTATCCAGTAAGGCTCTCCTTGCAATAATTTTTTCAGCTATCCCGAGCATAACAGCAGCCTGTGCATTAAACTGTAACCCCAGCTCCCGTTTCTTAGCGTTAAACGCCCGTTTCCCCTCTTCGAAAGACACTCCCAACTCTTCAGCGTAGACTTCATAGAAAACTCTCCTTTCGATATCGCCTGTACCAAGTTTTCTTGAATCAAATAATGTGTCATCGAGATCCAAAATGATCAGTTTTTCAGTATCTCTGGAATCCTGTGTCAATTTCAGAAACCATGAGGCTGTATTTTCAACTGAACAGAAATCCCTCCCCTTTAACTCCCTAACATAAAAATGTAGATTTTTGCTAAAGTCCTCAGCTGCTTTACTGTCTTTTATTTCAATAACTTTTGCCAAAATAGATCTTTCCCCCATTAACCAAGCGGATATACACCTATGTTTTCCTTCTGTTATAAAGTATTCATCCCCGCATTTAACAATCATAGGTAAATGGCTTTCTATCCCTTCCCTGAACTTTTGTCTTCCTAATTCCAGAAATTTAAGAATTACCCACGGATTCCGGATGGTAGAACGTGTCATAATAAGATCCTCAAGGAGAACATTTTTTGTTCTAGTTTCAATGATATTTTCTATTTGCCCTCTTGGGATCTCTGTCAACTGGGATATAAAATCTAAACGACTAGCATATTCTTGTTCCATTGTTTTCTGAAAAGATCCTTCTTGAGAAGCTGCCTCTCGATTTATTCTTTCAATTGAGAACTGCCGAATCACATTTTCATTGTTCACCTCAAAAGAAATAGTCAACATTTCACCATCAACTACAGTATTCACCGTGTCATAAGTTCCATGAGAACTAAAAAACTCAAGTTTATCCAAATGTTCCTTCACCAGTTTTTTCAGTCCAGCCGCACTTAATCCTATCTCAGCGGCCTTGTCTTTTAAACTATTGAAATATCGTATCTCCGCGTCTTTCTGCCAGCTTTTCTGTATTGCCACTCTGGTCTCTTTATCTTCAAAAATTACAAATCTCCCATCCACTTTTGCAATTGTAACCATTAATTTGAACATCGATTGAACTGCCAATGCGTTCGTAATCGGAAAAGAAACGGCAATTGCTGAATCAGGCAAAACAAGCTCCCACATAAGAACCACTGTAATCATTTTTTGTACAAAGATATTTATAAATTTAGTTTTGTTCATAGCAGTAATATTATATCAAAAAGTCTGCGTTAATCCAATAAAAAGTTTTTCCACCACCAAAAAACCACCAAAAGTATCAAAAATAGTGGTTTTTATGTATGGTGATACCTTGACTAATATTGAGTAGTCTTATCTCTTAAACACTTGATTCGTACAGGGTTTAGAAAAAAAAGCACGGTTTACATGTAAAAATGAACTGTGCTTAAAAAAGAATGGCTGGGATGCCTGGCAGGTTCGGGCTACAATGCTCCTGTTCGTCGCATTGCTTCACGCCCTCTCCTGCATTCCCTCATGCCTTCGGCATTCGGTCAGACTCGGGGTCTTATCCATCTTATACCCCTTCGTCCCGTTTTACACAGCCATAAAAAAACCCGCTTTCAGCGGGCTTTTTTATGGCTGGGATGCCTGGACTCGAACCAGGAACAAATGATCCAGAATCATCCGTGTTACCAATTACACCACATCCCAGCGTTTTAACGGACTATGCGGAAATTATTATACTACAAGTGGACGTGTTTGGAAAAATTTTCTACTTGCCGGTTCTTTTCTCCGCCGCTTTCTCAATCTTTCCCCAGGTATCACGTAAAGATACTGTCCGGTTGAAAAGGGGCTTTTCCGCGGAAGAATCCACAACATCAACACAGAAATAACCCAGCCGTTCGAACTGGAAACGGCTCCCCGGTATGGCGCCTTTCAGGCCCGGTTCGACCATGCAGTTCGTCAACACCTCCAACGAGCCGGGATTCAGGCCGGTCTTGTAATCGGCTTCTTCCGTATCCCCGGGATCCCTCTTGCTGAAAAGATGATCGTAAAGCCGCACTTCGGCTTCAAGCGCGTGTTTCGCCGAAACCCAGTGCAGCGTTCCCCTGACTTTCCTCCCGTCAGGGGCATCGCCGCCCCGTGTAGCTGGATCATAAGTGCAGCGCAGTTCCACTACTTCCCCTGTTTTTTTGTCCTTAATGACTTCCTCACACCTGATGAAGTACGCGTAACGCAGACGGACTTCCCTCCCGGGAGCCAGGCGGAAGAACTTTTTCGGAGGTTCTTCCCGAAAATCCTCCTTCTCAATATATATCTCCCGCGAAAAAGGGACCTTCCTCGTCCCCATCCCGGGGTCCTCGGGGTTATTTACCGCTTCCATCTCTTCTTCCCCGTCTTCGGGGTAGTTGGTTATAACTACCTTCAGGGGACGCAGGACAGCCATCACCCGCGGGGCTTTCCTGTTCAGTTCATCGCGGATCGAATTCTCAAGCAGCGTGATGTCCACGATACTGTTCACTTTCGCTACGCCGATAACATCGCAGAAATTCCTTATGGATCCCGGTGTATACCCCCGTCTTCTTAAACCCGATATCGTCGGCATCCGGGGATCGTCCCATCCGCTCGCGTATCTCCCTTCCACCAGTTCAAGGAGTTTCCTTTTGCTCAGAACTGTATAGCTCAGGTTGAGACGCGCGAACTCTATCTGCCGGGGATGATAGACCTCAAGCTGGTCAAGGATCCAGTCGTACAGCGGGCGGTTGTTCTCGAATTCCAGAGTGCATATGGAATGTGTGATCCCTTCTATGGAGTCCGAAAGGCAGTGGGCGAAATCGTACATGGGGTATATGCACCATTTGTCGCCCGTGCGGTGATGATGTTCCCTCTTTATGCGATAAAGCGCAGGATCCCGCATCAGGATGTTCGGGTGGGACATATCGATCTTCGCGCGAAGCACACGCGAACCGTCCTCGAATTTTCCAGCTTTCATCCGCCCGAAAAGATCAAGGTTCTCTTCCACGGACCTTTCCCGGTAAGGGCTGTTTCTGCCGGGTTCTGTCAGCGTACCCCGATATTCCCTTATCTGACCGGCGCTCAGGTCGTCAACGTAAGCCTTCCCCTTTTCTATGAGCCGCACCGCAAATTCATAAAGCTGGTCAAAATAGTCCGAGGCGTAGTAAAGGCGGTCCATCCAGTCGAACCCGAGCCACCTTATGTCTTCAGTAATGGAATTTACGTATTCCATCTCTTCTTTGGACGGATTTGTGTCATCCATCCGGAGGTTGCAAAGCCCTTTATAGTCCCTTGCGATCCCGAAGTTCAGGCAAATGGATTTGGCGTGACCGATATGGAGATAACCGTTCGGTTCGGGAGGAAAACGCGTGTGGACCCGCCCCTCGTACTTGCCGGCCCTTATATCCTCGTCAATGATCTCTCTTATGAAATTCGATGTTTTTTTCTCTTTTTCCATAAAGAATACTAATGAATTTTTAACAGGGGGTCAGACCTTGACATTGACACAAAAGAAAAATGTCAATGTCAAGGTCTGACCCCCTAAAACCTGTCAACCGGCAGACGCTCTCATCCTTGTAATGACCTTCTCTTTCCCGAGGATCTGCATTATCTCGAAAAGCCCGGCCCCTTTCGTCTTCCCGCTTATCGCGACACGCGTAGGATGTATTATCTGGGCGGCCTTGAGATCGCTTTCATCCGCGATGCCACGGCAGATCTTTTCTATTTTTTCGTGCGTAAATGCCTCAAGCGTCTCTATCCTGCCGGCAAAGACCCCGACGTTCCGTCTGTTCCCTTCTTTATCAAGATATTTTTTCACCGCTTTTTCATCGATCTCAAAATCATCCCTGAAGAAATAATCGGTCGCCCGCGGGAATTCGCTCAGGGTCTTTATCCTGACCTTGTAAAGGCCCAGGATGCTTATTATATATCCGTCAGTTACCCCTGATATGTCCAGTCCGGCCGACCGGAGCTGTTCCTTTATAAGCGGCAGCAGCTTTTCGGAGTCCGAGGCCGTTATGTATTCCGCGTTAAACCACCTGAGCTTCTGGACGTCAAACCTCGCCTGGACATCCTTCATTTCATTCACCTCAAATAGTTTTACGGCTTCATCCAGAGAGATTATTTCCCTGTCTTCTCCGGGAGACCAGCCAAGAAGCAGCAGGTAGTTAACAAGCGCTTCCGGGAGGAACCCTTCTTTCCTGTATTCCTCCACCGCGACCGCGCCGTGTCTTTTTGAAAGTTTCGCCCCGTCAGGGCCCATCATGAGAGGCATGTGAGCGAACTCCGGGGAAGCGAGTCCCAGGGCCTCGTAAAAGAGTATCTGTTTCGGGGTGTTGGATATATGGTCGTCCCCCCTTATTATGTGGGTAATATTCAGATACGCGTCGTCGACGACGCAGCAGAAATTATACGCGGGAGAACCGTCGGACTTGATCATTACCTGGTCCTTGATGTCGTCGGTATTAAAGGTTATCCTGCCGTGAATAAGGTCATCGACCTCTATAACCCGGCCTTCTCCCACTCTGAATATGATCGCGTCCCCTTCCGTATAGGCCTTGCCTTCCTCAAGTATCTTTCTCGCTTTTTCCCTGTAAACATCGAACCTCTGGCTCTGATAGATCGGTTCTCCGTCCCAGTCTATCCCCATCCACTTCATGTCTTCCAGTATCTCCTCAAGGAATTTTTTGTCGGACCTGGCCCGGTCTGTATCCTCGATGCGGAGCAGGAACCTCCCGCCGGTATGCCTCGCGTACAACCAGTTGAAAAGCGCTGTTCTGGCGCTTCCCAGATGCAAAAACCCGGTTGGACTCGGCGCGAATCTTACTACAGTCATATCGTTTCTCGTATTCATCCTGAAGCCTGGTGTTGGGTTCCGGGAGTTGGGTTCTGGGTTAACCCGACACCCAACCCCCAAGATCTAAGACCTAGAAACCACTTGCGATCTCGAATCCCCTTTCAACTGCCTTGATGTTAGCGGGTATGATCGCTTCGCGCCCCGCGGCCATCTTCCCAATGACCTTTACCAGGAGGGCCTTGTCGAACAACTTCTTTTTTGCGGCAAAAATACCCGCCGCTATCATGTTCGCGACACGGACGTTATTAAGTTTTATGGCCTCTTCGGTCAGAGGCGCCCCGACAACATCTATATCCTTTGTTTTACTTCTGTTACCGGCCATTGAAGTGTTAAGGATGAGCAGCCCCCCGTCAATTATCTTGTCCTTGAACTTGTCCATCGAAAGGTCGTTCATTACTATAGCCGTATCGGCCGTGTCGACTATCGGGCTGGGTATGGGACTGGAACTTATCCGCACCATCGAATGCGCCGTACCCCCGCGCACCTCCGCCCCGTAGGAAGGCAGCCAGGTAACGTTCAGATCCAGGGCCATGCCCGCCTCGGCAAGGACTTTACCCAGGACCATTATACCCTGCCCGCCGAACCCGGCGCATATTATCGACTCGTTAATATTTTTCATCTATTATTTATTCCCGGTCTGTGAACTGTGGACCACGAACTATTGCGCTTTAATCACTCTCAGCGGACTGTGGACCGTGGTCCATGGATTATTACCCCTTGATCACTCCCAGAGGGAACTCCTTGACGACCTCCCTCTCGATCCTCTTCATCGATTCCAGCGGCGTAAGGCCCCAATACGTGGGACACGGCGAGATAACTTCCACCATCGAGAACCCCTTACTGTCAAGCTGCGTCTGGAAAGATCTTTTTATCGCTCTTTTCGTCGCCATAACGCCTTTGGGCGAATTGACCGCGGTTCTTTCCAGGTATACCACACCCGGCAGAACAGCCATCATTTCCATGATCTTAAGAGGGAACCCTTCTTTATCGGCTCTGCGCGTGAACTGCGACGTCGCCGTGATCTGGCCGAGGAGGGTCGTGGGAGCCATCTGTCCGCCGGTCATACCGTAAACCCCGTTGTTGACAAATATTACGGATATTTTCTCGCCCCTGTTACCCGTATGTATGATCTCGGCCGTCCCGATCGCCGCAAGATCCCCGTCGCCCTGATACGTAAAGACCAGCCTGTCCGGAAGGACCCTTTTGACCCCCGTTGCCACTGCGGGCGTCCGTCCATGAGCGGCTTCCATTGTATCAAAATCCCAGTAATCGTAAGCCAGGACAGCGCATCCAACCGGCGCCACGGCAACGGTCCTCTCCCTCATATCCAGCTCATCTATCACTTCGCATATGAGGCGGTGTATAAGCCCGTGCCCGCAACCCGGGCAATAATGCGTAACGACGTCTTTCATTGACTCTGGTTTAGTGAATGTTTTGTTCATTTTTGCACGCTCAGGCTGGTTTTGGGTTTCTCTTCTTTATTCATCTTGAGATCCTTCGTCGCTTCGCTGCTCAGTTATCCTCTGAACCTCCTGAATGATCTCTTCCTCTGTCGGCACACCGCCGCCCATGCGCCCGTGGAAAGACACCCTGGCGTCATCCTGAACAGCAAGCCGCACATCCTCGACCATCTGTCCTGAACTCATCTCAACGACGAGGAATTTCGCGCCCTTTTCAGCGAGACCGGAGATCTCCCCGTAAGGGAACGGCCATACCGTTATCGGCCTTATAAGGCCCGCCTTTATTCCTTCTTCCCTCAGGATGTTAACACACGCTCGAACGATCCGGCCCACTGTCCCGTAAGCAATGATCAGAACCTCAGCGTCTTCGGTTCTGTACTCTTCAAACCTTATCTCTTCATTTGCCGCGCGCCGGTATTTTTCCTGCAGTTTCTCATTATGCTTCTCAAGAATGCCCTCTCCCAAATACAAGCTCCTTATACTTCCCGCTTCACGCCCCTGGGCCCCCGTCATCGCCCACGGTTTTTCCACAAGGCCCGTGGGCTCGATGTCCTCGTCAAATTCCAGAGGTTCCATCATCTGCCCCAGCATGCCGTCGGCAAGTATCATCACGGGGTTAAGGTATTTATCCGCCAGAGCGAACGCCTCGTAAGTAAAATCGAACATCTCCTGAACGGTAGCCGGCGCCAGCACTATGAGGCGATAATCCCCGTGCCCACCGCCTTTTGTCGACTGGAAATAATCACCCTGCGCGGGAGATATGTTCCCAAGACCCGGCCCGCCTCTCATAACGTTCACTATGACCGCGGGCAGCTCGCATCCCGCCAGATACGAGATCCCTTCCTGTTTAAGGCTGATCCCGGGGCTTGAAGACGTCGTGAACGCCCTGGCCCCGGCCGCCGAAGCGCCAAGGACCATATTTATCGCCGCCAATTCGCTCTCGGACTGGATAAAAATACCGTTCTCTTCTTCTATCCGGCGGGACATGTAGGCGATAAGCTCGTTCTGCGGTGTAATAGGGTACCCCGCGTAAAACCGGCACCCGGCTCTTATTGCCCCTTCACCGCAGGCTTCATTCCCCGTAGACAGATATTTTATTTTCATGATCCACCCTGCCTGAAATACGACCAGCTTGCGTCTGCGGGCGCGTTCTTTTTAATCACCGAAGATCTCTATCGCGCAATCGGGACACATCAATACACATAATCCGCACCCGGTACATTTGTCGGGATCGCGCATAACCACATACCTGACCCCGCGCTTGTTGATCCCTTCCGAAACTTCCAGGATCTTTTGCGGGCATACTTCTATGCAAAAGAGACATCCTTTACATCTCTCTTTATCTATCACCATCTTCACTTTCTTCTTCGTTTTATCCGCCATGATATCGTCAAAGTTCCGCTTCGATCGTCGCGGCGATCTCATCGGGCGTGAGGTGATATTTTCTTAAAAGCTCTTCCCGCGCCCCGTGCTCTATGAATTCATCGGGCAACCCCAGGCACCTGATCTTCACATTGCTTATGTTCTCTTTCTCAAAGAATTCCAGCACGGCGCTGCCAAAACCTCCGTCTATCACCCCTTCTTCGATGGTAAAGATCCTTTTCGCGCCATGGGCAAGGTCTTCCAGCGTTTGCTTGTCCAGCGGTTTGATGAAACGCGCGTTCACGACCGTCGCTTCTATCCCCTTCTTTGACAGTACCGCGCTGGCCATCAAGGCCGTGTTCACCATGCTCCCTACTGCCAGTATCGCGAGGTCCGCTCCTTTTCTCAGCAGTTCCGCCCTGCCTATTTCAAGAGGCTCGCAGGAGGAGCTCCCGACAAACTGCATGGCCTTCGCCCTGGGGTACCTTATAGCGACGGGCAGTTTCCATTCCACCGCCTTTTCCAGCATAAGCTCGAGTTCTACCCCGTCCTTCGGAGCCATTACGATAAGATCCGGAATGCTTCGCAAATAAGCGATATCGAACACCCCATGATGCGTAGGCCCGTCCTTCCCCACAAGCCCCGCCCTGTCAACACACAGTATGACCGGCAGGCGCTGCAATGACACGTCATGCACAAGCTGGTCATAAGAGCGCTGCAAAAAAGTGGAATATATGGCCACCACCGGTTTCATCCCGCCCTTTGCCAGCCCGGCCGCGAACGTCACCGCGTGCTGTTCGGTGATCCCCACATCAAAGAACCTCTTGGGGAACTTCTTCTCAAACTCCCTCAGCCCTGTGCCGTCGGGCATTGCCGCGGTGATCGTGACTATTTTTTTGTCCCTGGTCCCCAGCTCCTTTATCTTCCTGGAAAAATGGCCGGTAAACCACTCTTCAGGATCTTCTTGATCTGTCCGACCCGTCCTGACATCGAAAGAAGAAACCCCGTGAAAATGGACCGGATCCTCTTCGGCATACCGGTATCCCTTTCCCTTACGCGTGATGGTGTGAACGAACACCGGCTCTTTCATCGTAAGTATTTTTTTGAACATCAACACCAGCTGTTCGATATTGTGCCCGTCTATCGGGCCGAAATAACGGAACCCCAGCTCCTCGAACAGTATTCCAGGTACGATCAGATTTTTAAGCCCTTCCTGGAACCTTTTAACGGTCTTGTACGTCGCCTTTCCCACTTTCGGGATACCTTTTACTATTTTTTCAGCTTCTTCCCTTACCTTATTGTAAAGGGGATTGCTTATAACGTTGTTCAGGTATCTGCTCATGGCCCCAACAGGTTTAGAAATAAAATGTTCGTTGTCGTTCAGGACGACCACTATATTTGTCTTCATATTCCCCGCGTTGTTCAACCCCTCAAAGGCAAGCCCCGTGGAAAGAGAAGCATCCCCTATGACGGCGACTACTTTGTAATCCTCTTTCTGAAGGTCCCTCGCGACAGCAAGCCCGAGAGCCGAGGATATGGACGTGGCGCTGTGACCGCTCGTGAACGGGTCGTGTTCGCTTTCGTTAGCATTGGGAAAGCCGCTCAGGCCGCCCATCTCTCTCAGCGTATCGAAATTCCTGAGCCTGCCCGTAAGCATCTTATGGGCATAGCTCTGATGCCCGACGTCCCACACGATCTTGTCCCGGGGGCTTTCCATGCAATAATGCAGGGCGACCGTCAGATCCACCGCTCCCAGACTCGCCGCGATATGCCCGCCTTTTTTCGAGGTTACGCTGACCATTCTCTCCCTGATCTCTTCCGCAAGTTCCCCCATCTGGCTGATATCAAGTTTTTTCAGGTCACGCGGCGATATTATGTTCTCAAGAAATCCTTTCATCTCTTGCTCCGTTTTTTTGTCCACAGCCCGCGGTCTTCCGGCCGGCTGTCAGCGAACTGTGGAATCCCCCGGACCACTTCGGGTGCGGGACAAGGACCCCGAACCCCCTTGGGTTCGGGGCTGTAGCGAACGCTATCGCGTTCAATTCAACCTTTCATTCCCACGCAAAAGCGTGGGGCGTTCTTATTCTTCTTCAAGCTCGAAAGCCTTTTGTTCGAATATGTCCTCGTCTTTTTTTACAAGGGTCTCTATCTTCTTTTTAGCTTTTTCCAGCTTCTGCCGGCACATGCGCGCGAGCTCGATCCCCTCCTCATATTTTTTCAGCGAGAAATCCAGTGTAAGGTCGCCTGTCTCGAGTTCTTTGACTGTTTGTTCGAGTTTTTCAAGCGCTTTTTCGAATGTTATTTCCTTCATTTCTTTCTCCTCAAAAACGGTGATGTCCCCGTCCGCGCGGGAGTTTCTTCACGTTCTATTCTTCTTTTCTCACTTCCTCGATCCTGCTCCCGGCACAGCCTTTCGCGAACCTCGTCTCGATCAGGTCACCCCGCTTAAGAGAACCGGCCTTTCTTATGAGCTTGCCTTCTTTGAACGTGATGCTGTACCCTCTTTCAAGAACCGCAAGAGGGCTCAGCGCCCGCAGTTTCCCTTCCGCGATATCCAACTCCCCCTGTTTCAGCTCCAGAAAATGCTCCATTTCCGATCTTGCCGACCTCGCGAGATCATCGATCTGCTGCTGCAGCTGCAGGAACACGTTCAGGGGGGCCCGCAGCACATAACTGCCTTTGAGAGCGTTTACTTCCTTTTGTAAAATGTCCGTTCTTCTTTTTATGGCCAGATACACCCTTTCCCTGCATTCGCCTATCCTGCGGGAAAGCTGCTCCTTAAGGGGTATAACCTGTTCCGCGGCGGCGGACGGGGTCGGAGCGCGAAAATCCGCCACAAAATCCGTTATGGTGTAATCCACCTCGTGCCCCACCGCGCTGACCACCGGGATCTCCGAATCAAATATCGCCCGGGCTACCTTCTCCTCGTTGAACGGCCAGAGGTCTTCCAGGCTCCCCCCGCCCCGCCCGGCTATTATCACATCTACCGGGTGTTCCTTCGCTCCGGTTTTGCCGATGTGCCGGTTGTAATCGTTAAGTTCCTCTATCGCCCGCGCTATCTCGTCTTTCGCTTCTTTCCCCTGAACCCTCACGGGGCGTATCAGTATCTCTATATTAGCGAAACGCCGGCGGGCGACCTTGAGAATGTCCCTTATAGCCGCGCCCGTAGGAGAAGTGATAACGCCGATCCTTACCGGCAGCAGGGGGACAGGTTTTTTATGTTTCTGCTCAAACAACCCTTCTTTGAGCAGTTTCACCTTGAGCTGCTCGAACGCAAGCTGCAGCGCGCCCATTCCCCGGGGTTCTATCCTGCTGACATACAGCTGGTACTGGCCCCGTTTATCATATAAGCTTACGCGGCCGGAACAGAGAACGTGAAGCCCGTCTTCAACGGTAAAAGTCACGCGGGAACTGTTGCCCTTGAAAAGCACGCAATTGAGCAGACTTTTCTCGTCCTTCAGACTGAAATACGCGTGCCCCGAAGAAGAAACAGTGAAGTTCGACACTTCACCTTCGACCCATACCTCCGGGAAAGTGTCCTCCAGAATAAAACGGATGTCCCGGGTCAGCCCGGTGACGGTATAGATCTTCATGTCTTCAGGATCCCGGGGCTTATTCATATTTATTCTCAGACTTGACTATCACTCTTCGACAGCGGACCATGTCTATGGACCGGGTTATTCTCCCTTCTCCTGTACCCTGCGGATATTGAGAGCTTTTCCTGTTTCATCGTCCACTTCTATGATAACGCCGTGCATTTCAACGCCTTCAGTGGCAATTTCAAAACGGGCAGGCAGCTGCGTCAGGAATCTTGTCAGGATCTGTTCTTTTTTCCGCCCTATCACGGAATCATACGGCCCGGTCATCCCGCAATCGGTAATATAAGCGGTCCCCCCGGGGAGTATCTTTTCATCCGCGGTCTGGATATGCGTGTGTGTCCCTATCACCGCGCTCACTTCCCCGTCCAGGAACCATCCCATTGCCACTTTTTCGCTCGTTGCCTCGGCGTGCATATCCACGACTATCACGGGAGTCATTTCGCGTACCCCGCGGATCTCATCCCGGACACGGTCGAACGGACAACCCACCGCGTCCATGAAAACGCGTCCTATCAGGTTGATCACGCCTATTTTCCCGGCACCTTCCACCTCTATGACGGTTGACCCTTTGCCCGGAACACCCGAGGGATAGTTGGCCGGACGGATCAGCCTGTCCGTGGTATCCAGAAATTCATATATTTCCCTTCTCTTCCAGATATGGTCACCGGAGGTAAGGACATCTATCCCGTTGCCCAGAAGATCTTCCGCTATCCGGGGCGTGATCCCGCTCCCCCCGGCCGCGTTCTCACCGTTGGCGATAACACAGTCTATCTTCTCCCTTTCCCTGAAATCCCTTAACGCCACTCGTGTTATTTCACGTCCGGGTTTTCCGACAATGTCACCGATGAATAATATCCGCATGATTTTTACTCCATTATGTCATCCCGAAAACAGCAAAGGCTGTTATCCGGGATCCAATAGAAACATACGCCTCAGCAGATCCTTCGACTCTCCGGCTTCGCCCCCCGGGCTACGCCGGATCGCTCAGGATACACCGTGTTATTCTTCCCTGCTAAACTTACAGGGGCCCTGGCATTATCGCTTCCTTGCCGGCCAGGAAATTCGCACTTCAAGATCCTTCGACTCGGCCGCTTCGCGTCCTCGCTCAGGATAAATTCGGCCATATAACTTATGTTCGCTCCGCTCCATAAGTTATGGCCTCATTTACTTTGCGTATTCGATCGACCTGGTCTCCCGTATCACAACGACCTTGATCTGTCCGGGGTACTGAAGACCTTCTTCTATTTTTTTCTTTATTTCCTGGGCCATCACTGCCGTTCTCGCGTCATCTATTCTCTCCGGCTGGACAATGATGCGTATCTCCCGTCCGGCCTGGATAGCATACGTCTTTTCCACGCCTTCAAACTCCTTCGCTATAGCTTCGAGCGTATCAAGTCTCTTTATGTACGATTCCAGGGTCTCCCGCCTGGCCCCCGGCCGGCTGGCGCTTATCGCGTCTGCCGCCTGCGTAAGGACCGCCAGGAGCGTCTTCGGATCCACATCCCCGTGATGCGCGTCTATGGCATGGACCACGATATCGGATTCCCCGAATTTTTTGGCCAGGTCCGCGCCGATCCTGGCATGGGTGCCTTCCATCTCGTGGGAGACCGCTTTACCTATATCATGCAGTATCCCTATGCGCTTGGCAAGAGTCGTGTCAAGCCTCAATTCCCCGGCCATCGCGGCCATCAGGTACGCGGTCTCCTTGGAGTGCTGGAGGACGTTCTGGCCGTAACTGGTCCGGAACTTGAGCTTGCCGAACAATCTGACAAGCTCGGAATGCACGCCGTGTATGCCGAGATCCAGCAAGGTGTTCTCTCCCTCTTCCTTTATCATGGCTTCCATCTCTTTCTTTACCTTCGCCACGACCTCCTCAATGCGCCCGGGATGGATCCTGCCGTCCTCGATCAGCCTTTCAAGCGATATCCTGGCCACTTCCCTCCGGAATTTGTCAAACCCCGATATTATCACGGCTTCGGGTGTGTCGTCTATTATGATATCCACTCCCGTAGCCATTTCCAGAGCGCGTATGTTCCTGCCCTCCCTCCCGATGATCCTTCCTTTCATTTCCTCTGATGGCAGGTTCACGACGCTTACGGTGGTATCTACCGTATGGTCCACCGCGCATTTCTGGATGGCAAGTCCGATTATCTTGCGCGCCTCTTTATCCGCCTTGTCCCTGGTCTCTTCCTGGACTTTTTTGATGGTTAAAGCGGCTTCCCTCCGGGCTTCTTCTTCCATTTTCTTCATCAGGAGATTCCTTGCCTGGTCCTTACTCATTCCGGATATCTCCTGAAGGCGGGCTTTCTCTTCCTGAAGCACGCGCTCCAAATCGTCTTTCCGGCGGTTGACCTCGTCATATCTCTGCCGCAGCTGATTTTCGTTCTTTTTAAGCTCTTTCTCCTTCTGCTCGATAAACTCGACTTTCCTGTCTATATTCTCCTCTTTCTGGAGAAGTCGTTTCTCCATGGCCGAGATTTCTTTTCTTCTCTCTTTGGACTCTTCCTCGAACTCGGCTCTCATCTTGAGCAGAAGGTCCTTGGCTTCAAGTATTGATTCTCTTTTTCTTCTTTCCGCTTCAACTTTGGAATTGCTGACTATGGTCTTTGCTTTATCCTCAGCGCGTTTGACCTTCATCTTCGCCGTGTATTTCCTGAGCACATACCCCAAAATAAAGAAAAATACGCTTCCAAGAAAGGCAAACCCCAGATAAGCAAGTGTGATGTTACTTCTCATATATATCCTCCCTTATTTGTAAGGGCGTTACGGGATCAGTAAGGCGCTCCCGCACAAGCAGGCACAACAACAGCCTCTTCGATCAGATATTCTTTATGCCTGGATTACGGGAACTCTAGTCCGTGAGGACCATCGATACGGGTCTGTCATGAGGATCCGAGGGAAGTTGTTCCACCATTTGAAAATGAAATGCCAGTCCAATAGCTGTTGAGGAAGCCAGATCTTCTTCCGCGAGAAAACCGTCGTAATATCCTTTTCCTCTTCCAAGTCTCATATTACTCCTGTCGAACGCTATCGCCGGCACCACTATTAGATCTATTTCCTTTAAAGATATCACCCTGACAAGGCCGTCTTTCGGCTGAAATATCCCGAAAGGTCCTTCTTCCAGAGATTCTATCGTTGTAAACTCAGAAGCCCTTATTTTTGTGTTGTCAGATTCAATATAAGGAACCGCTACCCTTTTCCCCTGTTTCAACGCCTCTTTATTGAAATAACGCGTGTCCACTTCCGAAGGCAAAGAAACATATGACATAACCGTTCTGCTGTCCCTGAATTCTTCGCAGGAAAGGAGTTTCTCCTGTATCTTCCTGCTCCGCCGCTCCCTCAGCGAGGGAGCCTGGTCCCGCAGACGCCTGATTATCTCCTTTCGAATTTGTCCTTTTCTCTGTCTGATAATATTGACGTTTTGACTCATAATATTATACACCAAATCCTTCAAATCCGCTCATATTTTTTATTCGTGACCATTCGTTAATTTTTCAGAGATTTCCGGCCATAAACAAGTAAAAACGGGGCCATAATCAGGGGGGGTCAGACCCCATTAACTTGCTAAGTCCTTTTGTTGTAATAGTCTTCAAGGGCTTTTTTAAGCGCCTCTTCCGCGAGAAGCGAGCAGTGGATCTTTATTTTAGGCAGCCCGCCAAGGGCCTTCAGTACCGCATCATTGGACAGCTTTTTGACTTCTTCGACACTTTTCCCCTTTATCATTTCGGTAAGTATCGAACTGGACGCGATGGCGGCACCGCAACCAAAGGTCTTGAATTTCGCGTCAGTGATTATCTCTTTATCGTTCACCTTTATGAAAAGCTCCATAATATCCCCGCAGATGGGGTTGCCTACCTTTCCCCGTCCGCTCGGCTCCCTGATCTCCCCCACGTTCCTTGGGTGCATGAAATGCTCCATTACTTTTTCCGAATATTCTTCCATTTTACTCCCTGTCTTCACGATTCATGACCCACGAATCCCGACCCACGACCCACGATCAACGATTCACGATTCACGATCCACGATCCACGATTTAATCCACTGGATAAACCGGGCTCATCTTTCTCAGTCTTTCTATTATCGGCGGCAGTTTTCCCATCACATATTCTATGTCCTGCTCCGTATTAAATACGTCCAGCGAAAACCTTACCGACCCCTGCGCGAAGAGAGGCTCAACCCCCATACTTTTCAGGACATGCGACGGTTCAAGGTTACCCGAGGTGCATGCCGATCCCGTGGAAACGGCGATCCCTTCCAGGTCCAGGCTCAATATTACGGATTCCCCTTCCAGATACTCAAAACTCACGTTCAGTGTGTTAGGCAGTCTCTTTTCCGGGTGGCCGTTGAGTCTCACATGACTGATCTCCGCTTTTATACGATCATACAACTTATCCCTCAGCAACCGGACCTTATCATAATTGCCGACTCCCCGCTCAAGGGCGATCTCAGAAGCCTTCCCGAACCCGACGATCGCGGGCACGTTCTCGGTCCCGGCCCTGTAGTTCATTTCGTGATGTCCTCCATGCTGGCATTTCTCTATTTTCGTTCCTTTCCTGATGTAAAGCGCCCCGACACCTTTAGGCCCGTTGATCTTATGCCCTGACAAAGAGACCAGTTGTGCCCCGGCATTATTGACGTCAAAGGGTATCTTTCCGGCAAGCTGCACCGCGTCAGTGTGGAACACGACGCCTTTCCCCGCGGCTACGGCCCCTATTTCTTCGATGGGCATGATCGTCCCTGTCTCGTTGTTAGCGGCCATAATACTTATGAGTATCGTGTCTTCCCTTATGGCGTCCCTGAGCTGGTCAAGATCAACGACCCCGTATCCGTCTACATCAAGGTAAGTCACTTCAAAGCCTTTCTTCTCAAGATACTTGCACGTGTTAAGGACCGCGTGATGCTCTACGGAAGACGTTATTATATGTTTCCCCTTGTCTTTTTCTGCCGCCGCCACACCTTTTATGGCGAAATTGTCGGATTCCGTCCCCTCCGAGGTAAAAACGATCTCTTCGGGAGAATCGGCATGCACTAAAGCGGCAACTTTCACCCTGGCCCGCTCAAGATGTTTCCTGGCTTCACGCCCGAACCGGTGAACACTTGAGGCGTTTCCGTATATCCTGTCGAAGAACGGAAGCATTTCCCTGATAACTTCAGGATGCGTTATAGTCGTCGCGTTCGCATCAAGGTACACCTTTCTCATCACGGCGCCTCCTGTTCAAATTTTCCGGGATCTATTTCAATCGCCCGTTTCGCGAGGCATTTAAGAGAAAAACTTTTAAGCGTTTTCTGTATCTGACCGGTAACTTCATCCCAAACCTCTTTTGACACGCACCTGCCGGCCTGTTTACAGGCGGCTCCCTTGATCCTGCCGGAGCGGCATCCCACGGAAGTCACTTCTCCTTCAAGGGCGTCTATCGCGTCGTAAACACTTATCTCTGAAGGGGACCTGGCCAGCATGTATCCTCCCCTGGGGCCGCGAATACTTTTTACGATGCCATGGTTCTTGAGCCTGTTGAATATTTGTTCCAGGTAAATGCTTGAAATACCTTCCTCCCGCGAAATCTTTCTGATAGAAACCGGACTTTTCCTCGAGTACATTATCGCAAGGTCCACGAGCGCCCTTATGCCATATGAGGTCTTTGATGTTAAACGCATATCTTCACCATCCTCTGCCGCGCTTGTAACACGCGTTCATCCCCGGCCGCTTATACGGTATCAACCCTCTCTACTCCGGGGACTTCCTTTTTCAGTGTCTGTTCTACTACGGTTTTCAGGGTCATCTGGCTCATGGGGCAACCCGCGCACGCCCCCCTGAGCCGTACTTTCACGACACCCCCCTCAACGGAGACAAGTTCTATATCCCCTCCGTCCCGCTGAAGAATGGGACGTATTTTTTCCACGGCTTCCCTTACTTTTTCTTCCACTGATCCTCCTCGCATTGTAAAATAGAAACACAAATGGCCAGGACATATTACTATACCTTACTAAAAACATCAAGTAAAATCAGGGGGACGCCCCACTCGGTACCACCCTACATGTTCAAAATATGCAAAAAATTGTTAATTTTAATTTGATTATTTCAAGTATGCGGGGTGGTACCGAGTGGGGCGTCCCCTTTGACGCATATATCCGGAGAAAAACGCCTGTTCCTTCGCAGATATATCCCGACGCCAAGATAGACGAGGACCGTCGCGGCCAGACCGGAAAAAAAACTTAAAACAGGGGAATGAAAAACAGCATGAAGTAGAAATGCCGTGCCAACGAAAAAAGACAGCGGAAGGCCGTACAGAAGAAAATACAGGCGCAGCATTGTAGCGGCCTCGACTTCAATATGTACACGGTCCCCGACTCTCAGCCCCTCCGCGTTCCTGCCCCTCACGGTCACGCGCCGGGGCCTGGACGCGGCGCATGAACAGCATTTGGTGCAGACCTCTTCCGGTATTGTCTCTATCACCGCCGTGCCGCTGTCTGTTCTTATGACCTTGCCTTTCTCTTTCATTATGAAATGGGTTCTAACTCCGGAAAGCCGCGCTTATACTCTTAGGGACCCTATTTCTTCCCGGGTGATCGGTCCCGTCTCTATTATCTTCTTGTCATTTCTCGCTTTCCAGAACTCGACCGGTATTTTCTTCTTTTCCCGGAATTTTGAATGACTGACCACAAGAGCGGCGGCTTTCGCGATGTTCCCGGGACCGGGCCGCCCCCTCAAAAGAACGTACGGCCCGGGGAGCCCTTTCAGCCGCAGCATGACATCATCTTCCTTTTTCAGGGCCATTATCCCTGTGTTATCCCGCTCGTCCCGGCCCACAACCGCCTTAGTCTCCTCATCCAGCCGGAAATGCCTGCCATATTTCAGAAGATCCACATTATCCGCGGTAAGACGGTTCTTATTCATAAGATCTTTTACCCTGCCCGCGAACTCGGGGTCGGTTAACAGGCAGCTCGCCCCGGGAGCAGAGAATTTATGTATCGCGAACTTTTCCGCGAGGGCCAGCTGCGGCTTGCGGGAACGTCCCTTTATGTCCAGCAGTTTTTCCCTGTCCACGACGCCCTCTTTTTCAGGGATCGTTTCTTTCATGGATTTAGCCGATAAAGGTCTTAACAATCGCTCTCCCAGAAAAGACATCTTTTTTATCAGGTCCAAGGAGTTCCTGTTCTGGGACATCGGCCTCTCTCCCAGAACCTCGCCTGTGATGACAAAACTTGCCCCCTCCCTTTCCATTATCCCTTTAGCTTCCCGCAGCATGAAGATCTTGCAGTCGATACAGGGATTGATATTGGAGCCATAACCGTATTCCGGGGTCCTCAGCACTGACAGGAATTTTTCGGATACATCTATGACTCTTACGGGTATCCTTGCGTCTTCAGCCGCTTCCCGGATCTGCCCGGCGGCTGTCTTCACGTCCGTTGAGACGGCGGACATGACAAAAGCCACGCCGAGCACTTCTACCCCCTGTTCCTTTACCACTTTTGCCGCGAGCAGGCTGTCCAGCCCCCCTGATATCAACGCGATCGCTTTCTTTTTCATATATGGTTCTTCAGGTCCTTTTTTTCGCCCGTCCCCATTCACCCATCACCCATCACTCTTTACCCTTATCACTCATCCCGCGCAGTGTTTCTATCCATGTTTTTATTTTTTTCTCGTATCCGATCTCCGTCGGGAAATAATAATTCTTTTTTTTCCGCAAATAATCCTGTTCCACATAATGCCCTTCATAGGAATGCGCGTATTTATACTCTTCTCCGCGGCCCAGTTTTTTCGCGCCCGGATAATTCGCATCTTTCAGGTGATCGGGCACTTCCTGCGTCCTTTCCATTTCCACGTCTTTAACGGCTTTTTCTATGGCCATGTACGCGGCGTTACTTTTTGGCGCGCATGCGACATAGACAGTGCCCTGGGCCAGGGGTATCCTTGCTTCCGGAAATCCGACAAAATCCGCAGCCTGCATCGCCGCGTTCGCCACGACCAGCGCCTGGGGATCGGCGTTACCCACGTCCTCGGAAGCGCATATTACAAGCCTTCTCGCGATGAACCTGGGATCTTCTCCGGCGACGATCATCTTTGCCAGCCAGTAAAGAGCGGCGTCGGGGTCCGAACCCCGCATGCTTTTTATGTAAGCGCTCGCCGTATCGTAATGGGCGTCGCCGTCCCTGTCATAAACTATCGCTTTTTTCTGTATTGAATCTTCCGCCTCCTTGAGCGTTACGCGGATGAACCCGTCCCTGCCGCCGGGCCTGGTAGAAAGAACGGCCACTTCCAGGGCGTTCAGGGCCTTTCTCGCGTCCCCGTCGGAGATTTTCGCCAGATGCCGTAACGCTTCATCTTCTACAATGGTTTTCTTCTTTCCGAAGCCGCGAGATCCGTCATCCAGCGCTCTTCTAAGGAGCACAAGAATATCCTCCCCGTCAAGGGGCTTGAACTCGAAGACCTGGCTTCTGGATAAAAGTGCCGAATTGACCGTAAAGAAAGGGTTCTCTGTAGTCGTCCCTATCAGGATCACGTTGCCCGCTTCCACCTCGGGAAGAAGCACGTCCTGCTGGGCCTTGTTGAACCTGTGGATCTCGTCAAGCAGAAGTATCGTCTTCCTGCCGTCAAGATGTTTGTATTTCTCCGCGGCGTCGATTATTTTCCTGATCTCGGCCACGTTACTGGATACTGCGTTTTTTCTTACAAACTGCGCTCCCGTCCTGGCGGATATGACCATGGCAAGAGCGGTCTTCCCCGAACCGGGCGGCCCGTAAAATATCACCGAACTTATACGGTCCGCCTCTATAGCCCTGCGTAAGAGCTTGCCCTCTCCCACTATGTGCCCCTGCCCGAGAAAGTCTTCCATCGTCTCCGGGCACATCCTCACTGAGAGCGGGCTTTTTTTGTTTTCCCCGGTCTTTTTTTCGAACAAGTCCATTTTGGCGCCCCCACGTGCCGTCTACAACAAGCGTGTCCCCAGAACTTCATAACCCTGCACCAAAAAGAAGGGCCGGATGCTGATCCGGCCCCAAAACCCGTCAAGCCGTGGCAACTCGAGAATTATTGACCTGGTATTCCCAGGTGGGTGCCCTCCCGACAATCCCAAGAGAATGCCGGAGTTAGACTCCCGACGTAAATATGTTGGTCCAATTCTCGCGATCCGCTACACGCGCTTGACAGGAATCTCTAATTTCATTATAGCACCACCTTCAATCTGCCGCAAAGGAAATCATAGACCCCTCGACCCCAACCTGCACCGAGTAAAGTAAAGTGCTTTTTCAAAGATCCGCGCGATGAGCGAATGCCGGCGCTCCGGTAAAGGAACCTTCTTATCTGAAAGTCACGTCCAGTTTTTCCCGGAGGGCTTTTTTTACCCTGGAATGGACACCTTCCACTTCTTTATCGGTCAAAGTGCGGATGTCCAGCCCGTATCTTATGCTGTAAGTGAGGCTCTTTTCACCCGCCGGGATCTGCTCTCCTTCGTAAACTTCCACCAATTCTATCTCGCGGATTATCTCTTCTCCCGTCTCCGAAATGACCTTCCTGACCTCTCCGGCAGGCAGGGTCTGATCGCAAAGAATTGAAACATCCCTTGTGGACGAGGGGAACTTCGGTATTGTGTGATACCGGTTCTCCAGAACGGATTTTTCCATTATACCGTCCAGTTTGACCTGGCAGACAAAAACCCGCTGTTTTATATCATAATCGCCAAGAAGCTTTTGATCTATCTCGCCCAGGAACCCGGCTTCCGTGTTCTCCGCGGAAAATCTTATCCCGGCGCAGCTTTCCATGCCTTTTATCCTTGTCGGGTAAAAATAGATCGGGACTTTCAAGGCCCGGAATAAAGACTCCAGGATCCCTTTCAGGTCATAAAGATCGGCGGGGCGTTCCCCTTCCTCCCAGTTCTTTCTGACGAGACCCGTCAAGCCGATGCACAGAGCGGGGATTTCCTTAAAAGCGCCTTTACCGCCTGTCCTTTTTTCAGGCCGGGAATATATTTTCCCCAGCTCAAAAAAAGCGAGTTCCTCATTCTTCCTGTTCAAGTTCCAGGAGATCGCATGCAGCATGCCGTCCAGAAGCTGAGTGGCCATTATTTTCTGCTCCTCTGACAGCGGATTGATAAGCTCAACAGGCGCCCCTGAGATATCCTCAAATCTTTTTACCGCTTTTTCGCTTATCAAGCTGTACGTCATGATCTCGCTCAAGCCCAGGGCGGGAAGCATCTCGCGCAGTTTCTCATCGACCAGGCGCGAACGCTCTTTTCTTTTGACCCCGGCGACGAACTTCGGCACGGTTGCCGGGATCCTGTCATACCCGTAGATCCTGGCTATCTCTTCGACAAGGTCAACCTCCTTCCTCAGGTCTTCCCTGAAAGAGGGAATGCTCACGACCAGTCCGGGAAGCTCCCCCTCTGAAACGGCCATGCCCAGCCTGGCAAAGACGTGTTTTATTTTCCCCTTATCCATCTCCGCGCCCAGGATCTTCTCCGCCTTTTCCACGCTGAACACTATGGACACTTCTTCCGGGGCGAGTGCGCCGACATCGTACAGCGAGCATATCTTTCCTCCGGTCTCCGCTGAGATCAGCTCCGCTGTCCGGTCGGAAGCTGTAAGCACGGCGCCTTTATCAACCCCCCGCTCAAAACGGTAACTGGAATCGCTTGAAAGCCCCAGCGATCGGGCGGTACGTCTTATCGAAACAGGGTCGAAATACGCGCTTTCCAGAAGAACGTTCTTCGTGGTTTCGCTTACCTCCGTATCCCTGCCGCCCATCACCCCCGCGATCGCGATCGGCCCGGACGCGTCCGCTATCACGAGCATGCCCGGCGAGAGTTCGCGTTCTTCCCCGTCTATGGTAACTATCTTCTCCCCTTTGCCGGCTTCGCGGATGATGACCTTCCCGCCTTTTATCTTATCCAGGTCAAAAGCGTGCAGCGGCTGTCCCATCTCCATAAGACAATAATTCGTCACGTCAACGACATTGTTCACGTCGCGCAGACCAATCGCCAGTATTCTCTTCCTTATCTTGTCACTCGCTTTCCCGACCTTCACTCCGGTAATAACGCGCGCCGTGTACCGCGGGCATAATTGTCTGTTCTCTATGCGGCACTCTATTTCCGGCCCTTTTCCCGCGGCCTCTTCCGTGACGCGCGCCGACGGGATAACAAGATCCCTGTCAAAAACCGCCGAAGCCTCCCTTGCCAGGCCTATGATGTTCAGGCAATCCGGCCTGTTGGAAGTTATCTCCAGGCTCATCACCTTATCCCCGTCGAGATCGTCAACAGATTCGACTTCAGATCCCGACATGGTCAAACCGTTCGCGAGTTCATCCGCGGAGACGTCGACCTTTACGTATTCTTTTAACCATTTATAACTTAATTTCATGTTTCCTATAAAATGTGCTCTGGCAAAACCTGACACCGTCACTTTCAAATAAACTGCCCGAGGAATCTTATGTCGTTCTCATAGAACAGCCTGATATCCTCTATCCCGTAAAGAAGCATGGCTATTCTTTCCACTCCCATGCCGAACGCGAAACCTGTGTTCTCTTCCGGGTCATACCCGACGGCCTCGAACACCTTCGGATTCACCATCCCCGCTCCGAGTATTTCCAACCAGCCGTTACCGGAGCACACCCTGCACCCCTGCCCCTTGCAGATCATGCATGAAATGTCCACTTCGGCGCTGGGTTCGGTAAACGGGAAAAAGTGCGGGCGCAGCCGCATCTTTATATCTTCCCCGAACATGCTTTTGCAGAATACCGAAAGAACCCCTTTAAGGTCGGAGAAGCTGATATCCTTATCCACCATCAGCCCTTCCACCTGATGGAACATGAAGGAATGGGAGGCATCGACGGCATCGGGCCTGTACACCCTCCCGGGCATTATCACCTGGACCGGGGGGGACTGGTTCTGCATAACATGGATCTGGACATTGGAAGTATGGCTCCTCAACAGATACTCCCCTTCTACATAGAAGGTGTCGAACGCGTCGCGTGAGGGATGTTCCAGCGGTATGTTCAAGGCCTCAAAGTTATAGAATTCCGTTTCTATCTCAGGGCCTTCCGCGATGCTGAACCCCAGGGAAATGAATATCTCGTTTATCCTGGACATGGCCCGGGTCAGGGGATGAGTCGTTCCCAGGCGCGGGGCTATCCCCGGGAGCGTTACATCAAGCCCGGAAATCTTCACATCGGCCGGCGCGCTTTCCACCCGTTCCTTAAGAGCCTCTATCTGCCCGGCAATTTTGTTCTTCAAGACATTCGCTTTTTTGCCGATCTCTTGTTTTTGATCGCCGGAAAGGTCCGAAATGGAACGCAGCACCCCGGTCAGCTCTCCTTTACGCCCCAGGAACCTTATCCTTATATCCTCTACCTCATGTCCGTTCCTGGCCTTCGCAACGGCTTTTTCAAATTCTCTTTTTATCTTGTCAAGTTTTTTTACCGGATCCATCGGCCTTTCCCTTTTACTCAATCCGCGCTTTTAAGATTTTCTATTTTGTCATTCGCGCCGAAGACCACGAGTATGTCTCCTTTGGCCACGATATCGTCGGCCTGGGGCGTAACGTTGACCCGCTCTTCCTCTCTTTTCTCCCCGTTCTTGACCGTTTTGACCTTCTTCTTTATGGCGATAACGTTCACTCCGTATTCCGCCCTTATGCCCAGGTCCCGCAGGCTCTTGCCTATGAACTCTTCAGGAGCAATTATCTCAATTATACTTGAATCCCCGGACAGGCCTATGTGGTCCAGCACCTTATCGGATATGGAGATCAGCGTCTCGGCTATCCGCGCCCCCGTATCCCTTTCCGGCAGGATCACTTTCGTGGCCCCGATCTTCTCCAGCACCTTTTTATGGGCGCTGCTTTCGCCTTTGCATACTATTACCGGCACCCCCAGGTCCTTCAGAAGAAGCGTAACCAGTATGCTGGACTCCACATCGGTGCCTATGCCGCATATGGCCACGTCAACGTGCTGCAGCCCCACTGATCTTACGGCTTTCTCATCCGAAGCGTCCAGACACACGGCCTTTGTAACGTTGTCCATTATATCATGCACGAGCTCTTCGTTCTTATCTATAGCTACGACCTGCTGTCCTTTTTCCGCGAGCGTGATAGCCACGCTGGATCCGAATCTCCCCAGTCCTATTACCGCATACTGTTTCATGTCTATCCTCCTTAAATCACCCGACCATCAGATTTTCCTCCGGGTAAACGCAGACTTCCTTTCTTGCCCGGAAGGCCACGGCCAAAGCGAGCGTAAGGGGCCCTATTCTTCCCGCGAACATGGTCACAACGATGCACAGCTTACTGAGACCGCTCAACCCGCCCGTTATCCCTGTAGACAGCCCCACGGTCCCGAAGGCGGACACGACTTCAAACAGGTATTTTATTAAAGAGCCGTCCCCCTTGCCGTCCTTCCCCCCGAGATACGCCAGGATCACGGTAAAGACAAATATCCATAAAAGCGCGAGAAAAAAGATAACCAGCGATTCCCTTATAACGTCCCGGGGTATGGACCTGTTGAAGAGCATAACTCTCCGCTTGTTCTTCAACATGCTAAAGATCGTCGCCGCTACCACCGCGAACGTGCAGGTCTTTATCCCTCCACCTGTCGACCCCGGGGAAGCTCCCACGAACATCAGGAAGGCCAGGAAGATCAGCGTGGGCAAAGACAACTGTCCCGTGGAGAGCGTGTTGAACCCCGCTGTCCGGGCCGTCACGGCCTGAAAAAGCGATCCCCACACCCTCTGGGGCCAGGACATCGCGCGCAGCGCGTTGTCTCTTTCGAACAAAAGAACCAGCAGGGCCCCGGCCGCTATCAGCAGAAACGAAACGGTTATCGCGATCTTTGACTGCAGGCTGAGACGTCTGACCGCGCCTTTTCCGTAAAAGAGCCCGATGATATCCGCCATGACTATGAACCCTATCCCGCCGAAGAATATAAGCCCCATCATCGTCAGGTTAATATACGGGTCGGATTCAAACCGCATAAAGCTGCCGCGGAACAGAGAGAATCCCGCGTTACAAAACCCCGAAACAGAGTGGAACACCGCTCTCTCAAGCGTCTCCGGAAGGGTCCATTCCGTCACCGCCCTCCAGCGCAAAAATAGCAGCGCAGCCCCCAGTATCTCCGCCGTTATCGTGATCCCAAGGATGTAAAAGATCAGCTTCCTGAACCCCAGTATGTTCTGCCTGTCCAGCGTGCTTTTTATCACGTCGGTCTGGCGAAACCCGATCTTCCTTCCCAGCAGGACCGCAAAGAGTGTCGAAAAAGTCATTATCCCGAGCCCGCCGGCCTGGAATAAAAGAAAAATGATCCACCGCCCGAACGTTGAAAAATAGCTGCCCGTATCTTTTACCACAAGCCCGGTAACGCAGGTCGCGCTTGTAGCGGTAAAAAGGCCGTCGATCAGCGAGATCCTGCCGGGGCCTTCCGTAGCTACAGGCAATGTCAAAGCAAAAGTGCCGAGGAGTATAACACTCAGGAAGCTCAGGATCAGCAACTGTGGAGGAGTCAACCTTCCCATGGACCCGGTTATGCTTTCACCTTTTTTACGAGAGCTTTAAAGCCGCGGCTGTCTTTTGCCGCTATGTCGGCCAGGACCTTGCGGTTAAGCTCGATTTTCGCCTTTTTCAGACCCGCGATAAACCTGCTGTAGGAGATGCCCTGCTCCCTGCAGGCCGCGGTAACGCGGGATATCCAGAGAGAGCGGAAACTCCTCTTTTTCTTCTTCCTGTCAATATAGCTGGAAACCATGCCTTTTCGGACGGCTTCCTTCGCGGTCCTCAACAGTTTTGATCTCGCTCCGAACTGTCCCTTCGCGGCTTTCAGCACTTTCTTTTTTCGCTTAAGCGAACTGGGCGCGTGTTTTACTCTGGTCATCTTTTCTCCTTTGAAGCCATTTCATAACTCTGTGCGTAACGAGGCTGAGCGAAAAAGCCTTTAGCAAGGCCTGAGTGGCAAAAAGCCCGGAAACGTAGCCAGTGCGCTACGTTGAGGACTTTTTGCCGTGAAAACGCAGCTAACGGCTTTTGCAGCCAGCCGTAGTAGAACAGGGTTATGAAATAGCTTCTAATCAAACCGGTTCAAATTTGAGCGTTCCTGATCCACCGGTGAACCATAATGGGAAAAGTGTTCCCCCTTATCCATAAGGCAACAGGCTCTTCACTTTCTTCTCGAACGTCTTATCCACTATAGCGGGTTTACGTAGTGCCCGTTTGCGTTTTCTGCTCTTTTTCGTCAGTATGTGCCTTTTGCAGGATTTCGCT
>JAYEOV010000043.1:0-25857 GCA_034723315.1 Candidatus Omnitrophota bacterium | reverse complement strand
TTATCCATAAGGCAACAGGCTCTTCACTTTCTTCTCGAACGTCTTATCCACTATAGCGGGTTTACGTAGTGCCCGTTTGCGTTTTCTGCTCTTTTTCGTCAGTATGTGCCTTTTGCAGGATTTCGCTCTTTTGATCTTTCCTGATTTCGTGAGTTTAAAACGTTTTTTCGCCCCTTTTTTCGTCTTCAATTTAGGCATTTTTTTTCTTTCTCCTCCTTCTCAACTCCTGTCAGCTCTTCGGGACAAGGGTTATCACCATTATCTTCCCCAGAGACTTGGGTCTCGCTTCCATCTCCCCAAGGGCCGCGACGTCACCGGCTATCTTGTTCAAAAGTTCCAGCCCCAGCTCCTTATGCGCCATCTCCCTCCCTCTGAACCTTAATGATACGCGAACTTTATCCCTGTTGGTCAAGAACTCCTTTATGCGCTTAAGCTTCACCTGGTAATCGTGTTCATCGATACGGATCTTGAACCTGACCTCTTTCATATGCGTTATATGCTGTTTTTTCCTGGCCAGCTTTTTCTTCTTTTCCTGTTCGTACTTGTATCTGCTGTAATCCATAATACGGCACACGGGAGGATCGGTATTGGACGCGACTTCGACGAGGTCCAGCCCTTTGTCAATGGCCTTTTCCATCGCGCTGCTGATATCCGCGACTCCAAGCTGATTGCCTTCCTCGTCCACAAGCCGCACCTTCAGCGCGCGTATCTGATGGTTGATCTTCGCGTATTCCTGCCCTCTCCTGCGATCTCTTTGAAAACCCGGTCTGTAAGAAATAATTCCCTCCTTTAAAAAAATCCGTTCAGGCTATCGCCCGTTCCCTGTTCCTGTCCTCCTCGCGCAGCCGTTCGACAAAGT
This sequence comes from Candidatus Omnitrophota bacterium, assembly GCA_034723315.1. Taxonomy (GTDB): domain Bacteria; phylum Omnitrophota; class Gorgyraeia; order Tantalellales; family Tantalellaceae; genus JAYEOV01. The sequence goes on along the minus strand of JAYEOV010000043.1, from coordinate 24,998 downwards.
CCTGCTTTGTCAACGCGCCTATATCTCCATGTTTCCGGCTCCTAACGGAAACAGTTTTTTCGCTCATTTCCTTTTTACCGATAATGGCCATATAAGGGATCTTTTGGATCTCCGCGTCCCTTATCTTCTTCTGCATCTTTTCACTGCGGACGTCCGTCTCGACCCGTATCCCGGCCTTGTGAAATCCGTCTTCCAGCTCTTGCGCGTAAGAGCTCTGATCTTCAGTAATGGGAATGATCTTGACCTGTACCGGTGCCAGCCACAGCGGAAAAGCGCCTCCATACTGTTCTATCAGGGCCCCGATAAAACGTTCCAGGCTGCCCAGTATGACCCGGTGAAGGACTATCGGGCGCCGCTCCTCCCCGTTTTGGTCGATGTATTTCAAGTCAAATCTTTCCGGCAGGGCGAAATCACACTGTATTGTCGCGCATTGCCACTCCCTGCCCAGGGCATCTTTGATCTTTATATCAATTTTCGGACCATAAAAGGCCCCTTCCCCTTCGTTTATTTCATAATTCATCCGTTTGTACTCAAGTGCTGTCTTCAGGGCCTTTGTGGCTTTTTCCCAGTCTTTCCCCGATCCTATATATTTTTCGGGCTTTGTGCTGAGTTCGACCTCGAAGTCGTCGAACCCGAAATCCTTCAACGTCTCCGTCACAAAATCTATCACGTTCACGACTTCCTTTTCGACCTGGTCCTGCAGGCAGAATATGTGGGCGTCATCCTGGGTAAACCCTCTTACCCGCAATAACCCGTGGAGCACTCCCGATTTTTCATGACGGTAGACCGTCCCCAGCTCAAAATACCTTATAGGGAATTCCTTATAACTCCTGGTCTTTGAAGAATATACCAGTATGTGCCCGGGACAGTTCATCGGTTTAACGGCGTATTCCTGTCCCTCTGTCTCGAATATGTACATGTGTTCCTTGTAATAGTCATAGTGCCCCGAACGTATCCAGATGTCGCTTTTTAGTATATGCGGGCTCGATATAAGCTTGTATTTCTTCTCCAGGTGCTTCGCCGTGATATAATCCACGACCACCTGCCTTAATATCGCGCCCTTCGGATGATACAGAACAAGTCCGGCCCCCATTATCTCGCTGAAGCTGAAGAGGTCCAGTTCCTTCCCGAGTTTCCTGTGGTCCCTTTTCTGCGCTTCTTCTCTGAGGGCAAGGAACTCTTCAAGCGATTTCTCGTCCTTGAAAGCCGTGCCGTATATGCGCTGAAGCATGACATTGGACTCGTCGCCTTTCCAGTACGCGCCGGCTACCGAAAGAAGTTTGAAGGCCCCTATCTCTCGCGTTCTCCGCACATGCGGGCCCCTGCAAAGATCCGTGAACCCGCCGTGCCTGTATAACGAGACCTCGGCGTCTTCCAGCCCATCCAGAAGTTCAATTTTGTACATCTCGTTCTCTTCGGAGAATCTCTTCTTTGCCTCTTCTTTCGGGACGCTTTCCTGTTCGAAAGCAAGATCCTGTTCTATTATCCGGGCCATCTCTTCCTCTATTTTCGGCAGATCGTCCGGGACAAGGAACTTGTGCCGGGGATTTTCCGTTGTCTCGTTATCACATTCCCGGAAATCGAAATCATAATAAAACCCGCCCTCTATCGCCGGCCCCATCCCGAGTTTTACCCCCGGATACAGTCTTTGCACGGCGTCGGCCATGACATGAGCCGCGCTGTGCCTTATTGTTTCGAGCTGTTCGTCCTTATTCTTAGCCATATTTTTTCTAATGATCGGTGTCAGGCCTCGCCAGAGCACATTTTCCCCGTATCAATACAAGCAGCAGCGCGACTACACCTGACACCGTTTTGACACAATGTTCTAATTCCCCCTGCTCTAATGCTCCGCAAATTTTGTCTGAGACAAAATTTGCTGGTGGGCGATACTGGGATCGAACCAGTGACCTCCACGATGTCAACGTGGCGCTCTAACCGGGCTGAGCTAACCGCCCATTGCTTTTATATTATATTCTATTCCCGGGCCTTTATTCAAGAGTTTCAGGGTTTTTATGTTTACCAACCGACAAAGCCTTGTATCACTCGCCTTGAACGTCAACCCAAACAAATCCTGTAAAATGGCATGCCGTGAATCCTGTACCCGAACGAAGTGAGTGGTACAGGGGAGTGGTTCATGGTGGGCGAGGAGGGAATCGAACCCTCACGGTTTATTCAACCGAAGGATTTTAAGTCCTTTGCGTCTGCCAGTTCCGCCACTCACCCATTCTCGGTTAACCATGGACACCATGTCCGTATTGAGTTGTGTGTATTGAGTATTGAGTTATGCCATGGTTTTCAAAAATTCAATACCCACAATAAGCCCCCGAACTCCCTTTTAGAGAACCTTATAAAAACAATAATATATTCCGGGGACATGCTTGGGCAAGCTAAATAGGCACCAACAACAAGCGCGTCCCCGGAACTTCAATGACGTTTACAATGGCCTGTCATGACCCCGAGCCCCAGAGTAGCGAGTAATTCATGGAGGCGCGGACCGGATTCGCACCGGTGTACGCGGTTTTGCAGACCGCTGCCTATCTGCTCGGCCACCGCGCCCTTTTAAAACCTCGGGATACCTAAGGTTACATAAAGTTCCATAAGGTTACCTTTTAGGGGCTTACGCCGGTTTTCGCTATCTTTTTCGCAACATTATGTAACCTTACGCGATATCCACTCATGCACATATGTTCAAAAATTTCAAATTCAAAGTTAAAAGCTACAAATTAAAAAATCCCCCTGGCCCCCTTTTTCAAAGGGGGGAGGCGAGGAACTTAGCCCGCCTTCGGCCGGAACTTTTCACCTGTCCCGTAGGAGCGGCCTCCAGGCCGCGAACAAAATTATCACCATGGGTTCGCCGCCTGCAGGCGGCTCCTACGGCTTTCTGTCAGTTTTTGAAATTCCGTTACAATAAATTAAAAATCCAAATCAAGGAAATTACTGCTATATTCAATTATGTCAATGTCAAGGTCTGACCCCTTGAAGCTGGATAAACTCAGCGAACATAAGTATATTCACCATTGCCGGTTACAACAGGGTGTTAAATTATCACAATAATACGAAATTGTCAATTACCTTCCCCCGCAGCCCCTTTATCCTTTTTCCCAAGCTACCGACCCGTTAAGGTAAAGGACATTCTTCCCCCCATCCGGATGGTTCTTTGATTTGTCCCGGACAAGAACTTCGAGTGAGGGATCTCTTATGGTCAGGCCGGCCGTGTAGATATAATCCGGCGACCCGGGAGTCCCCGCTGTCCCGCTCGCGGGACAGGACATCAGGCACTCATCGGCAAGATAATGCTCGTCATAAAGCGTCTTGAGGGAGGGAGGAAATCTGCCGTCATGCCCTCTAGCGTATATATACAAGGCCAGACCTGTTTCCCTCAGATTATTGGCGCAGGTGATCTTTTCCATTTTTTCGCGGCTGCATTTGATAAACGGAAGCATCGCCCCACCGATAATAAGCACTATAACGAAAACCAGCAATAATTCACTTATCGTAAAAGCCTTAGCGGTTCTGCCGGCGCGTTTGACGTCTGTCGTTTCGTTCATCCCGGGATCTCCCTTACCTTGCCGATTATGATCTTTGCCATTCCCTTCTTCGTGACCTTTCCGGTTTCAGTCGCGTTATCTTCCTTATCTATGATCGTGTATCTTCTCTGCCCTTCCCCGAAAGGGTCTTCCCCCGGCCCTTTACTGTTCACGATTATAAGGTCCAGCTTTTTCGCCTTGAGCTTCTTCCTCCCGTTACCGACCGGGTCTTCCGTCTCCAGGGCAAATCCCACCTTTATCAGACCCTCTCTTTGCCCCATTTCCAGCAATATGTCGGGGTTCTTTACCAGTTTCAGCGTCATATCTCCGTTTTTTTTGATCTTCTGCTTCTGCTGTTCCTCCGGTCTGTAATCACATACCGCCGCGGCCATTATTAAGCAGTCACTATCAGCTATCCTTGCCATTACCTCGTCCCTCATTTCCCTGGCGGATACCACGTTCACAACCTCCACTCCGGGGGGGAAGCGCAAATTGACGGGACCGCTTATAAGGCACACTTCAAAGCCCTGTCTCGCGGCTTCAGCGGCTATCTCGTATCCCATGATCCCCGTGGAATCATTGGAAATATATCTTACGGGATCCAGCCTCTCTCTGGTAGGTCCCGCGGTAACCATGATCCTATAAATAAGTGAATCTTTTCCGATGTTTTCCACGTTTATGAGGGATCTTAAACAAGTGCGGATCGAACACATCCGGCGGCGTATCACGCGTCATGATCGGCTAACTTAATTATAACAAGAATTCCCTTTGGGGATCCCCCGCTTCACCGTCATCTCGAGCGACCCAGCACTGATTTGACCAAATTAGTGCTGGGAAGGAAGTCGAGGGATCCGTCAGACCCGCATCTTTAAGATTCTTTCCGTTTCCCTGACTATTTCTTCAAGAGGCGCAAGGTGCCCTATACCCTCGCGGCCGCAGGCCAGGTGACCGACTACCGGGCCGATGAAATGATATCCTTTTTCTTTCAGATATTCTATCTTGTCCTGGATTATGGGATTGTTAAACATCTTATCGTTCATCGCGGGCGCGAGGATCACCGGGCAGCCGGAAGCGCACACCGTGCACGTCAGGATATCGTCACAAATGCCGGAAGCCAGTTTCCCTATTATGTCAGCCGTGGCGGGCGCTATCAGGATCAGTTCCGCTTCATCGGCCAGGGACACGTGAGCTGGGTCTCTGTTATCGGGCAGGCGGAACATATCATCCGCGACTTTCTGCCCTGTAAGCGTTTCCAGCGTAAGGGGAGTAACGAACCATTTCGCATCAGCGGACATTACACATCGGACGGTATATCCCTTCTTGCGTAAAAGACCTATCAGGTCGCATGATTTGAAACTGGCTATGCTGCCAGTCACCCCCAAAAGTATGGTTTTCCCCACCAGGACTCCTGCTCTTATCTTCTTTATGAAAAAGAAGCAGTAAGCAAAGATCCGCGCGCGGCTGTTTTTCCCCTGCCGCCCGCCATACAATCCCTACTGCTTACTGCCTGCAGACCCTCATCACTTGGCCAGTTTTAACTTAACTTTGTCCTCGGCGATCTCCTTGATGGCTATTGTCGTAACCTTCTCGTTCGGATCCGCATCGATCAGCTTCTTCATGCCGCTGTTAAGCTCTATGGCCCTCAATGCCGCAAGGTTGCACAGCTTGTAGATACTTCCTGTTTTTTCCAGTAATTTATCCCGAAACACTTCTTCCATCACTCCTTATCCTTCTTTATGTTACGTTTTCTGTTATCTTTTTCGGCCTCGATGATCGTCTTCAGCTCTTCCACCGCCCGGTCAAGATCATCGTTGATGATCAGGTAATCATATTCATCGGCCGCCGCGATCTCCCTGCCGGATTCCTGAAGCCTTATCGATACCTGCTTTCCCCGGTCCGCGTCCCTTCTCTTGATCCTCGTCTCCAGTTCCTCGAACGACGGCGGCATTATAAAAACACCTACGCTTTCGGGGAATTCCCCCTTGATGCTTCTGGCTCCCCTGATATCGATGCTCAGTATGATATCGACGCCCTGCTCTATAGCTTCCGTTACCTGGTCCCTGGGGGTCCCGTAATAATTGCTAAAGATTTTCTCCCACTCGAGAAAATCCCTTTTTTCTATTCTCTCCTTGAACTCTTCCTCGGAAACGAATATATAATCGATCCCGGTTTTTTCGCCTTCCCTCGGCTGTCTCGTCGTGCACGAAACAGATCTTTTCATGTCCGGCGCCTTTTCCAGCAGGCGGCTCACTATTGTGGTCTTACCGCTGCCGGAAGGGGCAGAAACAACGACTATCAGAGATTTTCCGCCCTGTGCCATTTCGCTTTTTTTGTTCATATCTCATGGTTTGCTCCTCATCGATCGGAAATGAACAAGCAAACCGCCTCTACTCGATATTCTTGACCTGTTCCCGCATCTTCTCTATTTCGGCCTTCACTTCAATAACGGATTTCGAGATCCTGATATCGCCGGATTTCGCCCCGATCGTATTCGCTTCCCTCTGCATCTCCTGGGCTATAAAATCCAGTTTTTTCCCTGCGTCGGCCTTCACCTTGTTCATCGCGTCCTCGCACGCGATCAGGTGCCCCCCTATGCGGGTTATCTCTTCCGAAATGTCGCAGTTCCTTGCGAACAACGCGACCTCAGCTTCCAGCCGGTTTTTATCCGGCTCCGCGTTGTTCGTGATTTCCCGAAAGGATCCGAAAAGTTTTTTCCGGTATTCTTTCACTCCCTGTTTTTCATATCTCTTTATTACGCGTATGTTCTGCTTTATTTTGGTTATCCGGGAATTCAGGTCCTTCGCGAGCCTGCGGCCTTCTTTTTTTCTGTAGTCGATCGTGGCATCAAGCGCCTTCTGAAAGGCCTTTCGCATATGGGGCCATATCTTCTCTTCCTGCTTCTCGGTGCTGCTCTCCAGAACGCCGGGGAAACCTATCATCTCTTGAATCTGTATCTCGCCTTTGACACCCAGTTTTTTCTGGACCTTTTTTATCTTCTTGATATACTCCCGGGCAAGCTCCTCGTTAACCTCTATTTTCCGCAACGGCTTCTCCCCCGCGAGACTCTCTCTCGTTATCCTGATAAAGATCTTCCCCCGGAATATCTTCCTGTCAAGCAATTTTTCTATGCGCTCTTCCAGGAAAAAAAGTCCGTTGAAAGGGCTGCACGTTATGCTCAGGCTTTTATGGTTCAGCGTTTTTATCTCGACCGTTATCTTGCCGTAAGAGCATTTTACGGTGCCCTTGCCGAATCCTGTCATTGATCTTATCATGATCTCCGCGCATCCTTTCCGGCGGTGCGGTTCAACCGCTTTTCCCGCCCGTGACTAGAACCCGTTAGTTCTAAGCCCACATCTGTTTTTTCAGCGTTTTCTCCGTCTCTGTAACGGGATAGATATCTATTAGTATCTCTTCAGGGTCAAACCAGAGTTTTATTTCCCTTTCCGCCTCCTCGATGCTGGCGGAAGCGTGTATAACGTTCTCGTAGACACCTTTGGTGGTGATCCTGCCGTAAGCTCCCCTGATGGAAACCGCATCCGCTTCCTCGGGATTGGTCTCCCCGCAGATTTCCCTGACCTTCTGTATGGCTTCGTCACCCCAGTATACGAGAGCCATGACCTTCTTTTTATGGTACTCTCCCATAATATACCTGATAAGCTCCTTAAAAAAAGGCTTATCTTTCATGTGACAATAATGTTCTTCCGCAAGCTCGCGGGAGACCTTGACTATCTTCGCCCCCACGATGTCCAGCTTTGTCTCCGACAACCTTGTCAGCACATTGCCCGTAAGGGATTTCTTCAGCCCGTCCGGCTTTATCAGAACAAGTGTCTGCTCAAGCATTTCCGTTTCTCCCTTTTGTCTGATTAAAGTAATAAGTAATTATAGTTCTGCGCCCTTATTTTAACAACTAAAAAATAATAATATACTCGCCGCGCGGCCTGTTCGCGGAAAAATGCTCCAGCTGCCGGCTGGCTTTCCCCCTTCTGACCTCTTCAAATTTCTTGGTTATCTCCCGCGCAATCACTATCTCGCGGTCCCCGATGATTTTTATGAAATCCCCTAAAAATTTCTGGATCCTGTGCGGTGACTCATAAATTATCACCGTTCTCTTCTCGTCCTTCAGATCTTCCAACTGCCTGCGTCGTTTCGCTGCCTTGTTGGATAGAAAACCTTCAAAAACGAACTTGTTCGTCCGCTTGCCCGATAAGACAAGAGCGGCCACAAGGGCCGTGGGACCGGGGACCGTGGTAATTGTGACGTTTTTTTTTATGCATTCCGCTATCAACACGCTGCCGGGATCGGAAATGCCCGGGGTGCCGGAATCCGATACCAGTGCGATATTCCTGCCGGCGGTTAACTCTCTGACAAGCCTCGGGGTCTTGCTGTCCAGGTTATACGAGTGATAACTTGTAAGAGGCGTGCTTATCCCGTAGGCTTTCAGCAGCACATTCGCCCTCCGGGTATCTTCCGCGGCTATCATGTCCGCTTCTTTCAGGATACGAATGGCGCGCAATGTAATGTCTTCCAGGTTCCCGATGGGCGTACTTACAATATACAGCGTTCCTGACATACTTTTCCCCCGCTCCTGCCGAAATCAACGATTAGACTATAAAAGACGCGTGGTAACGCGTGAACCGTTAAACGCGATAAAAAAAAAGAACTTAGCGCCCTTCGGGCGAACTTTTCACCTATCTCGTAGGAGCGGCCTCCAGGCCGCGAACAAAATTATCACCATGGGTTCGCCGCCTGGAGGCGGCTCCTACAGCTCTGGTTAATGTGCTCTCAAAAAGGAATTCCTGCTATATTGAAATTCCGTTACAATAAAAAACGCCGCGTCTTTCTGCCTTGTGATTCCCGCGTCACTCGCATACCCGGATCATCCTTTCGGGATGGCCGTCATGGCGAACACCATAACAAACAAGGCCACTGTCTCTATAACTCCTATAACCATTATGTAATTCCCGAACCCTTTGCCGGTCTCGGCAAGAGCGTCAGACGCGCTCGCGCCCGCCTTGCCCTGCATCCAGGCCGAGACCCCCATGGCCAGCCCGGCTGCCAGGCCCAGTACCATCTGAAAAGGATACGTCTGGGGATCCAGCTTGGCGTTCAGTATGGCATTTCTCAATATCATCCCGTAAATGGTCTGTGACAAAGGAGCGCCGACAAAAGCGATCAGGATAAAAGGCGCCATCTTGTTCTGCATGAACGCCCTCTTCCAGGCGCCTATGGCGGCCATGCCTGCCACACCCGTTCCCAGGGCTGAACCTATAGCCGCGAAGCTCAGCGACAACCCCATATCACCCAGTCCGCTTACCATATCTTCCTCCTTAGTTTAATGAGCACATGATTTACGAGCGTGCCAGCGCGAGTAAATCATAGGTGCGAATTAATCCCCGCGAACGCGGGGATCCAAAAGTATATTCCGGGGACATGCTTGGTCGAGCTCAATTAGCGTCTACAACAAGCGTGTCCCCGGAACTTCAGCAATGCTTACGTGGCGCCAACAACAGGCGTGTCCCCGGAACTTCAGCAGTCTCTACGTGCCGTCAACTACAACAAGCGTGTCCCCGGAACTTGCGGATAAAACTAACGGGTTTCTCTCATCTTCCACCGGATCAACTTGCTGCGTTTTGATGAACATTTAAGAATAAATTCATTCATTTGACGAAGCCACTCCAGCTTCTTTTTAGGTGGTATCTTTATGAATCTTGCAAGGCGTTCTTTTTCGCTTTCCCATTTAAAACTCATAGATCCTCTTTTAATTTTTTTATCATTCTTAATTCTTTTATGTCTAACGTTCCAAATCAGCGGCCTTGAGCTAAAAACTCAGGTTTCGGGGTTTTCACAGAACGGTTCGTATTTGCTCCCGCTCCACTGCATGCCCAGGTGGTTTGAAAATTCCAGCATGTTCAGCCTTATGCCGTGCACGATAACGGCCATGAACCCAAGAATGATATTCAACGTGTGCCCCAGAAAAAGAATAACCGCCGCGGCCACTCCGCCTATAACACTGTTTATCCCGCCGCCCAGAGCCAGATTGTTAAAGCTTTCGGCCATTACCACCGTGGCATACCCCACGGCGAACAGTCTCAAATAAGAAACGATATCCGAGAACGAACTTATAACGCTCAAGGGCAGACTGGCCATGGTGATAATCGCCCCTTTGAAAAAACCCTTTTTCGGATTCGTGAAAAAGAGGACAAGACAGATACCCGCTATCAGGAACCACCCCGCGAAAGCGGGAAACGCATTCCCGATGACGAATTTGCCGGCGGCAAAAAACATCCCCCACAGGATAAAGACCCATCCTACCTGGGCAAGCGCTATGATCGAGTTTATGACCTTTACCGCTCTCATCAGATGCGCGATGGTGAGCTGCGCCGCTCCTATGACGAAACATATGAATATCACGGCATTCTGGCTGCTTTCCGCAAAACTGCTTATCTTGTGTATCACCAGGATGTTCAAAAAAGGCAGTTGCGCTATTTTTTCGACGCCGAAATAAGTGCCGGTTATGACCCCCCACACTACCGTTCCCGCGCTTAATACGTACATGAGCAAAAACGGTTCGGCTGGAAGATCCCGAAAGCGGCGCCTTACAAAGAAGGTCACCAGAAAGAACAGAAGCCCGTATCCCGCGTCGCCTATCAGCATCGCGAAGAAAAGGCTGAAAAACATCAGGAATAAAAAACTGATGTCAAACTCCTTATACCCCGGGAGTGTGTTCATGAACCGGAACACCGGATCTATTATCTTTACCCACTTCGGGTTGGTTATGAGTGTCGGGGTCTCATCCGGATCGTCCGGGTCCTCCAGGAGATATCCCAGGTCGTTCTGTTCCGCGAGAGACCGGATCTTGTCCAGGGCCTTTTCAGGGCAGAAGCCCTGAAGGAACGAAAAGGCGTCTTCTTCCCGCATTCCGAACTTTATGAGCAGCGCTTCATGTTCCTTTTTCAGCTTTTTAAGACATTTTTTCATCGCTTCCGCGCTTCTTGCCTGTTCTTTCAGGAATCCTTCTCTCTCGCCGATCCTTTTGCTGATCCCGTCCGTCTGATGCCTTAATTTTGCGGGACCGGCTTCCGGAAGCGTCACCTGCTTGAAAGGCAGGACCTGTTCCTGCCCCATATACACCGTCGCTATGCGGACATATCCTCTTTCCCTTCCTATCACAATATGCGGGACGTCCTTTTCCAGATTTTTGAACTCCTGCCTGTTCAGTCGGTACAGGTTGATATAAACCCTCTTTTCCCTAAGCGAAGAAACGTCTTCGGGATAGAACTCGCCCCACGCGCCAAACCACTGTATCTTGTTTTCTACGTCCCGGGACAGGGAAAGCAGATCCTGTTTTTCCCTGTCCGCCTGCGTTATCTCTTCGACCTTGCCGAGCACATCCTTTTCGCGGGAACTGGCCCGCCAGTCCTGCTGCCCTTTTTCGGCATAAGGCGCCAGGACGCTGAGCATCTGTTCGATCTTTGATATTTTTTCCTCTATGAAATTTATCTCGTGATGGACAGGGCGGGTAACATGCCTGACGTGGACCACGCCCGTCCGGCGGAGCCTGGAGATAAACTCTCCTCTGTCCTTTTCGGACACCAGCAGTGTTATCTTCTTCATCTTTTCTATCATATGACCGCCCGTCCGGCCTGAGCTTTCTTCTGTATCTTTTCCTTCGCTATCTTGCCCGTCACCACCGCCGCCGTATCAAGGTCCCCGAGGTAGATCCTTATCTTCCGGATGTTCTCCCGCGTCCCGGGGATCATTACCTTCTCAAAAAGGTTCACCCTCTGTGTCGTTATTCTCAATTCCTCGCGGACAAGCTCATCCTGTTTCCTCAGCGTTTCCATCTTCGCGTTCAGGATCATTACCTTTTTCATCGTCTCTATCCCGTAATCCAGCCACAGCGGCGTCCGTAAAAGATCATATTCCGACTCATCGAAAATGACCTTTTCAAAGACAGGCATGTCTATCCCCGCTATGTTCCCGGTGGTCGTTACTATCTTTTTCAGCCTGATCAGTTTTTCAATGCCTGCATCCTCGGTGAAAACGTCCGCCCATTTGTATACCCGGGCCTTTATATACGCCCTTTCCTTTTTTATCCCGTCCATCCCCTTGTGAAGTTTCTGTATCTCTATCTGCAATTGCTGCTTTTTAAGGATAAGCGTCGGGAGATACTGCTGGTATCTCTTGAGCGCTTCTTTCTGTTTTTTCAATTCGTTTTTTGTAAGCCTGATCTTCGCCATGATTCGTCGCTCGTGATCCGTCGCTTGTCGCTCGTGACTTGTACTCGGGTCACGAGTCACGGGTCACGGCCCTACCTCGGCCAGAATTTCTCTATAAGCTCCGACCTGAAATTTGTCTCTTCCGGTTTAAAACACGCCGCCATGATCCGCCATCCCTCATCCAGCGCTTCCTCCAGAGGGATGTTAACCTTAAGGTCCATCATCCTCTCCTCGAAAAGGGCCCCGTATTTAAGGAGTTTCTTGTCCCATTCGCTCATCCTGAACCCCATGGACCTTTTTTCCTCCGTTTCACCGTACTGGGCATAAAGCTGTATCATGTTGTTCATCACGGCCCTGTGGTCTTCCCTTGTATCCTTGTTTACCTGCTGCTTAAGCCTGCTGAGAGAACCGAACGGTTCTATCCTGCCGTTCCTTAGATATAACTGTCCCTCCGTTATGTACCCCGTGTTGTCCGGGACCGGATGCGTAATGTCATCCCCGGGCATGGTCGTGACGGCTAAAATAGTGATGGAGCCGGCTCCTTCAAAATCAACGGCTTTTTCGTATCTCGCGGCAAGCTGGCTGTAAAGATCTCCCGGGTATCCCCTGTTCGAGGGGACCTGTTCCATGGTGATCGCTATTTCTTTCAAAGCGTCCGCGAAATTCGTCATATCTGTAAGAAGAACGAGGACCCTTTTCCCCCCGAGCGCCAGCTTCTCGGCAACCGCCAGGCCGAGGTCAGGTATCATGAGGCTCTCGACAGTAGGATCTGCCGCCGTATGCACAAAGAAAATGGTCCTGCTCAGGGCTCCGCCTTCTTCAAGAGTATCCTTGAAATACATATACTGATCGTACTTGAGGCCTATCCCCCCGAGAATGATCATATCCACTTCCGCCTGAAGAGCTATTCTTGCCAGGAGCTCGTTGTAGGGTTCCCCGGAAACCGAGAATATCGGAAGTTTCTGGGATTCCACCAGCGAATTGAACACGTCTATCATGGGGATATTGGTCCTTACCATGCGCTTCGGTATGATCCTTTTCGCGGGATTGACCGCGGGACCCGCGATGTCGATCATGTTTTCCGTGATAGCCGGCCCGTTGTCCCTGGGCAGCCCGCTGCCGTCAAATATCCTTCCCAGCATGTTGTAGGAAAACCCTACCCGCATCGGGTGACCCAGAAAACGCACTTCGTCTCCGGTAGAGACCCCTCCCGATCCGGCGAACACCTGCAGGTGGACCATCTCGCCGTTAAGGCGTATCACCTGCGCGAAAGAAGTCCCGCGTGACGTTGAGATCTCGGCAAGTTCTTCGTTCGCCACGCCGCTCGCCCTGACCGTAACAACGTTGCCCGAGATATTAAATATTCTGGTGCATACCTTTCTCATTTTTCAGCCCCTTTTTCAGCTTTCAGTCGTCAGCTTTCAGCTTTCAGCTGCTGACGACTGACTTTCCCCTGCTCCGTTTCGCCCTCTATCAGTTTCTTCAGGGCTTCTTCCTGCTTCCTGAACTCCCCGCTCTCCCATTTTTTGTAGTTCCAGTCTATAAAGGCGTGCCTGAGGTTATAAAAAAAGTCCCTTGCTTCCGCCTTGTCCTTGAAGAAAAAGTCCTTTTTCAGGATCGCGACCACTTTTAAAAAGACATATTCCTGCCGGTCCTCCGTCGTCGCGGCGTCCACCTTGTCAAACCCGTTCTGCTGCAGGTACACGTTGTCCAGTAAATCGCTCTTAAGGTAGACGATAAAGTCCTCCAGGGAAGTCCCCTCCTCGCCCACAACTTTCATCATCTGATTTACTTCTTCCCCTTTCGCGAGCACTTTCCGCGCAATATCGATCTCTTCCCGCGGGATGAAACTCGTGTATTTGCTCCAGCTTTCCAGCGGATCGACCGACGGATACTTCCTGGCTTCGGCCCTGTCCCGCGAAAGGCCGTGAAAGGCTCCCACGACCTTAAGCGTGCCCTGGGTGACCGGCTCTTCAAAATTCCCGCCGGCGGGACTCACCGTCCCCCCTATCGTAAGGCTTCCCGTCGACCCGTCGTTAAGCTTTACGACCCCGGCCCTTTCATAAAAACTCGCAATGCGGGATTCCAGATACGCCGGGTACGCTTCTTCCCCGGGGATCTCCTCGAGCCTCCCGGAGATCTCCCTCATCGCCTGCGCCCAGCGCGAGGTGGAATCCGCCAGCAGCAGCACGTTCAATCCCATCTGCCTGTAATATTCCCCCAGCGCGGAAGCCGTGTAAACGGAAGATTCCCTCGCCGCGACCGGCATGGAAGAAGTATTGCAGATGATTATGGTCCTTTCCATCAGGGATTTGTCAGTGCGCGGATCGACCATCTTCGGGAATTCCTTCAATGTCTCAACGACTTCGCCCGCCCTTTCCCCGCAGGCCGCTATGATAACGATGTCCACTTCGGCGTGCCGGCTTGTGATCTGCTGGAGCACGGTCTTACCGGCGCCGAAAGGCCCCGGGATACAATACGTCCCGCCCTTCGCGACAGGGAAAAGGGTGTCAATGATCCTGATCTTTGTTATCAGGGGGGTTTTAGGCTGCATCTTTCCCTCATACGCGTCTATCGGTATCTTCACGGGCCAGTTAAAATTCATGCTGACGTCTATTTTCTTCCCACCCGGGGTCCTGAGACTGGCTATGTGCTTATCTATTGTGTAGTTCCCTCCCGGGACGATCTCCTCGATCTCGTATCCCTCCCGCAGATAAAACGGCACCATTATCTTGTGTTCAAAAATCCCTTCCGGCACGCTGCCCAGAACGCTCCCCTTTTTGACCTTGTCCCCTTTTTTTGCCGTCGGGGTGAATGCCCATTCTTTATCGAACGACAGGGCATCCAGCTCTTCTCCCGCCGGGAGAAAAAACCCGAACTCTTCAGCGAGTTCCGGCAACGGGTTCTGCAACCCGTCATATATCTGCGTCAAAAGCCCCGGGCCCAGTCGCACAGAAAGCATCCGGCCTGAAAACTCGACCTCATCGCCCACTTTTATCCCCTTGGTGTACTCGAACACCTGTAAAAACGCGTTATTGCCGCTTATCTTGATAACCTCCGCCTTCATCCTCTTCCCCATACTGAGGACATAAGCAACCTCGTTCTGGATGATGTCATCCCGGAATTCAACTGTTATCATGTTGCCGTTAATGGCTACTATTCTGCCCGATTGCTTGCTCATAATTTACCTCGCAAAATTCATAAAAGAACTTTTCTCCTTTATCCTTGTCAAATCCCGCCAGCCTTTCCTGTATCTGCAGTTTCAGGTAATACAATATTAAAGCGTTTATGTCAAAGTGCTGCCCCGCGCTCTTGTCTTCAAGAAAACCCCACCGTATCCTTTCCAGCTCCCGCTCCATCAGAAGAGGGGTTTCCTGTTCCAAAGCCCTCTTGAGGTTCTCGGGCATTTTATATGCCTCTGATCTTTTTTTCGCCTTCCTGACCTCTGCCAGCTCTTTCCTGATCCCGATATTAAAACTTTTCCATTCCTTCATTATCTGTATGTCCCCGGGGGATATCTCCTGATACCCCGCCTCGGCCGAGAGCAAAGAGCCCATGTCGGCCGGCCGCAGCCATTTCCGGCATTGTTCAATGAACTCATTCCTGCCGATAGGAGGTTTTCCCCCGAATTTGAGGTAAGAAAGTGAGGCTACAAGGTAATAATATTCGGCCATTGATTATCAGTGCGGATCCCGCCGCAAAAGGACTTTCACCGGGACAGGAGCGATCATTTTCCGCCGGCGCGCAAAAGCTCTGTTATTTTAGGGTTCAGAAACGCCTTGAACGCCTCCGTGATCGCTTCATCCGAGAAATCATAATAGGATTCCTTTCCCTTCTCCCCGATAAGGAAACCGCTCTCGACCCTGGGCGACGCTTTCAGCGTGACCCCTTTCGCAAGTTTTTCCTTCAGTTTCGCGAGGAACGTTTTTTCCAGCGCCTCCTTGTCCTTTTCACTCAACAGCACTTCCAGATCGATCATCTTGTCTTTCTCGAACTTTTCCACAAGGCCGGAGATCATCCCGCTGACGGCTTCCGGTGAAAGCTGATCCTTTATCTCCTTCTTTACCACGCTGTCAAAAAGAGACACTATGGCCTCGCGCAGCCCCAGCATGACATCCCGTGAAGCCTGCCGCAAAGCCTCTTCCCCTGTCTTTTGCAGATTCTCGGCATCCTGTTCCGCTTTTTTTATGATCTGGGCTTTTTCCTTTTCAGCGGCTTCGATCATGTCCCCGGACTTTTTCTCCGCCCGGCCGATCATCTCCGCCGTCGTTCTTTCCGCTTCCCCGACGCCTTCCTGTTTTATTTTTTCGATTATATTCTTCAGGTCTATCTCCATGACTTTCCCTCCTTCATGTCAGACCACGGACCACAAATTCAAAACCGCGGATTTCCCGACCTCAACAGGGGGGCGCCTGCGGCTTATTTTTATTTCCTTGATCCCGGTTTTACGACAGGCATTCCTTCCTGGCAAAGCGGGCATTCCTTTTCCTTAAAAACAGGAATATTTAATTTTATCAAGCTTTCCTGTTTAATTCCACCAAAATCAATCTTCCCGGAGCTCCTGTCAGCCAGACACGCTATCCCCACCGGTTCAACCCCGTCTTTCTGAAGAAGGGCTATGACCTCTTTGACCGATTCGCCGGTCGTAAGCACATCTTCCGCGATCAGGACCTTGTTCTCTGGACAAACCATGAACCCTCTGCGCAAGGTCATCCGCCCTTCGTCGTCTCTTTCCGTGAACACAGCCCGCGCCGAAAGAGACCTTGCCATTTCATACGCCAGGATGATACCTCCCATGGCGGGTCCTACCACAACGTCCGGCTCATCTGCCCGGAACTTCTCGGCCAGAACGGAACACATCCTTGCGGCCAGTATCGGACCCTGCAAGACCAGTGCGCACTGCAGATACGCGCCTGAGTGAAGTCCGCTGGAGAGCCTGAAATGTCCCTGTTTATACGCGCCGGTCCTGGTAAAAATATCCATTATTTCCATTTCCTGCATGACCCCTCCCGTCTCTACGTCCCCATTTCCTCAATAATTTTTCGCGCCGCCGAAGCGGGATCATCCGCTTCTATTATCGGCCTGCCAACGACGATATAATCCGCCCCTTCCGATATCGCCCGCTTTGGGGTGAGTATCCTCTTCTGGTCTCCCCCCGGGGCCCATTCCGGCCGGACCCCCGGGGTTACTACCAGAAAATCCTCTCCGATCCGTTGCTTTATGTCACGCGCCTCCTGTGCCGAAGCGACCACCCCGTCCATGCCGGCGTCCGCCGCAAGCCCGGCAAGGTCGATTACTCTATCACGCAGCACTCCCGAGAGGCCTACCGCCCGCAAATCCTCATCTCCCATGCTGGTAAGCACGGTAACTCCCAGCAGAAGCGGTTTTTTCCCTTCTTCATCCCCTCCCGCCTCTTTCGCCCCCTTTACCGCGGCTTCGAGCATTTTCCTCCCCCCCAGGCAATGGAAATTGATCATGAACACGCCCCTTGCCGCAGCCGCCCGCGCGGCGTTGAGAACCGTGTTGGGAATATCGTGGAATTTGAGATCCAGAAAACATTTCTTCCCCGCGAACCGCAGTTCTTCCAGAAGGTTATGCCCGAACCCGGTAAACGGCGCGATCCCGACCTTGAAGACCTCTACAACAGGGGCAAGGATGTCTATCAGCTCAAGCGCCCGGTTGATGTTATCCACGTCCAGCGCGACTATTAATCTTTCTTCCGCCCGCATTTTACCCATACCTACCTTCCCTAAGTATATTCTGGGGACATGCCTGCGCCTCCTACTTGGCGTTAACAGCAGGCGTGTCCCCAGAACTTCAGAATCGCGAGCTCCATTGACGCCTACAACAGGCGTGTCCCCGGAACTTCAGGTCCCCAGCCTTCCCACAAGGTCTTTTATTTTTTTTATCTTCTTTTTTTTCAAGTATGCCGTGAACTCGTCAAGTATCCTTGCATAAGCGACAGGGTCCGCGAGGTTCGCCGTTCCGACCTGCACGGCCCTGGCCCCGCACAGGACAAATTCCGCGCAATCCTTCCCGGTCATCACCCCGCCTATGCCAATTACCGGCACTTTCACGCTATTGTACACGTCCCATACGGCTTTTAGCGCCATCGGTTTGATCGCCGGCCCGCTGAGCCCGCCTGTCATGTTCCCCAGTACGGGCCGCATCTCTTCGGCATCCACAGCCATGGCCGGATAGGTATTCACGAGAGAAACCGCGTCGGCGCCGGCGCTCTCCGCGGCCCTGGCGACGACAGTGATATCCGTCACGTCCGGGGTAAGCTTGGCAATGACGGGACAGCCTATCCTTTTCCTGACGGCCGTTATCACCTTTCCCGTGGTCACGGGATCCTGCGCCATCAGGCGGAACCTTGTTCCCCTGTGGGTCACATTCGGGCAGGAAAGATTGATCTCAACCGCGTCGGGACGGATCTCCCCGGCGATCCTTTCGGCGCACCGGACGAACTCTTCCCTGCCTGTTCCCGTTATGCTTATTATCACTTTTGTTCCAATCTTTTTCAGGAACGGCCAGTACTCCCTTATAAAATGATCGATCCCCTGATTTTCAAGCCCTATGGAATTAAGAAGCCCCGAAGGTGTTTCCACGATCCTCGGGGGAGGATTGCCTTCCCTCGCATTCAGCGTTAACGTCTTTGTTATAACGGCGCCCACGCTCCCCAGATCAAGAAAATCCTCAAACTCTTTCCCGTATCCGAAAGTCCCCGAAGCCACCCATACAGGATTCTTGAACGTTATCTTTCCTATTTTTATCTTCAGATCCATAATGCGCCTCTTAGCCCGGGATTTTTCCAAATACCGCGGGCATCATTCGCGTAATGCCCTTTTCCAGTCTATTTCATGAACGTCAAACACCGGCCCGT
Organism: Candidatus Omnitrophota bacterium; assembly: GCA_034723315.1. GTDB lineage: Bacteria > Omnitrophota > Gorgyraeia > Tantalellales > Tantalellaceae > JAYEOV01. Next base: position 6,369 of record JAYEOV010000043.1, on the reverse strand, counting down.
CCTTACAGACAAGCTTATATCCGTCGACCGTCCGGATGGCGCAACCGAGACACGCCCCTATCCCGCATGCCATGTAGGCGTCAAGCGAGACCTGCCCGGAGATCTTCATCTCCCCGGCGATCTCAGCGAGCGCGGCAAGCATCGGCCGGGGTCCGCAGGCATAGAGCGTGGTTCGTGTTTCGTGTTTCGTGGTTCGTTTTAATTGTTTTTTGAGTAGCTCCGTGACGTAACCTTTGAATCCCCGGCTGCCGTCTTCCGTCGCTATGTGGACCCGGATCCCGAGTTTTTTCAGTTCCTCCGCGCGGACCACATGGTCTTTCGTGTCCGTTCCTATGAAAAATTCCGTCCTTTCCGCCTTTTTTGCCGTAATTTCCGCCAGTGGATAAAGCGGCGCGATCCCGTGCCCGCCGGCCACAATAACGGCTGTCTTTTTCCCCGCGGCGGTAAGCGGGCTGAGGTCAAACCCGTTGCCAAGGGGTCCCAGCATGTCTATTTTTTCCCCGGTTTTTTTCGCGCTCAAAAGCGCGGTTCCCGGCCCGACGACCTTGTATAAAAGTTCGAGCCCCTTTCCCCTGGTCCTGTGTATGCCGAGAGGTATCCTGATCAGGGGGTCCGTAACTTTTTCCCGCGCCTTTACCGCCACGAACTGCCCGGGAGAAAAATCACGCGCTATCCGCGGGGCTTCTATTTTCATAACGTAGTGATCTTCCGCGACCTTCTTATTGGAAAGGATCCTTCTCTTAACTACTTTCTTCTCAGTTTTCCTGTTCATGCTCTTGCCGTTCACAAAATGTCCTCGTCCTCCCGGCCGCTGATCACGGATCCCTCTCCGCTGCCGGCTTCCTGCCGATCAACCCGCGCGCGTCTTCTCAAGCCAGTCCTTTACCATGTCCCAATGCGTCCCCTTCCAGAATATCTTAGCGCATTCCGGACATCTTTTGAAGTTCTCCTGCGTCTCAAACACGTATTCCGGCACTTTTCCCTTAATGTCATCCTTCCCGCAATCCTCCAGCAGGGCATTACATTCCACGCACCGCGTGAACATCTCCTCCTCGTCGAGCGACAGGGCCATCTCGCGTGCCGCCTGGTCTATCTGCCGCTCGAGGCGGTCATGCTTTATCAACACGACACGTATCCCCTTGTATTTTGTCAGCGCGGCGCTTCTGGTAATAAGGATCCGCTTCTCCCTGAGAGCCAGAATAACAAGATCGGCAAGGTTTTTCCGGCTGTAGTACACGGTGTCATAGCCCAGGATCCTTAACCATTTAGCCAGTTTCCCCAGTTCTTTGGTGACGACGAACTTGATTTCCCGCATCCCTATTGTATCCAGCTGTTTGCCGTGGCCTTCTCCCGCAGGATGAAGTCCCTTTTTATCCCCTTAGAACTTAGATCCCTCGACTCGGTCGCCTTCGGCTCCCTCGCTCGGGATGACAACTTTCTGTCATCCCGAGTGAGCGAAGCGAATCGAGGGATCTGATCTGTGTCAGTTATTGAAATTCTGTTACTACAGGCACTCTCCGTTCCTTAGAACGACCTTCCCTTCAGCGATAACATCCGTAACAGCCGCTTTCATTTTCCGTCCGATAAAAGGCGAATTTGACGACCGGGACCTGACGCCCTCTCTCTTATAGGTCCACTCCCTGTCCGGATCAATGATCACTATATCCGCCACCGATCCTTTTCGCAGGGTCCCTCTTCCGTATTTTAATATTTTCGCCGGGGTTCCCGACATCTTGCTCACAAGGGCCGGCCAGTCCAGATATCCTTCATCCACAAGATTCATAACCGCCAGAGACAGTGCCGTTTCCAGGCCTATCATCCCGAACGGAGCGTAATCAAATTCTTTTTCTTTGTCGCTCTCCAGGTGCGGAGCATGATCGGTAGCTATCGCGTCTATCGTCCCGTCCTTAAGCCCTTCTTTAAGCGCCTTCACATCCTCCGCCGACCCAAGCGGCGGGTTGACCTTCATGTTCGTGTCAAACGTCTTCACTTCCCTGTCAGAAAGTGTAAAGTGATGCGGGGTAACTTCCGCCGTCACCTTCACGCCTCTTTTCTTCGCGGCCCTGATTATTCCCACGCTTTCTTTTGTCGATACATGCGCGATGTGCAAACGGGCCCCCGTCATTTCCGCAAGCTGCACGTCGCGTTCAACTATCGTGCTCTCCGCCTCCGCGGGGATCGGGCTCAAACCCAGGACAGTCGACCAGTACCCTTCCCGCATGACCCCGTCCAATGAAAGGGCTTTATCCTCGCAATGAGAGATCACCAGCAAATCAAGCATGGAAGCGTATTCCAGCGCTCTTCGCATAAGTCCCGCGTCTTCCACGGAGTCGCCGTCATCAGATACCGCCGGGCAGCCGGCTTTCCTCAATTCTCCCATTTCTGATAATTTCTTCCCTTCCCTGCCTTTTGTTATCGTTCCGACCGGTAACAGGTTGGCTTTTTTTGTTTGTTTTGCCCTTTCGATCAGGAAATTCACATGCGCCTGGTTGTCGCATGGAGGGTCGGTGTTCGGCATCGCGCAAACAGTAGTAAAACCCCCGGATGCCGCCGCCGCCAGGCCGGTTTCTATGGTCTCCATATCTTCTCTCCCCGGTTCCCTGAGATGCGTATGCAAATCAATAAAGCCCGGGGAAACGATCTTCCCTTTCGCCTCAATAGTCACCGTTACCCTTGATTCAATCGTTCCGCCTATCCCGACTATTTCCCCTTCCTCGATCAAGATATCACCGATCTTATCGATTTTCCACAAAGGGTCTATAATTCTTCCGTTTTTTACCAAAATATTCATATTTGCTCCACTATAATTAAAATATTAGCGTATTTATGGGTTATTTGGTTCTATTTTTCTGATATCCTTAGTTGGTCCTCCACTACGGTTTTGCCCGTGCGTCCTAAAAGAATAAACAATACCGCCATCCTTATCGCCACCCCATTGGTTACCTGATCAAGGATAACCGAATATTTCCCGTCAGCTACATCCTGGCTCAATTCAACGCCTCTGTTAACAGGCCCGGGATGCATTATCACAACACCTTTTTTTGCGTGTTTTTTTAAACGTCTTGAATTTATACCGAAAAATCTCACATATTCGCGAATACTCGGGAACAGGGCCTCTTTCTGTCTTTCCAACTGTATCCTGAGAACGTTCAAAACATCCGCGCCTTCCATGGCTTCCTTGATATTGTAAGTGACCCGCACCCCCATCTTCTCTATCTGCTCCGGCATCAAAGTCTTCGGTCCGCATACTGTCACATCAGCTCCGAGTCTGGTCAACGCCAATATATTGCTCCGGGCGACCCTTGAATGGGCGATGTCCCCTATTATGCTTACCTTCAAGCCCTTGATCTTTCCCAGTGTGTTTTCGATCGTGAAGGCGTCGAGCAGTGCCTGGGTTGGATGCTCGTGAGCGCCATCTCCCGCGTTGACCACCGCCGCCTTTACGCGCCTGGAAAGAAAATGCGGAGCGCCGGCGCAGGAATGCCGCATTATGATCATATCTACCTTCATCGCCTCGATATTTCTGGCCGTATCTTTGAGGGTTTCCCCTTTCAGGAAACTGGAAGAAGACGCGGTGATGCTCAGCGTGTCAGCGCTCAATCTCTTGGCTGCCAGTTCAAAAGAAGAACGGGTCCTTGTGGACGGCTCATAAAAAAGGTTCGCGATGGTCTTGCCCCTCAGCGTCGGAACTTTTGGTATGTGCCTGTCCAAAACCTCCCTGAAATTCTTGGCCCTGTCCAGTATAATACGTATTTCTTCCCTGGATAGCTCCGCGATACCCAGAAGGTCCTTTTTTTCCCATTTCACGGAATCTTTCTTTTTCATGACCCTTATCCCTGTTTTTCAATTAAAATAACTACTTCTTCATTCCCATCTGTCTCCTGTAGCCGCACTTCCACACTCTCGTTCTTAGCCGTAGGGATGTTCTTTCCCACGAAATCGGGACGTATCGGCAATTCCCTGTGCCCCCGGTCTATCAGAACGGCCAGCTGTATATTCGCGGGCCTCCCAAAATCTATCAATTCATCAAGCGCGCACCTCACGGTGCGGCCCGTAAAAAGAACATCATCCACAAGTATTATTTTTTTTCTATTTATGTCAAAATCTATTTCCGTAGAATGCACCACCGGCTGTTCGGCTATTTCCGTGAGATCGTCCCTGTACATGGTTATATCAAGCGCCCCCAGGGGGATTTCTCTCTCTTCTATTTTTTGCAGGTTTTTCGCGACCCGTTCAGCCAGATACGCCCCCCGGGACCTGATGCCGATCACTGCCAGGTTTTTTATCCCCTGGTTTTTTTCTATTATCTCGTAGGATATTCTCTGAATGGTCCTTTTGATCCCTTCCGCGTCAAGTACTTTCGATTTGACCTGTGAGTTCATAACCTTATCCCTTCATGTTCATTTTCTTTTATGCCCCGAGCCGCAGCCTCACTTGACATAAAAAAAGCCTCCCTGTCATATGACAAGCAGGCTTATTAGTTCTGTCTCTCTCATCATGATCTCCTTTTCCAGTCTCGCAGGACCAGTTTAAAAGGTTATTCATTGTAATGATATTACTATTTTGAATTTACTATGTCAAGAAAAAAAGGGCTCCTGTCATTTAAAATTGAAAAGTAGACACTTTTCGACGAATTTAAACTTCAAAAGTGGACACCTGCAAAATCAAGAAAAAGATAAAGATGCCTGCCTCTCAGTTGTTCCGTTATTTTTCTCCATGCTTTACTCAAATGCTTCATACGGTTTACTTCTCTCTTCTTCTGCCTGAAATGCGCTCTGTGATAGTTTGAAATTCAATAAGCAGTTCTCAAGCCATATTTTAATAGTATTGGATCCAATGCTCCTGCGCATTCTTGCCATCCTTTTCTTTCTTTCTTCTTCGGGCATATTAAGCGCCTGATAGATCGCTCTTGCGATATCCTCTATACTATATGGATTGACAGAAAGACAGTTCTTTATCTCAGCTATGGCCCCCGCGAATTTTGAGAGTACCAGGACGCCGTCATTATCGGAATGTGCCGCGATATACTCCTTACACACCAGATTCATGCCGTCCCTCAAAGGAGTAATAAGCGCTATATCCGCCGACAGATATAGAGCGACCAGCTCTTTAAAATCTACCGTACCATAATTATAATGCACCGGGGCCCAAAGCCCCGTAGAAAACTTCCCATTGATCCTGCCGATTATCTCATCGATCTCTTTTTTAAGTTTCCTGTATTCGCTGACCTCTTCCCTGCTGGGAACTACAAGTTGATAATAAAAAAATTGTCCCTTCAGCTCGGGATGCTTATCAAGCAGCTTTTCCAAACCAAGCAGCCTTTGCTTGATCCCCTTGGAATAATCGATGCGATCAACTCCGATTATCCGCTTAGGACAAGCCGTCTTAGATCTTATCTCCTTCACCCTCTCTTGAACTTCCGGGTCGCGTGAAGTCCTGTCCAAAAGGTCAAAATCTATACTTATAGGATTTGCGTAAAAATGGGTCATAGTCTTTTCTTCAAGTGTTTTCTCAGTAAAAAGTCTTTTTTCCTTCTTATAAAGATTTACCGCATTGGTAAAATTGCGCATGTACCGCTTATGGTGAAAACCGACTGAATTACAGCAAAGAAGTGATCCCAGGATCTGTTTTTGCCATGGCAAAATTGAGAATATATCTATATGGGGGAAAGGAATATGAAGAAAAAAATGTATTTCCTGAGTTGGCCTTAACTTCCTGAGATAATACGGAGCCATAAAAAGGTGAAAATCCTGGATCCATACTATATCATCCGGGGAAGCGACCTTATTGATATAACGCACAAAGCGTTCATTAACCTTGCAGTAAGTATCCCAGGCCTTGTAATCTAAAGAGCTTTTTTCAAAAAAATAATGGAAAAGCGCCCAAAGCGTACCATTAGAAAAACGATTATAATATTCTTCAAATTCCTGCTTATTTAAAGGAACACAGCCTATTCGATAGGAATTCTCCTCCGTTTCCTGTTTCGGCCTGATATCTTTTATGTCGATAAGGTTTAATTTTCCTTTGCTTATATCTTCAACGATGAGCCCGTCCCAGCCAAGCCATATTCCATTGGTATCCTGAACGATAGGCTCCAAAGCGGTGATCAGCCCTCCTGTCGCTTTATCCCAAACAAACTTGCCGTTTTTGTTTCTTCGCCTGCTAAAAGGGAGTCTGTTCGACACTACAACAAGCCCTCTATCTCTTCCTTTGAAACGGATCATGCTAACCTTTCTTTTAGCTCTACTCGGGTTCGCGGCAAACATTCCGGAAAACGTTTTTGCAGAAATTCAAGGAGTTTTTCTCTTACTTCGCAACGCAGATTCCATGCCGTTGGTGAATCCGCTGAACTCATTAATGCGCGTATTT
>JAYEOV010000042.1:43228-73682 GCA_034723315.1 Candidatus Omnitrophota bacterium | reverse complement strand
GGGCTCGCGTCAGACCGTGTAACGGACGTCCCCGGCAGTTCCGGTTATTTTCACGGGGGGATAACGGCTTACTCAAATGACGTTAAAGTTTCCGTGCTTGGCGTTAGCCCCCGGACCGTCAGGGAATATGGCGCTGTCAGCCGGCAGGTGGCCCTTGAAATGGCGAAAGGGGCTTTGACCGCCCTGGGAGCCGACATCGCGGCTTCCGTTACCGGTATTGCCGGGCCTTCGGGAGGATCGGGCAGGAAACCGGTCGGACTGGCGTATATGGCTTTCGCGACAAAAAGAAAGCGCAGGACCAGAAAAGTCCTGTTCAAAGGCGGCCGGCGCGCTCTTAAGGAAAAATTTGCCCAGGCTTTGCTGGAGTTTGTTCTTGAGAATATTCTGTAGAACCCAGTTCATAACCCTGTTCTACTGCGGCTCAGCCTCGCAACAAACAGGGTTATGAACTGGGTTCTAGCGGCCGGGAGGAAAGGCCGGGGAGAAGGAGAGATGGGAGATAACGAAAAGGCCCGGAAGATACGATGTTTTATCGCGGTGGAGATCTCGGACGAAGCCAGGGCGGAACTTTCACGGATAATCGGTATTCTCAAGGGATCAAGGTCGGACGTCAAGTGGGTCGTCCCTGATTCCGTGCACCTGACGATGAAGTTCCTGGGATATATTTCCGAAGAGAAAGTCCCCGCTATTACCGGTAAGCTTGACGGTATCGCCCGGGAAATGGGCCCTTTTGATATGATGTTGAGCGGCATAGGCGTGTTCCCTGACTGGGGTTACGCCAGGGTCCTGTGGGTAGGTGTCGGCGATGGGTCGGAAAAGGCGAAGGACCTTGCGGCATGCGTGGAAGAAGCCATGGCTCAACAGGGTTTTGAAAAAGAGAAACGGTCATTCAGCCCCCACCTTACCCTGGGAAGGATAAGGACCTCAAAAAATAAGAATGAACTGAAAAAGCTGACGGACACAATAGAAGTAAGACCCGCAGCGATCCGTATTTCCAGGATAGTGCTTTTCAGGTCAGACCTCACACCGAAAGGGGCAGTTTATACGCCTCTCCACACAGCCGATCTTTCCGCGTAAAGAGGTGACACCTATCTTTCACCTGTCTCTCCACGTTTTTTTGAAGATATTTGAAAGAATCGCGAAAAAAAATGTGTCTATAATACTGAAAGCTTCTGTGTTCATTCAGGCCAGTGAATTTAAAGACCTATATAATAATAAATTCATTTGCAAAAAATACTTCTATAAGTATAATAAAGCAAATAAGTAATTATTAACTTTTAAAGATAATTGGAGGGAAGATCATGGCTAAGAAAGAAAGTTCCGGTTCGGCAGGCACAAAGAGCGTTTCTGAAAAAAGAGCGGTAGCGGTGAAGGATCCCGCCAAAGGTAAAGCATTGGAACTGGCCCTGAGCAAGATCCAGAAAGATTTCGGTGAGGGCGCGATAATGAAGATGGGCAAGGGGTATAATGCGGTAGTGGAGTCCATATCGACCGGTTCGATGGGGCTGGATATAGCCCTCGGCGTGAACGGCGTCCCGCGCGGAAGGGTGATCGAGATCTTCGGTCCCGAGTCCAGCGGTAAGACCACGCTTACATTGAATATCCTTAGCAACGCACAGAAGTCGGGCGGCGTGGCGGCTTTCATAGACGCGGAGCACGCCTTTGATCCGACTTACGCGAGAAAAATAGGCGTTGACTTGGACAATCTGCTGATCTCCCAGCCTGATAACGGGGAACAGGCACTGGAGATCGCCGAGACCCTGGTCAGGAGCAACGCTGTGGACGTTATCGTTATTGATTCCGTCGCCGCCCTGACCCCGAGGAGGGAGATAGAGGGGGATATGGGCGATTCGCATGTCGGGCTGCAGGCACGGCTTATGAGCCAGGCGCTCAGAAAGCTGACCGGCGCCATAAGCAAGTCAAAGACCTGCGTCATTTTCATCAACCAGATCAGGATGAAAATAGGGGTTATGTTCGGCAATCCCGAAACAACTACCGGGGGGAGGGCGCTCAAATTCTATTCAACGGTAAGGATAGATCTCAGGCGGATAGCTTCTCTTAAGAAAGGCGATAAAGTCATAGGCAGCCGCGTCAGGGCGAAGGTCGTCAAGAACAAGATAGCGCCTCCCTTCAAACAGGCTGAATTCGATATTATGTTCGACGAGGGCATATCGAGGTCCTCGAGTATCATCGATCTGGCCGAAGAGATGGGAGTGATAAAAAAGACCGGGACATGGCTTTCCTATGGTGACGAAAAGATCGGCCAGGGCAAGGAAAACGCGCGTCTTTATCTTAAAGAGAATACCAGAATACTTAACAAGATCGAGAGCGAAGTCAGGAAAGCCTTGATAAGTTCATCGGCCTAGAGAACTTAATAAGGGGTCAGACCTTGACATTGACATTTTTATAACAAACAACCGGAATTATGTCAATGTCAAGGTCTGACCCCTAAATGCGAACTCCTATGGACAATAGCGGAGATAAAGAGCTGAAGAAGGCAAAAAACTATTGCGTCAGGCTGCTTTCGATAAGGCCCAGGAGCGAACGCGAGGTGGAAACCCGTTTAAGAACCAGGGGCTGCGGCGGCAGGACGCTCAAGAGAGCGATCGAATCGCTTAAAGAGGATGGACTGGTAAATGATCTTGAGTTCGCGAGGGAGTGGGTTGATTCCCGGATAAGGTCAAGTCCGAGAGGGAAGAGGATGCTCGCGGCGGAGCTGGAGAAAAAGGGAATAACGCGGGACGTCGTCAGAAAGGCGATGGAAGAGAGGTCAGCCGACCTGGACGAAAGGGTGGTAACTGCCGGGCTGATCAGGAAGAAATTAAGCTTTGAAAAAAGATCTACCCACGCGAAATTGAAAGGGAAGATCTTCCGTTTCCTCGCGGGCAAAGGTTTCGATCCCGAGATCGCGGAGGAAGTGATAAACGAGATACTCGGTGTTTGATGTGGTGTGATCGGTGATAGGTGAAGAGTGATGAGTGATGGGTAATAAGTGATCTGTGATCTGTATACGCGCCACGTGGGTATTGCTGAAGTTCCGGGGACACGCCTGCTGTTATCGCTGAGTAGGCGATGCAGGCATGTCCCCGGAATATACTTTTATATACGAGATAATGACCTCGGCAGAAATAAGAAAGAGATTCCTTGAGTTCTTCGAAAACAGGGGGCATACGGTCGTCCAGAGCGACCTTCTTGTCCCGAAGAACGATCCTACGCTGCTTTTCACGAGCGCGGGCATGAATCAGTTCAAGGAACAGTTCATGGGGAAAAATATCCGTTTCAAGCGCGCCGCCTCGTGCCAGAAATGCCTGCGCACGGGGGACTTGGAGAACGTCGGAAAGACGCCGAGGCACCACACTTTTTTCGAGATGCTCGGAAATTTTTCTTTCGGCGATTATTTCAAGAAAGAAGCAATAAGCTGGGGCTGGGAGTTCATGACGAAGGAGATGGGCCTCGCGGAAGAACGTTTATGGGTTTCTGTCTATGAAGATGACGATGAGTCGTACGATATATGGCTCAGGGATATAGGTGTCCCCGGGAGGAAGATCATCAAGTTCGGGGCGCATGACAACTTCTGGCCCGCTGACGCGCCAACAATGGGGCCCAACGGCCCCTGCGGGCCGTGTTCGGAGATATTCTATGACTGGGGTGAAGGTGCAGGATGCGGGAAGAAGGATTGTAACCCCGCGTGTGATTGCGGAAGGTTCGTGGAAGTATGGAACCTCGTGTTCACGCAGTTCGACAGGAGAGCGGACGGAAGGTTGGACCCCCTGCCCAGCAAGAACATAGATACGGGAATGGGGATGGAACGTATAGCTTCCGTGATGCAGGGTGTGAAGACGAATTTTGAGACGGATCTGTTCGAGCCGATAGTGGAACAGGTAAAGAAAGAGCTGGGAGATGAAGCGGAAAAGATCCGGATCACGGATATGTATCTTATAGCGGACCATATCAGGGCGGCCACTTTCGCAATAGCTGACGGGGTCTCTCCCTCCAACGAGAAACGCGGTTATGTCGTGCGTAAGCTTATAAGGAGGTCGTATCTGAGAAGCGGGAGGAAAGGGCCTTTCTTGTATAATATCGTTCCGAAGATCGCGGATGTCATGAAAAATGTATACCCTGAAGTGGGGGAAAAACGCGAACATGTCAGTGCTATTATCGAGGAGGAGGAAAAACGGTTCGATGATACACTGACCGCCGCGATGCCCGTAATGGATTCGATGGTCTCTGAGGGGGCGGGAAAACTTGAAGGCGAACAGATATTCAAACTGGTGGACACTTACGGGTTGCCTATGGACGTGATAGAGGAAGAAGCGGAGAAGAGAAAGATAGAACTGGACGCCGGGGGATTTGAGAGACGAATGGCCCGGAGGAAAGAGCAGTCAAGGAAGGGCAGCGATATTTCCCGTGAATTTATCTTTCAACCCGGACATTTTGACAACGCGCCAAAACCTTCATATTCGGATGAGGTCCCTCTGGAGACCGTTCTTGAATTCATACTGAAGGGCGACCTGCCGGTGGATGAAATAGCCAGGGGGGACTGCGCAGAGGTCATAACATCGCCGCAGAGCGGTAGATTATACGCGGAGGCCGGAGGACAGGTGGGGGACACCGGCAGCATGGTCAAAGAGGGCGCGCGGATGGATATCCTTAACACTTTTGAGACCGGCGGCAGGAAAGTTTTGCAGGTGCTTGTCACGGAAGGTTCGTTCGGCCGGGGCGACAGGGTGACGCTTGATCTTGATCCCGAAAGAAAAAAAAGGACGGCAAAGAACCACACGGCCACGCACCTGTTGCAGGCGGCCCTGCGGCGCGTGCTGGGGCAGCATGTGAGGCAGTCGGGGTCCCTGGTTGACGACAAGAGGTTGAGGTTTGATTTTACGCACATGAAAAAACTCTCGGACAGGGAGATCATAAAAGTAGAGAATATGGTGAACGCCTGGATAGGGGACTGTATCGACGTGTGCAAGGAGACAAAGGCGATCCAGGAGGCTAAAGGTGAAGGCGCCCTTTCTTTCTTCGGGGAAAAATACGGCGACACCGTCAGGGTCGTTACGATAGGAGACCATTCCAAGGAACTGTGCGGCGGGACTCACGTGGTCAACACTGGGGATATAAAGCTCTTCAAGATAACGGCTGAAAGTTCCGTGGCCAGCGGCATAAGGCGGATAGAAGCGGTAACGGGCGATAACGTCCATAAATGGCTCAAGGAGACACTGCAAGGGATGCTGGACGGGCTTAAAATCGCCGCCGGCAATTTACAGAACGTTCTTGAACCGGAAATGAAGCGGCATGTCTTCGATATAGTCGGCGGAGGGAAGGATATCGACGCGGGCGTCCTGCGCGACTTTGAGGAGAGGATAAGGCCCGCTTTGATGGAAGCGAAAAAGAAACTGGAAAGGGACGCGAAGAAGATCCGGAAAGAGGAAGAGTCCGGCGCTCTCGACGATGCAAGGCCGAGCATGGACAGGTTCGCGGAAGAGTCAATAACCATCGGCGACGTTAATTTTGTTTCGGGCATTCTCCGGGGGCTCGGGATGCCGCTTTTGAGAAAGGCGGCGGGTTACCTCGAGAAGAAAATCGGATCAGGCGTCATAATCCTGGGAAGCCGCGAGGAAGGCAAGGCCTATTTGATATGCGCGGTGACTTCCGACCTGGCCTCGAAAGGCGTTGACGCGGGGGACCTGATCAACAGGATATCCGGAAAGATCGGCGGTTCGGGAGGAGGAAACCCGACTTTCGCGCAGGCGGGGGGAAAGAATCCTGAAGGGCTTCAGGCGGCGCTGGAAGGCGCAAAGGATATATTGGGATCCATTTCATGACCCTGTTTGGTGTATTAACTATGAAATGGATCCCAGAAAAGAGAGGTTAGAATGAGAAGTGTCAAGGTCGGTAGTAAGGTGTTCGACAATCTTGTTAACAGGCACGATCAGGGGAAAAGGCGCCTGCAGATGAAAGTCGCCAACATAATAGAGAACGTGCGGAAAGAAGGGGACAGCGCGCTGATAAGATATACGAGCCGGTTCGACAAGGTGAGCCTGAAGCGAAAAGACCTCCGCGTGTCCGAGGCGGAGATAAGCGGCGCGTATCAGGATATCAGGCCCGAGATAGTGAATACGCTGAAAAAGATAATCAGGAATATAGATAAATTTTACAGGAAGCAGATGCCCAGGTCCTGGACGACCCGTTACGAATCGGGTATCGAACTCGGCGAGAAGTTCGAGCCCATCGAGAAGGTAGGTGTTTATGTCCCAAGCGGGACCGTCCCGCTTGTTTCGAGCGTGTATATGACCGTCCTGCCGGCAAAGATCGCGGGCGTGAAGAAGATCATTATGGTGTCTCCGCCGAACAAATACGGCAGCATAGATCCGCACATACTCGTGGTAGCGAACCTGCTTAACGTGGATGAGATCTACAAGGCGGGCGGCGCCCAGGCTATCGCGGCTCTTGCGTTCGGGACAAAGACGGTCCCGAAGGTGGACAAGATAGTCGGGCCGGGGAACGAGTACGTTACCGAGGCCAAGCGGCAGGTGTTCGGCTACTGTGATATAGACATGCTGGCGGGTCCGAGCGAGGTCCTGGTGATCGCTAATCACCACGCGAATCTTGACTATCTGAAAAAGGACCTTCAGGCGCAGGCGGAGCACCACAAGGGGCTTTCCATACTTGTCACACCCTCCAGGAGGGTTTTCAACGCGCTGCGCAGGGATCCCGAGATAAAAGGGTTTATAATCAAGGTTAAGAATCTTGAGGAAGCCGCGAAGCTGTCAAATATGATCGCACCCGAACATTTGCACCTTATGGTGAAGTCCCCGAACAGGATGTTGAAGAACATAACCAACGCGGGCGCTGTTTTCCTCGGCCAGTTCACGCCTGTGGCGCTGGGCGATTACATCGCCGGGCCGAGCCACGTCCTGCCGACGGGGGGAACGGCGAGGTATTCTTCGGGGCTGAACCTCCGGAGTTTTATAAAAAGTTCCCACATAATCTCGTATTCCCGCAAGGCGCTTTGCGGGTCGGCGCAGTGGGTCCGCGAGATCGCGGAACTGGAGAAACTGCAGAAACACTGGGAATCGGTCAGTGTAAGGTGCGAATAGGTTTTTTTGTGATATTGTGATAAGTGTTAAGTGATACGTGATGTGTGATCAGTGTTAAGGAATAGATAACCGATCACTGATAACAGATCACTCATTCTGTTGAAGGGGGAGTTATGAGTTTATTCGAAAAAAAACAGGTGCCGGCGAGAAAGACAAGTTACGAGAGAAAGTCAAAGGAAACGCAGATCAAGATACCCCTGCTTAACGTTGACGGTTCGGGAAAGACAAATATATCCACTTCGATCGGTTTTCTTGACCACATGCTTACGCTTTTTGCTTATCACGGGTATTTTGATCTTGAGCTGAGCGCTTCGGGGGACACTCAGGTCGACAGGCATCATCTTAACGAGGACCTGGGGATCGCGCTCGGGGAGGCTTTTAAAAAGGCCCTCGGCGACTGCAGGGGCATAACGCGGACCGCCTCGGCTGAAGTGCCCATGGACATGGCAAGGGCGAAGGTCCTGATAGATCTTTCGAACAGGGACGCGTTCAGCTTTACGGAGAGCACCTCGACCGGTTATCCGGTGCCGACGGACGACAAGGAAGGTTACTCCATAGACATGGCGAAAGACATGCTTGAGAGCTTTACGAAGAACCTCCGCTTGAACCTTCATATTGAGATAGGGGGAGACGGGGACCTGCATCATTACCTGGAAGCTGTTTTCAAGGCGCTTGGTATAGCTCTGGATAGAGCAACGCGCGTTGACCAGCGAAGGGCCGGGGAGATCCCTTCGAGCAAGGGAATACTATAGCAGTGGTCGGTGATAAGTGATAAGTGTTAAGCGGCGGGTTTTGAAGAATGATCGCAATAATTGACTACGGTTCGGGGAACCTGAGAAGCGTATTCAACGCTTTTCGGTATCTTAAGCAGGAAGCTGAAGTGTGCGAAGGCCCGGAGGGGCTGGACCGGGCGGATAAAGTCGTCCTGCCGGGTGTCGGTTCCTCCAGGGACGCGATGGAAGGGCTCAGGCAGCGTGGTCTCGTGGAACCTCTTCTTGAACAGATAAGAAGAGGAAAGCCCTTTCTGGGGATATGCCTCGGGCTTCAGCTTCTTTTCGACCGGAGCGAAGAAAGCGGCGGCTGCGATTGTTTGAAACTGATACGCGGGGAGGTAAAACTTTTTCCCGGAGGCGGGAAGCTCAAGATCCCGCAGATAGGATGGAATACCGTTAAACTGGTCGCTGAAGGCTGTCCCGTATTCAAGGGGGTCAGGGACGAAAGTTATTTCTATTTTGTTCATTCGTATTACTGCGCGAATATGGAAAAAGAACGCACCGCGGGCGAAACAGACTATGGGGTTTGTTATACCTCGGCGATATGGAAGGACAATGTTTTCGCCGTCCAGTTCCATCCGGAGAGATCACAGTCCTGCGGCATGAAAATACTGGAGAATTTCACAAGACTATGAAAGTAATACCGGCGATAGACGTAATAAGCGGCAGGACGGTCAGGCTGGAACAGGGCAAGTATGACCGTCAACTGGATTATGAGATACAGCCCGTTGAAGCCGCGAGGAAATGGGAGTCGATGGGCGCTGAACTTATCCACGTGGTGGACCTGGACGGGGCGAAGGAAGGGCGCCCTGTCAATAATTCCGTAGTAAGAGAGATCGCCAGGGCGGTCAATATACCCGTTGAGGTCGGGGGAGGTTTCAGGAAAGAGATAGACATAAAGGACGCGTTGAACCACGGTGTGTGGAGGGTCGTTATCGGGTCCAAGGCGTTCGAAGAGGTGGATTTCGCGAGAGATTGCCTCGAAAATTTTCATGAACAGGTGATCCTGAGCTTGGATGCCCGCGAGTTCAAGCCGCAGGTGCGCGGATGGGAGAAGTCTCTTGACCTGGACCTTTTTGATATGCTGGAAAAATTCGTGTCATTCGGCGCGAAAGAGTTGATCTACACCGACATACTGAGGGACGGGACGCTTTCGGGCCCGAACACGGAGCATCTGGAGAAGATCCTCTCCAAAGTCGATGTCAGGATCATTTCCGCCGGAGGGATCAGAACGGTTGAACATGTGAGGCAGTTGAAAAGGCTTGAGCCGTCAGGTTTGGGCGGAGTTATTATCGGGCGCGCGCTTTACGAAGGCACGATAGACCTTAAGGAGGCGATCAATGCTGGCAAAGAGGATAATCCCCTGTCTTGACGTGAAAGACGGACGTGTGGTGAAAGGTATAAATTTCGTTAACCTGAGGGACGCAGGCGACCCCGTGGAGAACGCGAAGGTCTACAATGACGAAGGAGCCGATGAGCTTGTTTTCCTGGACATAACCGCGAGCTGCGAAAAACGGAAGACGATGACGGAAGTTGTCAGCCGCGTCGCCGAGCAGGTTTTCATGCCTTTCACGGTTGGCGGGGGTATTTCTACAATAGAGGATATCAGGGAACTGTTGAATGCCGGATGCGACAAGGTGTCCATGAACACGGCGGCCGTTGAGGAGCCGGATTTTGTGAAAGAAGCGAGCGATAAATTCGGGTCGCAGTGCATTGTTGTCGCGATCGACGCGAAAAGAAAGGACGACGCGTCCTGGGAGGTATATATAAGGGGAGGACGGGACTCAACGGGGATAGACGCCCTGGAATGGGCCCGCGAGGCGGACCGGCTGGGAGCGGGAGAGATACTCCTCACGAGCATGGACCGTGACGGGACAAAGAACGGATATGATATAGAGCTTACGCGCGCGGTGAGCGAAGCCGTAAGGATACCCGTGATAGCTTCGGGAGGCTGCGGCAACCTGGAACATTTTTATGAAGCCCTTTCGGAAGGCAGGGCGGACGCGGCCCTTGCGGCGTCTGTCTTTCATTTTAAAAAGTTCTCGATCAAGGAAGTAAAGGATTACCTGAGAGGGAAAGGTGTGGTCGTAAGGGATTGATCGTAAAAAGCGGGAGATGTTAATGAAACCGTGCGAGTTTACCTGGACAATGGGTCAGGTCTCAACATTTGACAAAAATATGAAGTTCCGGGGACACGCCTGTTGTAGGCACCTGTTGGGCTCGCACAGGCATGTCCCCGGAATATATTTCTATTCAAAGTGGTTTTCTTTTGACAGAAACGAGATACGAAAAGGGAGAGAGTAATGAGCTTTATAGAGAAGCTGAATTTTGACGAAAGAGGTCTTATCCCCGCGATCATACAGGATGAAAAGTCATCAAGGGTTTTGACATTGTGTTACATGGACAGGGGGGCGCTTGAAAGGACGCTGAAGGAAGGAAAGGTTTACGTTTTCCGCAGATCAAAGGGGCGCGTCATGCTGAAAGGCGAGACTTCGGGCTGCGTGCAGATCGTCAGGGAACTGTTCGTGGATTGCGCCGATAACTCGCTCCTTTTCAGGGTGGAACAGACACGCGCCGCCTGTCATAAAGGATATTTCAGCTGTTATTTCAGAAAGATAAACGAGAACGGCGAGACGATGGTCGAGGAAGAACGGGTCTTCGATCCGGGGGAAGTGTATAAGTGATTCGTGGATCGTGGATCGTGGATCGTGAATCGTGATTTGTGAATCGTGGATCGTGAGAAGTAAAATGTATTATCCGGGCAGGGAAGAATTCATAGAACTGGCGAAAGAAGGCAACGTCATACCCGTTTACAGGGAACTGCAGGCGGATTTTGACACGCCGCTGTCGGCCTTTCTAAAGATCGACGGGGGCGCTTTTTCGTATCTTCTCGAATCCGTGGAGCACGGGGAACGCATGGGAAGATATTCTTTCCTGGGCAGCAGTCCCTCTCTCGTGATCGAAAGCAGGGGCAAGGTCGTCACCTTTACCCGGGGGGATAAGGTCGACAGGTATACCGCGAAGGAAGACCCGATCGAAGAGATAAAGTCGTTCATGGGCAAATTCCGTTTCGTGAAGGTAAAGGGGCTCCCCGGGTTCTGCGGGGGCCTTGTAGGGTACCTGGGATATGACATGGTGCGTTTTATCGAGAAAATACCCGATAACAATCCCCGGGACCTTGACATTCCCGATATGCAGATGTTTCTCACGGACACCATTCTTATTTTCGATCACGTAGACCACAAGATCAAGGTCGTTTCCAATTCGCTGGTGGAAAAGGACGACCCCGGCGATGCTTATGACAAAGCGTGCGGGAAGATAGACAGGCTTGTCCGGAAACTCAAATCCAAGCGTGTCAGCCCGGAGGGGATCGACCCGGAAGTGAAGAAGAACGAGGTCGGATCGAATTTTACCAGGGAAGACTTTTGCGGGATAGTGGAGAACGCGAAAGAATACATACGTGACGGGGAAGTGATTCAGATCGTTCTTTCCCAGAGGCTGAAAAAGCGCACCGGCGCGGACGCTTTCTCCATATACCGCAAGTTAAGGTCGATCAACCCTTCGCCTTACATGTACTACCTGAAAATGGACAAGTACCGGATCGTGGGGTCTTCGCCCGAGATCCTTGTAAGGTGCGAAGACGGTCTTGTCGAGGTAAGGCCGATAGCGGGCACAAGGAAGCGCGGGACCGGCGAGGAAGAAGACCTTCGCCTGGAGAAAGAGCTCTTGGCGGATCCCAAGGAAAAGGCCGAACACCTCATGCTTGTGGACCTCGGCCGCAACGATATCGGGCGTGTTTGTGAATATTCCAGCGTGAAAGTGCGTGAGTTGATGAGTGTCGAAAGATATTCCCACGTGATGCATATAGTAAGCGACGTGACCGGAAAGCTCAGGGAAGATAAGGACATATATGACCTTATAAGAGCGACTTTTCCGGCGGGGACCGTGACCGGGGCCCCTAAGGTAAGGGCGATGGAGCTTATCGACGAGTTTGAGAACATCAGGCGCGGGCCTTACGCCGGCTGTGTGGGCTATATAAGCTTTTCAGGCAACATCGATACCTGCATAACCATCAGGACGATCGTCATGAGCGAAAATACCGCCTATATACAGGCGGGTGCCGGTATAGTGCTGGATTCCGTACCCGAAAGGGAATACCAGGAAACAATAAACAAGGCCATGGCTCTTATAAAAGCGGTTGAAGCGGCCGAAAAAGGGGAAGAATGATCCTGGTCATAGACAACTACGATTCTTTCACTTATAACCTCGTCCAGTATCTCGGGGAACTCGGCGAGAAGGTGGTCGTGTACCGCAACGATAAGATAAAACCCGCGAATATCGGGGATCTCTCTCCCGGGAGGATAATAATCTCTCCCGGGCCCGGCAGGCCCGATGACGCGGGGATATCAAAAGAGGTCATCACGATGTACGGGGGCAGGGTGCCCATCCTCGGGGTATGTCTCGGGCACCAGTGCATCGGGGAGGTTTACGGGGCAATGGTAGTAAGAGGCAGCCGGATAATGCACGGGAAGGTGAGCCCTGTGTATCATAACGGGGAAGGGATATTTGACGGCATACCTTCTCCGTTCATAGCCACGAGGTACCATTCCCTGGTCATTGAGCCGGGCAGCCTGAAGGATCCCCTGCAGCTCACGGCCTGGACCGAAGAGAAAGAGATCATGGGCGTCCGGCACAGGGATAAGCCGATATGGGGGGTCCAGTTCCACCCGGAATCCGTATTGACGGAAGAGGGGAAGAATATACTCAGGAATTTTATCAAAAAGCCGTAGAACGGGGTTATTCAAGGATAACTATGGACATAAGAACAGCGATTAAGAGAGCAGTATGTTTTGAGGATCTTACCGAGAGAGAAACGCATGCGGTTTTTGAGCAGATCATGGGCGGGAAGGCGACCCCGTCCCAGATCGCCGCGTTCATTACCGCGCTCAGCATGAAAGGCGAGACCGTGGAGGAAATAACCGGCGCCGCTAAAGTGATGAGGGAAAAGGCCGTCAGGATAAGGGTTAGCGGCAGGAAGGGCGAGATCCTCGACACGTGCGGGACCGGGGGGTCGGGCAGCAACACTTTCAATATATCCACCACGGTGGCGTTTATTCTCGCGGGCTGCGGGGTAAAGGTCGCGAAACATGGCAACCGCTCCGCGTCCAGCCACTGCGGCAGCGCTGATGTCCTTGAAGAGCTCGGGGTGAAGATAGACGTTTCCCCCGGAGTGGTCGAAAGATGTATTAACGAGATCAATATCGGTTTTCTTTTCGCGCCGCTTTTTCACGGGGCGATGAAATATGCCGCTATCCCGAGGAAGGAGATCGGGATCCGCACGATCTTTAACATATTGGGCCCGCTGTGCAATCCTGCCTCGGCGACGTGTCAGGTGCTCGGGGTGTTTGACGAAAAGCTGACCGAGACCATGGCAAAGGTCCTTAAAAAGCTGGGGTCGAAAAGGGCTTATGTCGTGCATGGCTGCGACCCGCTGGACGAGGTTACGATCACCGGGAAGACAAGGATCAGTGAATTGAGAGCGGGACGCGTCAGGTCTTATTATGTGACGCCGCCGGTTTTCGGCGTCAAAAAAGCCGTCCTCAAGGATATAAAGGGCGGAACAGCGAGACAGAACGCCCGGATGATCAGGGATGTTTTATCCGGCAGGAAAGGGCCGCGCAGGGATGTCGTCCTGATGAATTCAAGCGTGGGGCTCATGGCCGCGGGAAAAGTGAGGGATTTCAGGAAAGGTGTCCGCTTCGCGGCGGCGGCCATAGATTCAGGCGGAGCAATGGAGAAACTTAATGGACTGATCAGGTTTACCAATCGGTGACCGGTGGTGGTGGGTTATGGGTAAAGGGTTATGGGTGATGAGTGATCTGTTAACTGTTATCTGTGATGGGTAATTGGGGTTAAGGAACGATATCCGATAACCGCTAACCGATAACAGATAACTGATAACCGATCACATGGATAGGGGGATTCTATGATATTATCAAAGATCCTTGAAGAAAAGAGGCGGGAGATAGGCGAGGCGCAGAAAAAGATCTCCCTGCCCGATCTCAAGAAAGAGGCGGAATCACTTTACATCAGGAGCATGTTCAAGAAGAACATATCCAGGAAGGGACATGTTAACCTCATAGCTGAGATCAAGAAAAGTTCGCCTTCGAAAGGAATTATCAGGGCTGATTTCGACCCTCTTAAGATCGCTCTTACGTATCACATCGCGGGCGCTTCGGCGATCAGCATCCTGACGGATGAGCGGTTTTTTGACGGGAAACTGGAATACCTCACGATGATCAAGAAGAGGGTGATGATCCCGATCCTCAGGAAAGATTTTATCATCGACGAGTACCAGGTCTATGAATCCGCCGTGGCGGGCGCTGATGCCATTCTTCTGATAGCGCAGATCCTTACGCAGGAAGAGTTGAACCGTTACCTGGGTATCTCCAAGGATCTGGGAATGGATGTCCTTGTGGAAGTCCACAACGAGGAAGACGCGGAGAAAGCCCTGAACGCTTCGGCTTCCATAATCGGGATTAACAACCGGGATCTGACCACTTTCAATATTGATATCTCAACGACCCAGAGGCTCTTACGACTCATCCCCGAAACAAAGGTAATAGTCTCGGAGAGCGGGATCGAAAGTTATGAACAGGTGATGTTCCTGAAAAGCCTGGGGGTCAACGCCGTGCTGATAGGTGAGACTTTCATGCGGGCCGGGAACATAGGAGAAAAAGTCAGGGAACTTATGAGGGAGTAGGAAGTATGGGGAATGGAGCCCCACGGGCCCTGTACCATAACGGTACAGGGCCCGTGGGGCAAGCCAGTGGTCTTCCTCCTTCGCCGATTTATTTCATATTTCTTGGCTTCGGCGGACTTCGTCGGAGGACATTGTCTGCGAAGGCGGATAAAGAGCGCCGGAGAAAAAAAGAGGTGGCGGGTTGGTTAAAGTAAAGATCTGCGGTCTGACGAACCTTGAGGACGCCGTGAGGTCAGGTGAATACGGCGCTGACCTTCTTGGTTTTATATTCGTGGAAGGTACCCCGAGGGCCGTCGATAGGGAAACGGTGAAAGATATTATCTCGAACCTTCCCGGGGACCTGAGGGTTAAGACGGCCCGTGTAGGGCTTTTTAAGGACAGTCCGGTGGAAGAAGTGGCCGAAGTTGTCGCGTACTGCGGCTTGGACCATGTTCAGCTGCACGGCAATGAGACCCCGGCCGAATGCAGCAGGCTAAAGGCCGCGCTTGAACACGATTATGACAGAGAGGTACGGATCATAAAGGTCTTCAAAGTAAAAGAAAGGATTCTGCCTCAGGGGAAGTATGTCATTGACGACTACGGGGACGCGGATTATTACGTTTTTGATACGTTCCACACCGGGATTGCCGGCGGCACCGGGAGGATATTTGACTGGGACGTCGTTATAAGCGAAAGGGACAATATAAAAAAGCCGTTTTTTATCGCGGGTGGGCTTACACCTTTGAACGTTACTGATGCCGTCAGGGCAGTACGTCCATACGGCGTCGACGTTTCGAGCGGCGTGGAAAAGGTCCCCGGCAAAAAGGACGAAAACCTGTTAAAGGAGTTCATAGAAAATGCGAAAGCGACAGATACCCGACAGTAAGGGATATTTCGGCATATTCGGGGGCGAATATGTCCCGGAGACCCTCATGCCCGCCTTGAAGGAACTTATCGCCGCGTACAGGACGATAGTCAGGAAGGCATCTTTCGGGAAAAAGCTGAGATATTATCTCAGGGATTATGCCGGCAGACCCACCCCTCTGTATTTCGCGGAAAACCTTACGAAAACACTCGGGGGAGGGAGGATATACCTGAAACGTGAGGACCTGCTCCACACGGGGGCGCATAAGATCAATAATACGATAGGGCAGGCGCTTCTTGCCGTGGAGATGGGAAAGAAGCGGGTCATAGCGGAGACTGGAGCCGGGCAGCATGGAGTGGCGACCGCCACGGTAGCGGCACTTTTCGGCCTGGAATGCGACGTTTATATGGGGACCGAGGATATAGAGAGACAAAACCTGAACGTTTTCAGGATGAGGCTGATGGGGGCGAGGGTCATCCCCGTAAGCAGCGGGTCGTGCACCCTGAAGGACGCGACGAACGAGGCGATCAGGGACTGGGTCACGAACGTCCGTAATACGCATTATATCATAGGTTCCGTTGTGGGGCCGCATCCCTACCCCATGATGGTGAGGGATTTCCAGACCGTGATCGGCCGCGAGGTCCGCCGGCAGCTGGCGAGGAAGGAAGGGAGACTGCCTACCCATCTTGTCGCGTGTGTGGGCGGGGGCAGCAATGCGATAGGGCTTTTCCATCCTTTTTACGGCGACCGGAAAGTGGCTTTCATAGGGGTCGAGGCCGCGGGGTTCGGCATCGGGACCGGGCGGCATGCCGCCGCCCTGATGAAAGGGAGGGTCGGGGTCCTGCATGGAAGCAAGAGTTATCTCCTGGAGGACAGTGACGGGCAGGTGAAACTGGCGCATTCGGTGTCCGCAGGACTGGATTATCCGGGAGTCGGGCCGGAACATTCTTTTTATATGCGGACGGGAAGGGCGCGGTATGTTTCCGTCAACGATAGAAACGCCCTTGAAGGCGTTAAGATGCTTTCGGAGATAGAAGGGATCATTCCCGCCCTGGAGACGGCGCACGCTGTGTATTATCTGAGCAGGCTCGCGAAGAAGACGGCAAAGAGAGATATTATCGTGCTGTGTCTCTCGGGCCGGGGGGATAAGGATATAGATATCATGAAGGAGCATATGTAACTAATTAAAAATTGGCAAAAAGGGGCCGTAAAGTGAAACGTCCCCGGTTCTAGAGTGGCGGAATTATGAACAGGATTAACGAAACGTTCAAGAGATTAAAGGCGGAAGGGAAGAAGGCGTTCATACCGTATATAGCTGCCGGGGATCCGGACATGAAGACATCCGGGAAAATAGTGCGGGTCCTTGCGGCGGAGGGGGCGGATTTAATAGAACTGGGCATACCGTTCTCGGATCCGCTGGCCGACGGGCCCACGATCCAGATGGCTACCCAGCGTTCTCTTGCCGCGGGTTGTACTGTAAGAAAAGTCCTGGACATGGTCGCCGAACTCAGGCGTGGTATGGATGTCCCCATGGTCTTCATGACATATTACAATATCATCTTTAATTACGGGGTCGGCCGTTTCATCAGGGACGCGAAGAGATCCGGGGCTGACGGTATAATAGTGCCGGACCTGCCGATGGAGGAATCAGAAGAGCTGACGGAGATAGCTGATAAAGAGGATTTCTGTGTCATACTGCTTGCCGCGCCCACCACGCCTCCCGACAGGTTCAGGAAGCTCTCCGGCCGCTCCCGGGGATTCATTTATTACGTTTCCGTTACCGGGGTGACGGGGATCAGGAAAAAGCTTTCCGAAAGGCTCGAGAACGACGTGATCAAATTGCGAAAATTGACCTCAAAACCGATATGCGTCGGGTTTGGCATATCTGATCCTTCGCAGGCAAGGGATATAGCGCGCGTCTCGGACGGGATAATAGTGGGAAGCGCCATTATCAAGGTGCTTGCCGGACACCTGGGCGACAAAAAGAGAATGGTATCGAGCGTGGAAAAGTTTGCCCGGTCGATCGCCAGAGCGGTACACGGAGTTTAAGCGCGATGCGTATTATGGGGCTGGATATAGGCACGAAGAACATAGGCGTGGCCGTCAGCGATGAGACGGGGACGATCGCGCAGGGCAGGGAGGTGGTCAGGAGGACGAGTGAAGACAGCGCGATAACGCGTATAGAACGGATCGTTGAAGAATACGGTGTCGCTGAGATCGTGCTGGGACTGCCGATCAACATGAACGGCACGGTCGGGGAACGCGCTGAAGACAGCATGAAATTCGCGAAGAAACTTGAAAAGAGAACAGGGCTGCCTGTTAAATTGTGGGACGAACGTTTGAGCACCAGAGAAATGGAAAATATCATGATAAAGGCTTCTGTCCGTCGCAGCAGGAGAAAAGAGGTCGTTGACAAGCTTGCCGCGCAGATCATACTGCAGAGTTATCTTGAAAGCCGCAAGTCCGAAGAGTAATAGAAAGTCCGCGTTTTGCTGTTATTACCGGAGAAAATATGTATAAAAAATTGATAGCCAGGAACGGTCTCAGAGTGATAGTTTCGCCTATGCCGCAGATGACTTCGGTGTCGATAGGGGTATGGATAGGCGTGGGAGGCAGGTACGAACCAGCGCGCGAGAGCGGCATAAGCCACCTCGTGGAGCATATGCTGTTCAAGGGGACCCTTACACGCAGCGCCAGGGATCTTAAAGAGGCTATCGAAGGGGTCGGCGGGTCGTTCAACGGTTTCACTTCAGACGAGGTAACCTGCTACATGGTAAAGGTCCCGGCGAAGTGTCTGGAGCTGGGTGTCGATATACTGACCGACATGGTATTGAACTCCAGGTTTGAGGAGGCGGAACTCGCGAAGGAAAAATTTGTGGTCTGCGAAGAGATAAAGATGTACAGGGACCAGCCTGCCGATCACGTCATGGACCTGCTTGTGGATATTCTGTGGCCCGGCAATGCTCTCGGGCGTCCCTTGACGGGTAATATCGCCACTGTGAGGCGTCTGGACAGGGAAAAACTGGTAAGGTTCAAGCGGCGCAGTTATCATCCCGGGAACATTGCCGTTGTTGCCGCGGGGAAAATCCAGCCGTCAAAGGTCTTTGATTGTGTTGTCGGGAGGTTCGCGGGGCAGAAGAGGCTGAAAAATATGACCTTCAATACGCCAAAAGTGAAACAGAAGGCCCCTAACGCAAAGATTTGCAAAGGGGATACGAAACAGACGCATATTGCGATCGGGTTCCACGCGGCAGACCGTGATCTGCGCGAGAGGTTTGCCATTAAGCTTATGAACGTGATGCTGGGAGGGAACATGTCGTCGCGCCTTTTTGAGGAACTGCGCGAGAAATACGGGCTCTGCTACGATATATCCTCGTCCTACAAGAGGCACAGCGACCTGGGAGAGGTCCAGATACACGCCGGGGTGGATAGCAAGAAGACAATGAAGTCGGTCGTAGCCATCCTCGACGAGCTGAAGAGGTTGAGGGACCTGGGGGTGACCCGGGACGAACTTGAGCGCACGAAGAAATACGCCAAGGGGCAGTTTCTTCTCGCGATGGAAGGCACCATGACCAGGATGTTATGGCTTGGGGACAGGATCATGACGCATAAGGATATTCCCGAGGTAAAGAAAGTATTGAAAATGATAGACGATGTCACAACGGAGGAAGTTCAGCGGGTGTGCGAAAACATCTTCAAGGCTTCGTCAGTGAACCTCGCTATGATAGGGAGCATCGGGGAAGGCGAAAAAAGGGAGATCAGAAAAGAACTGAGTAAATTATGAGAGGGACTTTCAGGCTTACCAGGGTTTTCGGGATAAACATAGACATACATATTACGTTTTTTCTGCTTCTCGGGTTTTTCTTCCTGCTGCTCGGTTTCAAGGGTCTTGTTCTCATACTCGGTATATTCTTCTTCGTTACCGTACATGAGCTTTGCCACAGTCTTGCCGCCGCGCATTTCGGTATCAGAGTCAAACATATCACGCTTTTGCCGATAGGGGGAGTTGCCTCGATGCCTGAGGCGCCGAAAAAGCCGTATCAGGAAATTATAATATCTCTCGCGGGTCCCCTGTCAAACGTGCTTGTTGTGATCATTTTTTACTATCCACTCCTCGCCCTTCTGGGTAAGGAGACCCTTATGTATCCGTTCCTGGTGATAACGGGGCAGACGAAGTATTCCGGCGGGTTCAATGTTCTGGCGTACATCTACTGGATAAATCTTGTTCTGGCCGTTTTCAATATGCTGCCGGCATTTCCAATGGACGGAGGCAGGGTGCTGCGGGCGGTCCTTTCGTACCGCATGAGCTACAGAGAAGCGACGGCCATGGCTGTCAGGTTGGGCCATATCTTCGCGCTTCTGTTCGCGTATATGGGGATCGTCCACGGACATATTTTTCTCCTGGTCATCGCGGTGTTCATATACATGGCCGCCTCAAGCGAGGGGCTGCAGGTCGATGTCCGCGAGACCATAAAGAAATACGCGGTAAGAGATGTGCTCGCGAAAAATTTCACGCATCTTGACCCGGAAGCTGCTCTTTCCAGGGTCCTGGAACTCATGTTCCATACCCACCAGGAGAACTTTCCGGTGATCGAGGACGGGCGGCTGATAGGGTTTATAACCCGGAGAGAGGTCATTCACGGCATGCATGAGAGGGGGAAGGACGCGCTGGTTACCGAGGTTATGCGAAGGGATATACCTTCGGTGGGGGTTACAGCCAGGTTGCACGAGGTCCAGAAGCTCATGCAGAAGTATAGTACCACCGCTTTGCCCGTTGAAAAGAACGGACAGGTAGTCGGCGTGCTCACTCTGGATGATATTAACAGGGTGTACGTGATGGTGCATGAGGCGTGATACGGTTATCGGTGATCGGTTAACTGTTAACGGTTATCGGTGAGCGCTCCTTAACACCGAGCACCCATCACAGCTAACAGATAACAGATAACACTGAAAGAAAGAATAATCATGAATAATAATAAAATTCTCATAGCGCCGAGCATTCTTTCGGCCGATTTTAGCAGGCTCGGGGACGAGATCAAGGCGATAGAAAACGCCGCCGCCGATTGGGTCCATATCGATGTCATGGACGGCATCTTTGTCCCTAACATCACCATAGGGCCTCTTGTCGTTAAGGCCATAAGGCCGCTGACGGAGATGTTCTTTGATGTGCACCTTATGATCGATGACCCCGCGAGGTATGTAGAACAGTTCGCCGATGCGGGGAGCGATCTGATAACTTTTCATGTCGAGGCCTGCGACACGCCACCTAACACTATAAAGAAGATCAGGGATAAGGGCAAGAAGGCAGGCGTTTCAATAAAACCGGCGACGGATATTTCGGTCCTTGACGGGGTGATCGACCAGGTCGATATGGTGCTGCTTATGACTGTCGAGCCCGGGTTCGGCGGACAGGATTTCATAGAGGAAGTTCTCGACAAGATAAGGCGAATAAGGGCCCGTTTTGACGGATATATCCAGGTCGACGGCGGTATAAACAGGCAAACGGCCCCTAAGGCAATTGATGCCGGAGCGGATATCCTTGTCGCTGGCACTGCGGTATTCGGCCAGAAGGATTACGGTAAGGCGATCCGGGAACTAAGGTCAGTGCCCCGTCGCTCGTAACCCGTGACTCATATACGAGATACGAGTCAAAGGTCACGAGCGACGAGTCACGAATAATGATTGGAGGAAATAAATGTCCAAGATAAAATTCGGCACGGACGGGTGGAGAGCTGTTATCAGTGATGATTTCACTTTTGAGAGCGTGAAAGTCGTCGGGCAGGCGGTAGCGGATTTTGTGAAGGCGCGCAGAAAGCCGGTCTACAAAAAACGTAAACTGGTAGTGGGATATGATACGCGTTTTCTTTCGGAGGAGTATGCCGAGACAGTGGCCAGGGTCCTTGCCGGCAACGGGATAAAGGTCGTTCTTTCCGACAGGCCCTGTCCTACGCCCGCGGTATGTGTTTACATCAAGGACAATAAGCTTACGGGGGGGATAATGATAACGGCAAGCCATAACCCCCCACGGTATAACGGTATTAAGTACAAAGGTTATTTCGGCGGTTCGGCCGGAAGCGATATCATCGATGATATTGAAAGGCGTCTTTATAGGTCCAGGGTGAGGTCCATGCCGATCGAAGAAGCTTTAAAAAAAAGGAAAATAGTCAGGAAAGATATCGTCGGGGTGCAGCTAAGGGACGTCAAAAGATACGCCGATATGAGGAAGCTCAGGAAGGCAAGATTAAGGGTTCTTGTGGATTCAATGAACGGAACAGGGGACACGTATATCGGAAAACTGCTTGAAGGGGGCGGGATAAAAGTTGATTTCATGAATGCCGAGATCAATCCCGGTTTCAATGGCAGGCCTCCGGAGCCGAACGAAAAACACCTGAAGGAGCTTATGAAGCGCGTAAAAAAAGGCAAGTACGATCTGGGGATTGCCACGGACGGTGATTCCGACCGCGTCGCCATAGTCGATGAAAAAGGCGACATACTGTCAGGACACAAGGTCATGGCTCTTCTCCTGCTGCATCTTCTGAAGAACAGGGGCATGAAAGGGGGCGTCGTCCAGACCATCTGCGGGACCGTCCTGATGAACAGGATCTGCGATGAATACGGTCTAAGGATGTATGAGACACCGGTAGGTTTCAAGTACATCTGCGATATCATGGTAAAGAAGAATATTCTTGTCGGCGGCGAGGAGACCGGGGGCATAGGTTTCAAGAATTACATTCCGGAGAGGGACGGGTTCCTTTCCGCGCTTTTGATAATGGAGCTCATGGTCACGGAGAAAAAGCCGCTCAGCAGGATCGTGTCCGAGATGAACGAAAAATACGGAAATTTTGTTTATGAGAGGGAAGACCTTGTTTTCCCGGAATCTAAGAGAAAAAAATTCATGGACGGCATAAGGAAGAATCCGCTGGATAAGGTGATCAACAAAAAAGTCGTTCAGGTAAAAGATTACGACGGGACAAAGTTCATTTGCGATGACGGCAGCTGGCTGCTGTTAAGGCTGTCCGGGACCGAACCGAAGCTGAGGGTTTACAGCGAGACGGGTTCAAAGAGGAGATCCCTGGAATACATTGAGTTCGGAAAAAAATACGCCTTTTCACTGATGTAAAGCGAGACCACAACTTACGGAATGACTTGTGGTGAGCGAAGCCGAACCAAATGACGTAAGTTGTCAGGACGAGCTTTTCTGCCTAGAACCCATTTTATAACCCCGTTCGTTACGAGGCTGAGCGAAAAGGCCATTGACAAGGCCTGAGGGGCAAAATGCCCGGAAACGTAGCCGATGCGCTACGTTGAGGACATTTTGCCCCGAAAACGCAGTCAATGGGTTTTGCAGCCAGCCGCAGTAGAACAGGGTTATGAAACGGGTTCTAAACCCATTTTATAACCCCGTTCGTTACGAGGCTGAGCGAAAAGGCCATTGACAAGGCCTGAGGGGCAAAATGCCCGGAAACGTAGCCGATGCGCTACGTTGAGGACATTTTGCTACGTGACCGAGGACATGGTTCCGAGGAAATCCTGAGGCCAGAGAGCCTCAGGGAAAACGCAGTCAATGGGTTTTGCAGCCAGCCGCAGTAGAACGGGATTATGAAATGGGTTCTAATTAAACCGAAAGCTTAACCTGGTTATAAAGTGATAAGGTGTAAAAAATCTGGTTTTGGGTGTTGGGTGCCGGGTTTTGGGATGCTTGAACACGAATCGGGACTCGTGACCCGCGAGAAATTTTAACTTGGTATAGCAGGAATTTCCTTTTTGGATCCCGCGTCTCACTCGCGTTGCTCGTTCGCGCGGGATTAAATTCGCACTATGACTTACGCTCCTGTTAGTCGCGTAAGTCAGGTGCTTATTTAACATGGTTGATTTTTCATTGTTCTCATTTTTAACTTTTAACTTTCTAAAATGGATAACCTCCAACGTATAAGAAACTTCTGTATAATAGCCCATATAGATCACGGTAAATCCACGCTGGCTGACAGGATCATACAGGTTACTGATACCGTAAGCGGAAGGGAATTCAGGGACCAGTTCCTGGACAACATGGACCTGGAAAGGGAAAGGGGCATAACAATAAAGTCCAGCGCCGTAAGGGTAGTCTACAGGGCCGGAGACGGCAGGACATATTTGTTGAACCTGATCGACACGCCGGGTCACGTGGATTTTTCATACGAAGTTTCCAAATCCATAGCCGCATGTGAAGGGGCGCTTCTTCTGGTAGACGCGGTTCAGGGCGTCGAGGCCCAGACGATCGCGAACCTCTACCTCGCGATGGAGCACGAGCTGGAGATAATACCGATAATAAACAAGATCGATCTCAAGAACGCGAGAGTGGATGAAATAAAGCGGCAGATGAAAGACATCCTGGGCGTTCCTGATGACGAGATAATCCTGATAAGCGCGAAAGAGAACCTCGGTACCGAGGAAGTGCTTGAAACGATAGTCACAAGAATACCGCCTCCTTCGGCAACCGGCGGCGAGGCCTTGCAGGCGCTGATATTCGATTCGTCATATGACACCTACAGGGGGGTAATAGTATACGTGCGGATAATGAACGGTAGTATCAGGCCTGGAATGCGGATAGAGATGATGAACAGACATACGCGTTATGAGGTAAAGGAGGTGGGCATCTTCGCTCCTGACGAACAGCCTGTCGAAATGCTTGATTGCGGACAGGTCGGATATATCGTATGTAATATCAAGGAAGCGAAAGAAGTTGTTGTGGGCGATACCATAACCGACATTGCCGACCCGGCGAAAGAGCCGCTTCCCGGATATAAACAGGTAAAGCCCATGGTCTATTGCGGCATTTATCCCGTTAGCAACGAGGATTACGAGGACCTTAAGACGGCGATGGAGAAACTGCGCCTTTCGGACTCTTCTTTTATTTACGAGCCGGAGACTTCGGCGGCGCTGGGTTTCGGTTTCAGGTGCGGATTTCTTGGGCTGCTTCACATGGAAATAATCCAGGAAAGGCTTGAACGCGAATTTAACCTGGACCTGATAGCCTCATCGCCGAGCGTCAATTACAAGATAAGATTGTCGAACGGGGACCTGATCGAGGTCGACAACCCGACGAAGTTCCCGGACAAGGAAAGGATAGAGTATATAGAGGAGCCTTTTGTAAGATGCAATGTCTTCGCGCCCTCGGGGGCTATCGGCGCCCTTATGAAACTGTGTGAGAATAAACGCGGGGAATTCATCAGCACCAAATACCTTGATCCCGGCAAGGCCCAGCTTACCTACAAGATACCCCTGGCCGAGGTGATAGTGGACTTTTACGATAAGATCAAGTCACTGACACAGGGGTACGGTTCACTGGATTACGAATTGATCGGCTACAGAAAGTCGGATATCATAAAACTGGAGGTCCTTATCAACGGCGTGCCCTGTGACGCGCTTTCGAACATAGTGCACAGGGAGAAAGCCCGGAGAATAGGGCTGGAGCTGGTTCACAAGCTGAAAGAGACCATACCGAGGCACATGTTCAAGATAGCCATCCAGGCCTCTGTCGGCGGGAATGTGATCGCGAGAGAGAACGTCTCGGCCCTGAAAAAACATGTTACCGGGAAATGTTATGGGGGAGACATAACGAGAAAAAGAAAGCTGTGGGAAAAGCAGAAAGAGGGGAAGAAAAAGATGCGCAGGATAGGAAAAGTAGACGTGCCGAAAGAGGCGTTTTTGAAAGCCATGAGGATATCATGAAAATAAAAATAAACTGGAATTACTGGTGGAATGAATGGATAAAACCGATACTGATCGCGGCCTTGCTCGCCTTTTTCATAAGGACTTTCATCATTCAGCCTTTCAAGATACCGTCCAATTCCATGTATCCCACCCTGAAGCCGGGAGACAGGATATTCGTGAGCAAGTTCGCTTACGGGGCCAGGATACCGTTCACGGATATAAGGCTGCCCAGGGTGGAAGTTCCCGAGCTTGGGGACATAGTAGTTTTTATTTCCCCTATAGAGAAGAAATATCTTGTAAAGCGCTACATAGCCGGGGGCGGAGAGACCGTGCGGATAATGGACGGGGAACTTTTTGTTGACGGGAAAAGGGTGGACAAGGGACCGTTTGAACGTTTCCTTTATTATGACCGGGGTGAATACTGCGGCGAGCGCGGGGCGATCCGCGTCCCGGAGGGGCATTTTTACGTCCTGGGGGATAACAGCGCCAATTCCATGGACTCCAGGTACTGGGGGTTTGTCCCGGACAGGAACATTGTCGGGAAGGCCTTTCTTATTCACTGGCCGATAAGAAGGATACGGCTTATTCGGGAAGGAGATTAGTTAGTCGTTAGTTGTTAGTGAATAGTCGTTAGTTAATAATAGCCCACTAACGACTAAAGACTAGCGACTAGCGACTAACGACTAAAGACTATGAATTGGGCAAACAGGCTAACGATGTTCCGTATCGTATTGGTTCCGGTTTTTATAATCGCTGTTCTTTACCACCAGTTGGTCATAGCGTTCGTGGTGTTCATCGTCGCCACTATTACCGACGGGCTTGACGGTTATATCGCTCGCACACGGAAGGAAAAGACAAGGTTAGGCGCGATAATGGACCCCATCGCGGATAAGATGCTTATCGGCAGCGCGTTCATATGTTTCAGTCTTGTGACCGGCTTGCCGGAGTATCTTAAAATGCCGGTGTACGTGCCGATAATCGTTATTTCGAGGGACGTGATCATCCTGCTCGGTGCCATGGTCATATACCTGCTTACGGGGAGCATTAAAGTAAGGCCCACGATCATAGGAAAAGTTACCACCTTCTTTCAGATGTTCACGATCATCTGTGTGCTTTTACAATTCAGCTATTCATGCTGGGTCTGGAACGCCACAATTATTATTACCGTTATTTCGGGTTTGGATTATTTAAGAGTAGGATCCCGTCAGATCAATGGAAAATTTTAGTTCTATTCCCACGATCAGTATCGTCGGCAGGCCGAACGTGGGAAAATCATCTCTGTTCAACTGCCTGCTCGGGGAGAGGCGCGCCGTCGTGGTCGAGCAGTCCGGGACCACCCGTGACAGGGTAGAGGCGATAATAACCCTGTCCAAAGTCCGATACAAGCTGGTCGACACAGGCGGGTATGTACCGGAAGACAGGGACGAGCTTTCATCGCAGATCAAGGACCATATCCTCAGGGCCATGGAGGAGGCTTTTGCGATAATCCTGGTGGTCGATACCATAGCGGGCATTTCGCCTCTTGACAAGGAGATGGCGGTCTTGTTAAGGAAATTCAGTAAGACCGTCATTCTCGTGGCTAACAAGATTGATAATGAAAGACTCCAGGGCGAGTCCCTTGAATTCTACCAGCTGGGGTTCGGCGAGCCGGTAGAGGTTTCATGCCTGCACAGGAGGGGCCTGCGCGAATTGAAGAGGCGCTTGCTTGAGACGGGCATGGAGGAGATCGAAGCTGAACGCGGAGAGGGCGGCGAAGGCGACCTACAAACCAGATATCTCAAAATAGCCGTGGTTGGAAGGCCTAACGTGGGGAAATCATCTTTCGTGAACTGTCTGCTGGCGCGCAATCGTGTTATAGTCAGCCCTGTGCCCGGGACAACGAGGGATTCAGTAGATACGCATTTCAGCTATGAAGGCGATGAATACATTTTGATAGATACCGCGGGTATACGTCACAGGAGAAAGATCAAGACAGCGGTCGATATTTACAGCGTCATGCGTTCAAGGGAATCCATCAAAAGGGCGGACGTGGGGATCCTGCTGCTTGACGCGGCGGACGGGATCACGAAAGATGATATGGGCATAATTGATTATATTGAAGAGAACGGCAAGGCGTGTCTTATTCTGGTGAACAAATGGGACCTGGGGGAGGATACAGCAGGTGTTTCCGCGGATGATTACAAAAAGCACCTGGTCTATGCCAGCGGCAGGATCAGAAAGTTTCCGGTGGCGTTTGTCTCGTCAAAAACGGGTAAGAACGTTCTGGGCAGCCTTTCGCTGGTAAAGATACTGGATTCAAACCTTGACCTGAAGGTTTCCACGCCTTTTCTGAACAGGATATTTGAAAAGAACGATCCTTCAGATGTCCCGATCCCGAGGAGGAAAAAGAGGCCGAATTTTCTTTATACCGTGCAAAGCGGCCACAGGCCTGTCGAGTTCACCTTTTTTGTAAGCGAACCCGCTCAAGTGTTGCCGGCCCATTTAAGTTTTGTTGAGAACCAGTTAAGGGATAATCTGCCGCTTAAAGGGATACCTGTGAAAATAAGATTAAGAAGATCACGAAAGGGAAAGAAATGATATATACAACCGTCCCTGTAATAGCAGCTTACCTTTTAGGCGCCATGCCGACCGCGTATATTTTTGCCAGGGTGCTGAAGGGGATAGATATAAGAGAGCACGGCAGCGGGAACGTAGGGGCTACAAATGTCGTGAGGACCGTTGGCAAGGTCCCGGGGATCATCGTTCTTGTAATTGATTTTCTGAAAGGGATCGCGGCTGTGACGTTGATACCTTTGTTGATGAAAACATTTTTTCCCGAACTTGATGTCAATTACGGTGATCTATGCATTTTTCTCGGAGCTGCCGTTATAAGCGGACACATATGGACAGTGTTTTTGGCCTTTAAAGGAGGAAAAGGGGTGGCGACAACGGCGGGAGTCATAGTCGGACTTTACCCTTGGATCTTTCTCGGGTGTCTTTTGATATGGGTAGCAGTGTTCGCAGTTTGGAAATACGTTTCAGTGGCATCGATAACTGCAGCTGTAGCTTTGCCGATTATATCAGTTATTGCGGGAAAAGATTTAAAAGTGGTTCTTTTTACGTCTCTTTTATGTATTTTTGGGATCTATAAGCATAGGGCCAATATAAAACGCCTTATTCAGGGGAAAGAAACAAGGATAGTTAAGGTAAAAAATCATTAGTAATTATTGCTTGTTATTTGTTTTAGAGAAGTATATACTAAGTCAATAACTTAAAAAAATAACCAATGAAGTGAAAATAATTAAATAATATAGTTAAATTAATTAAATGTTAATCTACAAAAAAGTAAGTATTTTGTTCTTGCATTGAGAAAAAATAAAGGGTATACTAGTTTTTATAAATGACAAAATTTGTCTATTTTTTTACAGAACTAAATAAATACATTTAAAAAGTATAAATTTTAAGGAACATCATGAAAGAACTTGTGTATAAAAATATAGTTGGGAATAATCCGAGGAAAAGAGAAATTTCTATAGAAGAGATCAGCAGCAAAAAAGAGCCTCGCGTTGAAAAAAAATGGATTTGCAAATATTTCATAAAAGAAAAATACAGATCAAGGTCGATGAATAATATTCGAGAATGGGTAAAAAGAGAAAAGAAGAACGAGAGAATGAAAAACTGCCACATATTAAGGGAAAATAACACCAGAACAGGAGAGAGTAAAATAATATGCAAATTACTTGGTGAAATTTTCGTAATATGCGGAATGACGGTTTACAAGATAGTCTATGTAAACGAAATAAGGGTAAAAATTGAATAAAGAAGCGAGAGCAGAGGCATGAAATGAGCTTAACGGTCCATAAAATGACGCATATTCTGATGATCATACTGGCAATGTGGAAACTGTATATTCTGAAGTTTCACCTGCATTTAATGGAAATTTCAACAAAACGGTAACTCCCCAAAGGCTGCACTTTATGTGCAGACCTTACCTCAAGGAGAAAAGGGATGGTTGACTTGGCACCATCCCTTTTTCTTTTATATACCTATCATTAAAATTTAGGTAAACTCTTAGCCTGTATTATATTGACTGTAAAAATAATATATGCTAAACTCTTTTTGAATTATTATGATTAAAGCTAGTATTATTGGAGATGGCGGATGGGGAACGGCGTTAGCTATTTTATTGCATTCAAAAGGGATAGATACAACGCTGTGGAGCGTATCCCCGGAATATGCTGATTATCTGTCAAAATACAGGGAAAACACGAAATTTCTAAAGGGAATATCTATCCCGGAAGATCTGAAGATAACTTCGGATATAAACCTTGTAAAAAAGGCAGAATATGCTTTTTTTGTAGTTCCCTGTAAATATCTGCGTTCTGTGGCAGAAACCTTCAAAGGTGCAAATTTCCCCGAGATCGTCAGCGCTACAAAAGGGATTGAGAACGGTTCATTGAAAAGGCCCTCTGAGATACTTTTAGAGTATTTCGATGACGAAAGAATAAGCGTCCTGTCAGGCCCCAGTATATCAAGAGAAGTCGCCAAAAGGGCACCTACGGCGGTTGTTGTGGCTTCAAAAGGGAAACACAAAAAGAACGTGCAGCAGCTGTTGATGACGGATCGTTTTCGCGTGTATACTTCAGATGATGTAATCGGCGTGGAATTGGGAGGAGCGTTAAAGAACATAATCGCGATAGCGGCGGGAATTTCTGACGGGCTTGGTTTCGGAACAAATTCGAAGGCCGCGATCCTGACCAGGGGGCTCGCCGAGATAACGCGGCTCGGAATAAAAATGGGAGCTGTAAAAGAAACTTTGAGCGGGTTGAGCGGGATAGGGGACCTGGCAACCACCTGCATAAGCAATTACAGCAGGAACCGATGGTTTGGCGAACAGGTAGGAAAGGGCAGGAACATCGAAGAGATATTGAAAGAGACTGAGATGGTAGTCGAGGGTCTTGCCACATGCGCGTCCGTATATGAGCTGTCGAGAAAACATGGCGTTGAAATGCCGATAAATCAGAAGGTATATGAAGTTCTTTATGAGAGCAAAGATCCCGGCATTGCTGTCAGAGAGCTGATGACCCGTGATCCTAAAGAAGAGGATTACGGATAGTTCGTGGATCGTGGTTCGTGGTTAGTGAATCGTTTATGAGTAACGAAACACGAATCACGATCCACGATCCACGATTCACGGGAAAAACGGGACGTAGCGCAGTCTGGTTTAGCGCACTAGTCTGGGGGACTAGGGGTCGCCGGTTCGAATCCGGCCGTCCCGACCATTTTTCTTCGCCGGACAATTCGT
>JAYEOV010000042.1:0-43128 GCA_034723315.1 Candidatus Omnitrophota bacterium | reverse complement strand
CACGATCCACGATTCACGGGAAAAACGGGACGTAGCGCAGTCTGGTTTAGCGCACTAGTCTGGGGGACTAGGGGTCGCCGGTTCGAATCCGGCCGTCCCGACCATTTTTCTTCGCCGGACAATTCGTTAAAGGGTGAACGGTTACGCGGCTGGAAAAGTTGAAGGGTGTTCGTTTAATTGTAAGTATGGCGCGGGACGGAAGCATAACGCTTTTGGTTATACACTGTTAGAAAAGAGGCAATATGAAGTCAGTGAACATCGGTTTGATAGGTCTGGGTGTCATAGGCAGAGGCGTTTATGACGCGATCACCTGTAACGCCCGGTTGATAGCGGAGAAGACCGGCATAGATCTGGTGGTCAAGGCAGTCTGTGACATTGACAAAAAGGCCCTCGAAAATATAGATCCCGCGAAATGTCCGGTGAAAACCGCCGCAGTGGACGATCTTATCAGCGATGAGGAGATAGACATAATTGTGGAACTCATCGGGGGAATAGATCCGGCAAAGGACATTATATTGAACGCACTCCGGAAGAAGAAGCACGTGGTCACCGCCAACAAGGCGTTGCTGTCCGAGCATTGGAAGGAAATATTCAATGCCGCGGCAGAGAACGGGATGTTAGTCAATTTCGAGGCCAGTGTCGGGGGGGCGATACCCATTATCAGGACCCTTCGCGAAAGTTTCGTGGCAGACAGGATAAACACCATTTACGGCATATTGAACGGTACTACCAATTTTATCCTGACCATGATGGACGAGCACGGAAGATCTTTTGAAGAGGCGCTGAAGATCGCCCAGGAGAAGGGTCTTGCCGAGAGCGATCCTGAGCTTGATATCAGCGGCAAGGACAGCGCTCACAAACTGGCCATACTCGCACTGCTCGGGTTTGGTATGGATGTTTCCCTTGACGATGTCTATACGGAAGGGATCGCCGGTATAAGCCCGCAGGACATGCAGAACGCCAGGAGAAGGGGATACAGCGTCAAGCTGCTCGGTATCGCGAGGGATACGCCTGAGGGGTTGCAGCTAAGGGTGCATCCGACCCTTCTTCCGTCTTCGCACCTGCTTTCGGAGATTAACGGCGCGGATAATGCCATTTTTATCAAGGGTGATCTCATCGGGGAGTCGCTTCTTTTCGGGAAAGGCGCGGGCAGGGAACCGACCTCAAACTCCGTTATCGGTGATGTCGTCGAGATCGCAAAATATGTGGTCCTTTACGGGGAAGGAACCCCCTTTCACGGCAAGCTTGATTTCGCGCCGGAAGACAAACGCGTGAGCCATATGCAAGAAATGGTCATTTCCTATTACCTGAGGTTCTCGGTCATAGATAAACCCGGTGTCCTGGCAGGGATAGCTTCC
Organism: Candidatus Omnitrophota bacterium; assembly: GCA_034723315.1. GTDB lineage: Bacteria > Omnitrophota > Gorgyraeia > Tantalellales > Tantalellaceae > JAYEOV01. The sequence goes on along the minus strand of JAYEOV010000042.1, from coordinate 41,770 downwards.
ATACTTGCCGAGAACAGCATAAGTATAGCAAGCGTTACCCAGGATGAACGGAAGGAAGGCGAGACCGTTCCCGTCATAATCCTGACGCATATGGCGAAAGAAGGAAAGATGAGGAAGGCCATCGCCAGGATAGATAAGCTGGATTATATAACTAACAAGACGGTTGTGATCCGGATCGAGGGATAGGGGACGCGTAATTTCGTATCTCGTAGTTCGTATGTCGTATATCGTATATAGAAATATATTCTGGGGACATGCCTGGGCGAGCCTAATAGGCGCCTACAACAGGCGTGTCCCCAGAACTTCAGCAAGGGAATTTACCGGAAAAAGGAACTGAGAAAAATGGGAATAATAGAAAGATATGGGGATTATCTTCCCGTAAGCAAAAAGACGCCGGTAATAACTCTTGAAGAAGGTGACACGCCCCTTATTAAGGCGGACCCTGTCGCGGAGAAAATAGGTCCCGGTTATGATGTCTGGCTGAAATACGAGGGGCTTAACCCCACGGCCAGCTTTAAGGACAGGGGCATGACGGTAGCGGTTTCAAAAGCGGTCGAAGAGGGGTCCGGCGCCGTAGCCTGCGCGTCGACCGGCAATACGTCCGCTTCGGCGGCGGCGTACGCGGTCCGGGCAGGAATAAAGTGCATCGTTGTGATCCCGGAAGGCGCGATCGCCCTGGGAAAACTGGCGCAGGCGCTCATCCACGGGGCGTGTGTAATAGCCGTGAGGGGGAACTTTGATCAGTCGCTGGAGATAGTCCGGGAACTGACTGGAAAATACCCCGTGACGCTGGTAAATTCCATTAACCCTTATCGGATCGAAGGACAAAAGACCGCTTCTTTTGAGATATGCGACCGGCTGGGGCACGCCCCGCATTACCACGCCTTGCCTGTGGGTAACGCGGGCAACATAACCGCTTACTGGAAAGGGTATAAGGAATATAAAAAGCGGGGCAGGACGGACAGCCTGCCCAGGATGCTCGGCTTTCAGGCAGCGGGCGCCGCTCCGATAGTGGAACAACGAGTGATCAAAGATCCGAAGACCATCGCTACCGCCATAAAGATCGGCAATCCGGCCAGTTGGAAGCAGGCCGAGGCAGCCAGGGACGAATCGGGAGGGTTGATAGAAAAAGTGACCGATGATGAGATCTTAGCGGCATACAGGTTCCTGGCCGATAATGTGGGAGTTTTTGTGGAACCCGCGTCGGCGTCAAGCGTTGCCGGGGTGATGAAAAAGGCGCGTGAAGGGTTCTTTCCCGCTCCGGATGAGGGCGAAAAAAGGGATATCGTCTGCGTGTTGACAGGACACGGCTTAAAAGATCCCGACAGGGCAATAAAGTGTCTTGAACATCCGGTTGTAGTGGACGCGAAGCTGGAAGACGTGGTGAAGGAAGCAGGACTTTAGTCGGGGGTAGTTCGTCGTGCGTATGTCGTGTATCGTATATAAAAATATATTCTGGGGACATGCTTGGGCGTGTCCCCAGAACTTCCAAAGGAAATAAAAAAATGAAATATGTTATTCTTGTCCCTGACGGTATGTCGGGCGAACCTCTTGAAGAGCTTAACGACCGGACCTGCATGGAAGTCGCTAATACTCCGAATATGGATGTGATCGCCAGAAAAGGCGTTGTCGGCATGGTGAAGAACACCCCCAAAGGGATGACGCCGGCCAGCGATGTCGCGAACCTTTCCATACTGGGATATGATCCCGTGAAATATTATTGCGGGCGAGGACCCCTTGAAGCGGCCAACCTCGGGGTGGACCTTACCGGGCAGGATGTCGCTTTCCGGTTCAATACAGTCACCGTTTACGATGATAAGATGTTTGATTACAGCGCCGGACATATCACTACAAAGGAAACAGAGGTTCTTGTGGGCCTTTTGAACGAAAAACTCGGGAGCGAAAGATACAGTTTTTACCCGGGGGTGAGTTACCGTAACCTCCTATTAGTGCGTTGCGGTTCAGTCCCGGAGGCGGATGAATTGTCAAGAGTAAACTGTTTTCCTCCTCACGACATTCTTGAGAAATCCATATCAAAACATTTGCCTGAACGGCCGGAACTGGTGGAGCTTATGGAGCGGTCCAGGAAAATACTTGAAGGGCATGACATCAACAGGGTCCGGATAGATCTGGGACAGAACCCGGCTAACATGATATGGGTATGGGGGCAGGGGAAGAAACCCGATATACCGCGTTTCGAGGACGCTTTCGGTGTTACCGGGGGCATCATATCCGCTGTGGACCTTCTCAAGGGTTTGGGGCACGTGCTCGGCCTGGAGGTTGCGGAAGTGCCCGGCGCGACAGGATATTACGATACGAATTATGAAGGCAAGGCGGAAGCGGCTTTAGACATCCTGAAAAGGCGTGATATGGTTTTTGTTCATGTCGAAGCGCCTGACGAAGCGGGGCATAACGGGGACATAAGGGAGAAGATCAACGCGATAGAGAACTTTGACAGCAGGATAACGGGCAGGGTCATAGAAGAACTGTCCGACAAATGGGATTACAGGGTGCTTATACTGCCCGATCATCCGACGCCCGTGACGAAAAGGACCCACACCGCCGATCCGGTTCCTTTCGCGATGGCCGGCAAAGGCGTTATTCCCGATGAAGTGGCGGTATTCACCGAGAAAGCGGCAAAGGCCGGCAGTGTGTCGCTGGATAAAGGGGCGAAATTGATGAAAATGCTGCTTGAGGGTAAAGCATGACAAGGGGTCAGGTCCAACATTTGACGAAAATGTGAAGTTCTGGGGACACGCCTGTTGTAGGCGCCTATTGGGTTCGCCCAGGCATGTCCCCAGAATATATTTTTATTTAAAGAAAACAGCCGAAAGCTGAAGTAAATACGATTATGGGAAAGAAAGGGATAATAGTTCAGAAATACGGGGGCACCAGCGTGGCCAATCCCGAGAGAATAAAAGAGGTGGCAAAGAAAATTGTGGCCTCAAGAGGAAAAGGATATGACGTTGTCGTCGTGGTGTCCGCGCTGGGTGACGCGACGGACGAGCTCATAGGCCTTGCGGGAAAGATCAGCAGATGTCCGCCGGAGAGGGAACTGGACATGCTGATATCTACAGGGGAGCAGGTTTCCGTCGCTCTCCTGGCAATGGCCCTGCACGAGGTCGGGCAGGGAGCGATCTCGTTCACCGGGGCGCAGGTCGGGATAAGGACCGATTCCTCCCATACGAAGGCCAAGATCATTGATGTAAGCACGGGGAGGATACGGAAAGAGCTTAAGAATGGCAAGATAGTGATCGTAGCCGGATTCCAGGGCGTCGGTCTCGACCAGGAGATCACTACCCTTGGCAGGGGCGGGTCGGATATGACAGCCGTTGCCCTGGCAAAGGTGCTGAACGCGAAAATGTGTGAAATATATACCGACGTAAAAGGGGTGTATACGGCCGATCCAAGGATCGTTCCGAACGCTCGTAAACTGGACGAGATCAGTTATGATGAGATGCTTGAGCTGGCATCGCTCGGCGCGCAGGTAATGCAGGCCAGGAGCATGGAAGTGGCCAGCAAATTCAACGTTCCGATGCATGTGCGGTCAAGTTTTTCCCGCGAGAACGGGACTTTTATAATCAAGGAGGTCAAGGCCATGGAAGAAGTCATGGTGCGCGGCGTTACAGTGAATAAAAAAGAAGCCAAGGTGACCGTTTGTGACGTTCCCGACAAACCGGGGGAGGCCAGCAGGCTTTTCGAACAGCTGGCGGAATCAGGGATCAACGTGGATATGATAATTCAGAATATCTCCCGCACAAAGGCGACCGATATCTCTTTCACGGTTGATAAGAAGGACCTGCTTAAGACCAAGGATGTCGCGGAAAAGGTCGCGAAACGTATAGGTGCGCTGGGGGTCAAGTACGATGAGAGCATTGCGAAGGTTTCCGTCATCGGGATAGGCATGCGCAGCCATTCCGGTGTCGCGGCAAAGATGTTCAGCGCGCTCGCGTCCGGGAATATCAATATTAACATGATATCCACGAGTGAGATAAAGATCTCCTGCGTTGTCGCCAGAAAGCATGCCGATAAGGCCGTGCGGGTTATCCATAAGGCGTTCGGGCTGGGCAGGAAAGCGAAAATGTAATGGGCAGGGGGTCAGGTCTCAACATTTGACAAAAATGTAAAAGTCCGGGGACACTCCTGCTGTAGGCGCCTATTTAGCTCGTAATTCTGAAGTTCTGGGGACACGCCTGTTGTAGGCGCCTATTGGGTGCGCCCAGGCATGTCCCCAGAATATATTTTCGTAACGGAATTTCAATAACCAAAGCCGTAGGAGCCGCCTCCAGGAGGCGAACCCATGGTAATGATTTTGTTCGCGGCCTGGAGGCCGCTCCTACGGAACAGGTAAAAAGTTCCCGCCAAAGGCGGGCTAAGTTCTTAATTATGTATACATATATATAAAACATGTGAGGTATGAAATGAAGAAAAAAAGGGTCGAGATCTACGACACGACTTTAAGGGACGGAGCGCAGTTCGAAGGCATCTCTTTTACCGTCAAAGATAAGATCCGTATCGCGCGGAAACTTGACGAACTAGGGGTGGATTTTATCGAAGGCGGATGGCCGGGCTCAAACCCGAAAGATGACGAATTCTTCAAAGGAGTCCGGAAGTCCCTGAAGCTGAGGAAGGCCAAACTTGTGGCTTTCGGGAGCACGCGCCGCGCGGGGGCGAGGACGGCCTCTGACAGCGTTATCAAGGGCCTGTTGAAAACGGAAACGAAATATTTGACGCTCTTCGGCAAAAGCTGGGATCTTCACGTGAAGGCGGTCCTGAAGACGACACTCAGTGAGAACCTCTGCATGATCGAGGATTCGATAAAATACCTTAAGAAGAAAGGGCGACGAGTTATTTTTGACGCGGAACATTTTTTTGACGGGTACAAGGAGAACCCGAAATACGCCCTGGATACGCTGAAAGCCGCTCTTGCCGGCGGTGCCGGGACTTTGGTCCTTTGTGATACCAATGGAGGTGCTCTTACAAGCCAGATCTTCGAGATCGTGGAGGAGGTGCGGCAGGAGGTGAAAGCCCCGCTCGGCATCCACGTCCATAATGACGCCGGTATGGCGGTGGCTAATTCCGTGGCCGCCGTGCAGGCCGGCTGTACCCATGTGCAGGGCACTTTCAACGGGTACGGGGAAAGGTGCGGGAACGCGGACCTGGTGTCCATACTTCCCGCCTTGAAGTTCAAACTCGGCCTGGATTGTCTGGCCCGGTTCGAGTTCAAGGAATTGACAGAGGCATCAAGGTACATCGCCGACATAGCGAACGTGAAACAGCAGGATTCCCAGCCTTACGTGGGCAAAAGCGCTTTTGCCCATAAGGCCGGCGTTCATGTCAACGCTATTTTGAAGAACCCGAGGACCTACGAGCATATCAAGCCGGAAAAGGTCGGAAACAAGCGGAGAATGCTTATCTCGGAACTTTCCGGCAAATCAAGCATAGCCGGGAAGGCCAGGGAGCTCGGTATAGATATGGACAAGCAGTCGGACAAGGCCGGAAGTATCCTGACGCATGTACAGAACATGGAAAAAGAAGGTTATCAGTTCGAGCTGGCGGAAGCGTCGCTGATGCTTTTAATGAGAAGGGCTTCGAAGGAATTCACTAAACTTTTCGAAATGGAGGACTACAGGGTCATCGTGGAAAAGCGCGGTGACGGTCCGATCGTTTCGGAAGCCACGCTGAAACTCAGGATAGACGGCAGGTTGCGCCACACAGTCTCCCTCGGAGACGGGCCTGTCCACGCCCTGGACAAGGCGCTCCGCAAATCTCTGGTGGAATTTTATCCTTCCCTGCGTGAAGTGCATCTTTCGGATTTCATGGTGAGGGTGCTGGACGAGAAGTCCGGTACGGCCGCGAGTGTCCGTGTTCTCATACAGTCCCATGACGGGACCGACTCCTGGTGGACCATAGGCGTTTCTGAAAACATCATAGAGGCGAGCTGGCTGGCCCTCAAGGATTCCATTGAGTACAAGCTCGTGAAAGATCTGAAGAAAAGACGGAAATGAAAGATATCCCTACCAAGTATGATCCCCGGCAAATAGAAGAAAAGATTTACGCTTCCTGGTCGAAAGAGGGCCTTTTTCACGTGGATGAGGATTCCGCGGCCGATCCGTACTGTATTGTCATTCCCCCTCCCAACATAACGGGTATACTTCACATGGGGCACGCACTGAACAACACCATCCAGGACATACTGATCCGGTGGAAGCGGATGCAGGGGCTTGATGTGTTATGGATGCCGGGAACGGACCATGCCGGCATAGCGACGCAGAACGTTGTAGAGAGGGAGATCGCCGGGGAAGGACAGAAGAGGCGGGAGCTGGGCCGCGAAAAATTTCTGGAAAAGGTCTGGAAATGGAAAGAGGAGTACGGCAGCACCATCATCCACCAGCTGAAAAGACTCGGATGCTCGTGTGACTGGCAGCGCACACGCTTTACCATGGATGAAGGGCTCTCAAACGCGGTAAAAGAGGCTTTTGTCCGTTTGTATGAAGACGGGCTGATCTATAAAGGCGACTACATAATAAACTGGTGTCCCCGTTGCGGGACCGCGCTCAGCGACGAAGAGGCGGAACACCGCGAAGTGGAAGGCATGCTTTATTACATAAAGTATCCCGTCAAGGGGAAAGACAGGATTGAAAAGGAGAACGAAGACTATGTCGTCGTGGCGACTACCAGGCCCGAAACGATGCTCGGGGACGTGGCTGTGGCGGTCAACCCGAAAGATTCACGGTACGCTCATCTTAAAGAAAAAAAATTGATCCTTCCCATTGTCAAGAGAGAACTGCGGATAATATTTGACAGTGACGTGGACCCGGAATTCGGTACCGGCGCACTCAAGGTCACACCGGCGCACGACCCCGTGGATTTTGAGCTGGGCTTGAAACACGGTCTTGAGAGAGTTAACGTGATGAATCAGGACGGGACGATAAATATCCTCGGCGGAGATTACGAGGGCATGGACAGGTTCGAATGCCGGGAATCGATAATAGAGGACCTCAAGCAGAGGAGACTTTTCATCAGGTCCGAAAAGCATCAACACGCCGTGGGACACTGTTACCGTTGCCACACGGTGGTGGAGCCCCGTCTTTCAAAACAATGGTTCGTGAAAATGAGACCTCTTGCCGGGGAAGGCATAAAGGTCGTGAAAGAGGGGAGGATCAGGTTCTATCCACAACGCTGGATGAAGGTGTACCTGAACTGGATGGAGAACATCCGTGACTGGTGTATCTCGAGGCAGATCTGGTGGGGACACCGTATTCCGGTATGGTATTGCAGGGGTTGCCTGAAATACGACAACGTTCGCGATGTGGATACGACGGGTCCCGGACAAAAGGGGGTATATGTCGGGCTTGATCCGCCGGACAAATGCCCCAACTGCGGCGGGGTGGACCTTGAACAGGACCCTGACGTGCTGGATACATGGTTCAGTTCGTGGCTCTGGCCTTTTTCGACTTTGGGGTGGCCGCAAAGGACAAAACAGCTGGAGGTCTTCTACCCGACGGACGCGCTGGTCACCGCGCAGGAGATAATCTTTTTCTGGGTGGCCAGGATGATAATGGCGGGGTTGAAGTTCCGGAAGGATATACCGTTCCGGGATGTCTATATTCACGGAACGGTTAGGGACTCCACCGGGACCAAGATGTCAAAGTCGCTCGGGAACGTGATCGACCCGCTTGAAGTCATACAGGAAGTAGGCAGTGACGCGTTACGTTTCAGCATGATCTCCATAACCTCGCAGGGACAGGACGTATTTTTATCCAGAGAGAAATTCGAGCTCGGGAGGAATTTCGCCAACAAGCTCTGGAACGCGTCCAGGTATGTTCTGATGAACCTGGACGAAACGGCGCTTGAGGGAGAGATAGATGAAAGTGACCTGACACTCGCGGATCGCTGGATACTGAGCTGTTTGAACGATACCGTGGAGAAGGTCACGAAAAACCTGGAAAATTACCGGTTTAACGACGCGAATTCAGCTTTATACGATTTTGTCTGGCACAAATACTGTGACTGGTATCTTGAGATATCCAAGCTTGCCGGCAACAGGGATACGGCGCGGAAAGTCCTCGTCAGGGTGCTTTCCGGGATACTGAGGCTTTTACACCCCGTTATGCCTTTCATAACCGAGGAGATATGGCAGAAGGTCCCGGCAAGAAGCTCCGAATGGGTCATGACGGCTGAGTGGCCGCTGCCGGAAGAGAGATATACTGACGCGGAAGCCGTCCGGGATATGGAAAAACTGATAGGTATTGTCAGTTCCGTCCGGAACGCGAGGGCTTTCTGGAACGTAGGACAAAAGGCCCGGCTTGATATCCTGTTGAGCGTCAGCGCAAGGGAAGACAAGAAGCTCCTTGAAGAGCTCGCTCCCCACTTTGAAAAACTGGCCGGGTGTCAGGTCCGGTCAATAGGAGAGGATATACCGAGGCCCGATCAGTCGGTAGCGGCGCTGGTCGGGAAGGTAAAGATATTCATACCCCTCGGCGGGACAGTGGACCTGGAAAAAGAAAAATCAAGGATAAACAAAAAGGTCAAAGAGCTGGAACGCTGCCTGCAGGGTATTGATAAAAAGCTCGGGAACAAAGCGTTCGTGAAAAAAGCTCCTGAAGACGTCGTCCACAAGGAAGAGTTGAAAAGGGACAGGTTCCGGGAACAGGTCGCTGCCCTTAAAGAAAATCTCGCGGCGCTTCAATAATTTAGACCGTGTCACAATTCGTAGGCGCTGAGAACACAGTCTGAATGTGATCAGACTGTGATAAAATTAAATTATGACACGACCTGATCCCAGGTTGCGCCAAGCGCTTAATTTAATATAGCAGGAATTTTCTTTTCGGATCCTGCGCTTAACTGTCATTCCGAGCGAAGCCCCCGAAGGGGGCGAAGTCGAGGAATCTATTTTCAGATCCCTCACTTGGTTCGGGATTAAATTCGCACTATGATTTATTCTCCTTTCAGTCGCGTAAATCATGTGCTCATTTAAGTTTATGGTTCACAGGTCATCCGGCGGAAATAATACGAAAAGGTTGCAGACCATCCTTGCCCGCGCCGGCCTTTCCAGCAGGAGAGGCGCCGTGCAATTTATAGAGGACGGAAGGGTAAAGGTGGACGGCCGTACTCTGACCGAAAAAGGGGCGAGAATAGATCCGGACAAACACGAGATACGGGTAGACGGACACCCGCTTTCAAAAGAAAAGAAATTTTATTTTTTGTTCAACAAACCAAAAAACGTTATTTCCACGGTCAGAGACACCCACGGCCGTAAAAAGGTCACGGACTATTTCAAAGTTTTAAAGGCGCGGCTTTATCCCGTAGGGCGACTGGATAAGGATACCACCGGCATATTGATAATTACCAATGACGGCGCGCTGACGCACAGACTCTCTCACCCCGGATTTGAGATTGAAAAGGAATATGAAGTCAAGGCCGAACCCGGTGTCCGCCAGTCCGATATCCTGAAGATCAAGCGGGGCATAGAACTTGACGGAAAAATGACAGCTCCGTGCGAGATAAGACGTCTCGGGAAGAGTGGCGGGGGTGCGGTGTACAGGATAAAACTGCACGAAGGGCGGAAGAGACAGATCAGGCGGATGTTCGAGATGGTCGGCTCAAGGGTTACGTCCCTTAAACGCGTCAAGTATGGAGGGTTAACTCTTGGGCGATTGAAGGAAGGCGAGTTCAGGGAACTTACTTCACGGGAAATTCAAAGGCTTAAGAGTTTAGAACCCAATTCATAACCCTGTTCTACTGCGGCTGGCTGCAAAACCCATTGACTGCGTTTTCGGGACAAAATGTCCTCAACGAAGCGCACCGGCTACGTTTCCGGGCATTTTGCCCTTCAGGCCTTGTGGAGCCCCTTGGGCAAGCCTGGGTGGCGGAATCCTGAGCGAAGGTCCCGGCTAAAGCCGGGGCCTGAGTCGAAGGGTCAATGGCCTTTTTGCTCAGCCTCGCAACGAATAGGGTTATGAAATGGGTTCTAGTGAGAGGGTGAATAGGCTACCCCTCGACTTCGCTCGGGACAGGCGGTCCATGGCCCGTGGTCCGTAGCCCCGGGTAAAATCAGAGAGAATAAAAATAAAATGAAGGATCTTGACAGGAAAAGGGTCGATACCATTATCCGGTTTGCCTTGAAAGAGGATATCTGGACCGGGGATGTAACGTCTCAGGCGGTGATAGACAATTTTCAGAACGTTGACGCGGTTATTCTTTCACGCGGCAGCGGTGTTGTCTGCGGGATGGATATTGTTGAGAGGGTGTTCATCGCGGTAGATTGCGGCCTCAGGTTCCGGCCGATGGTAAAGGACGGGGACCATGTCGAGCCCGATCAGGAAGTCGCTTTTGCCGAAGGCAACGCGCAGTCGATACTCAAGGCGGAGAGGGTCGCGCTGAACTTTCTAAGCCTTTTGAGCGGCGTCGCGACGACAACGCGCCGGTTCGTTGACCGCGTAGAAGGTACCGGGGTGAAAATATACGATACAAGAAAAACGATCCCGCTGCACAGATATCTGCAGAAATACGCGGTGACCGTCGGGGGCGGACATAATCACAGGAGTGGGTTGTGGGATATGGTCCTGATAAAGGATAACCATTTAAGGATATTCGGCATGCAGAAGAAGGCCGCTGAAAGTGAAACCATCGTGAAAAAGATCATTAAAAGGGCAAGGTCCGCGGTGCAGAAGAACATCAGGATCGAAATAGAGGTTGAGACGTTAAAGGAATGCGAATACGCTCTTGACGAGAGGCCGGAAGTCATCATGCTTGATAACATGTCACCCGAAAACGTGAAAGAAGCGGTCCGCATGCGCAAGGAGAAGGGCCTGGAGAAAGAGGTGCTTTTTGAAGTGTCCGGCGGTGTCACCATGGATAACGTCAGGGATTATGCTCAAACAGGCGTGGAGATCATTTCCACCGGTTCGATAACGGATTTCATAAGGCCATTGGATTTCAGCCTGGAGGTCATACTCAGCTAAAAAGAGATGGGAGAAATGAACCCGGCTCCGCGTTTCTCAGTTCTGCCGGAGAGATGCCCGATGAACAGATTTGAACTAATCACCGATCTAAAACCTGCCGGCGATCAAGCCGAGGCCATCGAGAAGATAGTTGATTCCATAAACGGCAATAGCAGTTTCCAGACACTTATGGGTGTCACCGGAAGCGGCAAGACCTTCACGATGGCCAACATTGTGGAACGGGTCAACAAACCCACGCTGGTAATATCTCATAACAAGACCCTGGCCGCGCAGCTTTATTCCGAGTTCAAGGGTTTTTTTCCGAAAAACGCCGTTGAATATTTCGTAAGTTATTATGATTATTATCAGCCGGAGGCGTATGTCCCGCAGACGGACGTGTACATCGAGAAGGACGCTTCGATCAACGAGGACATAGACCGTCTAAGGCTCTCGGCTACCAGTTCCCTCTTTTCCCGTGACGACGTGCTGATAGTGGCCAGCGTATCGTGCATATACGGTCTCGGTTCGCCGGAGGATTACTCCGACATGCTGGTGAACCTCGAACTTTCAGAGGAACGGACGAGGGATGATTTTTTGAAGAAACTTGTGGATATACGGTATGACCGCAACAACGTGGAACTCGCCAGGGGCAGTTTTCGCGTACGGGGCGATATAGTGGAGATATTACCCGCGTATAAACAGACAGCGATCAGGGTAGAGTTCTTCGGGGATGAGGTCATACGCATAAGCGAAATACATCCGGTCTCGGGTGATATCCTGGCCGATCTGGACAAGGTTTCGATCTATCCGGCGAAGCATTTTGTGACTACCGAAGACAAGATCAGAACGGCGATAAGGTCCATTGCCGTTGAGTTGAACGAGCGTTTAGCGGAACTCAGGGACCAGGGCAAACTGCTGGAGGCCCAGAGACTTGAGACGCGGACAAAATACGATCTTGACATGCTGAGCGAACTGGGTTATTGCAGCGGGATAGAGAACTATTCCCGACATCTGTCGGGGAGGACACCCGGGAGCCGTCCCTGGTGTCTGTTGGATTATTTCGGAGATGAGTTTCTTGTCATCATCGACGAGTCGCATGTTATGCTTCCTCAGCTTCATGCCATGTTTAGCGGTGACCGCGCCCGCAAACAGACACTGGTCGATTATGGGTTTCGCCTTCCTTCGGCCCTGGACAACAGGCCCCTGAAATTCGAGGAGTTCATGAAGATGGTCAGGACACTGCTGTTCGTATCCGCGACCCCCGGGGACTATGAGACCTCCAGGAGTTTCGTGGTGGCCGAACAGGTTATCCGTCCAACCGGGCTGGTAGATCCGCCGATCACGGTTCGCCCGACAAAGAACCAGGTATATGATCTTATAGAGGAGATCTCCGGGCGCGCGAAGATGAACGAAAGGGTCCTGGTGACCACGCTGACGAAACGCCTTGCGGAAGAGCTCACGACCTTCATGAAGGAGATGAAGTTGCGCGTCAGGTACCTTCATTCCGAGATCAACGCCTTGGACCGCATCGAGATAATCCGCGATCTGAGACTCGGAAAATTCGATTGTCTGATCGGGATCAACCTTCTGCGCGAGGGCCTTGATCTACCGGAAGTATCCCTGGTAGCGGTGCTTGACGCCGACAAAGAAGGTTTTTTAAGGAGCTGGATTTCGCTTATACAGGTAGCCGGCAGGGCCGCGAGGAACGTGAACGGTGAAGTGCTGCTCTACGCGGATAACATAACCGGATCCATGCGGAAGACAATGGATATAACCGGTGCCCGGAGAAAAAAGCAACTTGATTTCAACAGGGAACACGGCATAAAGCCCAGGACGATCAAAAAGGCGATCAAGGATGGGATAGAGTCATATAAACGGGCGAAAGAGATGGTCCACGACGTGACGGGGGAGAACGAGGAGGAATACGATATAATGGAAGTTATGTCGCAGCTTGAAAATGAAATGGAGGAAGCCGCCCGGAATCTGCAGTTCGAGAAGGCGATCGTTTACAGGGACCAGATCGCGAGGCTCAAGAAGATGCTTAAGGGGGACGAAAAGTCTGGTGCCGGGTGTTAGGTGTTGGAATTCTGGGAAGTTCTGGGGACACGCCTGTTGTAGACGACTATTATGTGCGCCCAGGCATGTCCCCAGAATATACTTTTATATAAATGAGATACGAGATACGCGATACCCATAGCGAGCAGGCGTGCACAATATCCAAAGGATTGGAGGAGACATGAAGAAATGTCCATATTGCGCGGAAGAGATACAGGATGAGGCGATCAAGTGCAGGCACTGCGGCGCGGATCTGGCGGAAAAGGGAGAGGAAAAAGATAAGTTGAAAAGCAATGAAAGGGCTCTGGCGATGTGTTGTCATCTGAGCGCTTTTCTCGGACTTATCGTTCCGTTCGGGAACATTCTGGGGCCCCTGGTGGTCTGGCTTCTGGCTAAAGAAGAATATCCGCTTGTGGATGACCAGGGCAGGGAAGCACTTAATTTCCAGATCAGCCTGTTCCTTTACAGTCTTGTCGGGTTTGCTCTGGTGTTCCTGATCGTTGGGATATTTTTCCTTGTTGTTTTAACGCTTTTCGCGCTCATACAGGTCATAAAAGCTTCCATCAGCGCGAATAACGGCGTTAAGTATCGTTATCCGTTGAGTATAAGGTTTATTAAGTAGGGTTTTCTGCGTTAACGGGAAGTCGGGTGTTAGGTTAAGGAAGAAAATGGAGAAAATAGAGTACAAGCCGATAGGTATCGTCCATACACCTTTCAAGGAACAGGCAGGCACGCCGATCCAGCCTGTAGGCGGAAAGGATATAGAAGGCACGGTTGAGGTTTTTTCCGAGTATGCCCGGGGACTGAAAGATATTGAAGGGTTTTCCCACATCATACTGCTTTTCCACTTTCACCTGTCAAAAAAGGTAAGCCTTGTTGCTCGCCCTTACATGGACGACACCGAACACGGTATTTTCGCTATACGCGGGCCGTCCAGGCCGAATCCGATCGGCATGTCGATAGTGCGTTTGGACCGGAGAGAAGGGGATCTTCTGCATATAAGAGATGTGGATATAATAGATGGGACGCCTCTTTTGGACATCAAGCCATATGTTCCGGAATTTGACAGAAAAGAGGGAACAAGGACCGGGTGGCTTGAAAAAAACGTACATAAACTTCCCGGCTCCAAAGCCGATGGGAGATTTGCGGGAGGTTGAATGGAAAAAATACATATTGGCATCCTGGGGTTGTTGGCCGGGGCGTGCACGACGGTATCGTTCCTGCCGCAGGTGATAAAGATACTCAAGACCAGAAAGGCCGGGGATATTTCTCTTTATATGTACATCATCCTTACTACAGGCGTGTTCTTGTGGATGGTCTACGGGATATTTTTGAGAGAGATACCGATCATACTGGCTAACGGCGTGACGCTTGTTTTATGCGTTCTGGTGCTGGCGATGAAGATAAAATACGGAAAAAGGGGCTGAGCATGAGGATACTTGTCACGGGCGCGACGGGTTTTATCGGCAAGAATCTTGTAAAGCGCCTTTTGTTAAAAGGCCATGAAATAAACTGCCTCGCAAGGCGCACGAGCAGGGTTGACTTTATTGAGGATCGGGGCATTCCGCTGGTCGCGGCCGATATAACCGATGAAGGGGAAGTGGACAGGGCTTTTCTAAAAGCGCGTCCCGAGGCCGTCTTCCATTGTGCCGCGAATGTGATGGAGAAAAACGAGGCGGAACTATACGAGACTAACGTGGAAGGCACGCTTAACGTTTGCCTGGCGTGTTCAAAACACGGCGTGAACAGGCTGGTCTACTTGAGTTCCGTTGCGGTGGTCAGCGGGAATGAACAGGGGCCGATTACGGACGATCTCCCGTACGGATCTTCAACTACCTATGGGTGGACAAAAATAGAGGCGGAACGCGTTGCTTTAGGTTTCAGGGAAAAAGGACTCAAGGTCGCCGTGATAAGGCCGTGCATGGTTTACGGGGAGGATGAGCCGCACCTTTTGGGCAGGATCCTGGGCCTTGTGAAGGCTCGCCGCTTTCCGGTGATTGATATCCCGGGGATGGATTCAATGCTGAACCTTGTGGACGTGGCAAATGTCGTGCAAGTCCTGGAACTGGCCATGGAGAAAGATGAGGCGACGGAAGGCACGTTTATCGTTGCCGACCGGGAAATTATAACGATCAGGACGTTCCTGGAGATCCTGTATGATGAGATGGGAAACGGGCGGCCGCCGGCCATACCGCGCTGGCTTGCGAAAGTGTTTTTAATGCTGCCTCCTTTACGCAGGAAGGTGGACAACATTTTCAAGGACAGGGTCTATGACATATCCAGGGCGGTTGATCTGTTGGGTTATGACCCGTCCGTTTCGACGGAGGAAGGTCTGCGCAGGACGGTGCGCGACTGGAAAAGAAAAAATACCGTGGAAAGATAAGTCTTTTGGGGAAAGTAGGAGCTTTGGGTATCTCGTATCGCGTATCTCGTTTATATAAGAATATATTCTGGGGACATGCCTGGGCGCACACAATAGTCGCCTACAACAGGCGTGTCCCCAGAATTTCAGCAGTTTCTACTTGGCGCCTACAACAAGCGTGTCCCCGGAACTTCCAGCATCTATTATTATGTCAAAAATAAACGTGACAATTTTAGGGACGACCGCGGGGGTTCCGACCAGGGAGAGGGCTCACGCGACCATACATGTTTCCTATTATGAAAGGAAGGAGTTCTGCTGTCTTTTCGATTGCGGCGAAGGAGCGCAAAGACAGTTGATGATAGGGGGCCTGAACCTGATGAAGATAGATAATATTTTCATAACGCACTGGCACGGGGACCACTGTCTCGGGGTTCCCGGCCTGGTCGATACTATGGGGTTTGAAGACAGGGTAAGGCCATTGACTGTTTATGCCCCGGAAGCGCGAAGGGTCCGAAGGTGTATCAATTCCAGCGTTTCCATGGGAAATTTCAAGGTTATTTCCCGCGATGTCCCGGCAAAGGGTAAAAGGATCACCCGTTTGCTTGACACGGAAAGGTTTTCCATATTGACCGTTCCGGTGAATCACGGTATTCCCGCTGTCGCTTATGCCCTGGTGGAAAAGGATAAGAGGACTATTGATACGGGAAAAGCCGTGCGTCTTGGATTGCCGGAAAAAAGTGAGATCTACGCGCGATTAAAGGAAAAAGGGGTCCTTACGGTTGACGGCCGGCAGATAACGTTCGATGAGGTATCCATGACGAAAAAAGGAAAAAAAATAGTATATTCAGGAGATACGGAGATATGCGATAACCTCAGAAAGCTGGCGAAAGGAGCGGACCTTTTAATACAGGATTGCACCTATTTTGACGACTTCGGAAAGGAAAAACCGCATAGACATTCTTCTTTGCCGGAAGTCGTCAAGATGGTATCAGAGGAGGGAGTGAAGAGGACGATCCTGACACACATAAGCAGGAAGTATCAGGATAAAGGGTTTCTGGAGTCTTTGATAAAGGATTATGCCGGGCTTGAACTGGCGGAGGATTTCATGAAGATCACGGTCTGATAACGCTTGTGGTTAATTTTCCAGGGAAAGAAAAAACTGTGGCCGGATAAAAAAAGGGAGCGCCGCCTCCCTTTTATGTATAGATTATCAGCTAAACAGCTTTGTGTCAGAGGGCCACTCCCGATTAAAGTATGCCATATTGCCGGAGGTAAGGCAAGTAGTTAAACAATATGAATTAACTCAAATCGTTGATCGTTTTACGGTTGCGTAGCTTGAATCGGTGGTCGTTTTATGGTTACGTTTTTTAAAGACCGAACACCCGTCAACTTTCAACGTTTTCAGTTACGCAACCGATCGATCTTTATTTATGAAAATACTGCTGCACATATGCTGCGGGGTTTGCGCCACTTCGGTCGTTGAAAGACTGATGTGCGAAGGGCACACGGTCACGGGTTTTTTTTACAACCCCAACATACATCCCGTTGACGAGTACGAGCGGCGGCTTGAAGCGGCGCGAAAAGTGGCCGGGCACATGGGGTTCGAGCTGGTAGAAGGGCCTTACGATCGCGAGAACTGGTTCCAGCTCGTTAAAGGAAAAGAGTATGAGCCGGAGGGAGGAAAGCGTTGCGAGGCGTGTTTCCGTATGCGGCTTGAGAAAACTTACCTTTATATGAAGAGGCATATGTTCGGCGCTTTTACGGCCACGCTGACGGTCAGCCCCCTGAAAGACGCGGCGCTGGTAAACGCCATAGGCCGTGAAATCGGGGACGAAGCCTTTATTTGCGCGGATTTCAAGAAGAAGGGCGGGTTCGCGAGGGCCATGGAGGTCGCGCAGGAACTGGAACTGTACCGCCAGGATTACTGCGGTTGTATTTACAGCCTGGAACAAAAATACGCGAGAGAGAAAAAGAGAAATTAAATTTGAATCACTGAAATGGGTTCTAAGCAGGGATACTGATCATGACCAGGAAACGCGGTTTGACAGCTTCAGCTTTTCGGAAGAGGGTGAAGGACACGATAAAGCACTACGACATGCTGCATGAGGGCGACAGGGTGCTCGCGGCGGTGTCCGGGGGAGCGGACTCGGTATGTATGCTGAAGGTCCTTCTGGACCTGCGCGCCTGGCTCGAGACAGAAATTATCGTGGCCAACGTGGACCACTGTCTCCGGGGGAAAGAGTCCGAGGCTGATTCAATGTTCGTGAAAAAGATGTCGAAACGACTGGGGCTGAAGTTCGTTCATAAGAAGGTGAACGTCAGGTCCGGGAGTGGAAAGGGGAAGTCCATTGAAGAGCGGTCCAGGGAAAGGCGTTACGAGTTCCTTAAAGTGTCCGCGAGAAGAAATGGCTGCAACGTGATAGCGACGGGACATACCATGGATGACCAGGCTGAAACCGTTTTAATGCGTATTGTTCACGGCTCGTCTCTGGCGGGCGTCTCGGGGATCTATCCCGTCAGGCACGAGGGGTCTTTGCGCATCGTCCGGCCTCTTATAAGGGTTGGGCGAGGGGATATCCTGGATTTCCTGCAAAGAACAGAGTTAAAGCATGTTGAGGATAGCAGCAACCTTGATGTGAAGTTCTTGAGGAACAGCGTCAGGCATGAGATACTGCCTTTTCTCGAGAAATATAACCCGAAACTCAAACGGACACTTGCGAATTTTTCCGATACTATCAGGGAAGATCTCGCGTTCATTAACAGAGCGAAGGAGAAAGCCGTAAAGAGATACGCGGAACGTGAAACTTCCGCTCTCGCTGTAAGGATCAGGGACATTATCCTTCAGCCCGCAGCGCTCAAGAAAGAGATATTCAAGGAATTGTTCAGAAAAGCCGGGGGCAATGTAAAGAAACTTACTTACCGCCACTGGATGGATATGGATTATTTCCTGAGGGCCGCGGAAAAGAGCAAATCTCTTGATTTTCCGGGTGATATAAGGGTCACCAGGCGGCGCGACGAAATAGTGTTCGGCAAGAGAAAAAGGAGAAAGGGCGCGTGATGTCCCTCCTTGTGTGATGGGGGGATAGCGGACCCGTGTTCGCGGATCTCATGTTAATTTTTTGGGGGTGCCAGCGACAGGTTGCAATAAGTGTAGTAATAAGATATAATCATAGCGAAATCAACTGTAATAGATCAATTTACGGAGACGTGCAAAAAAATGGTGAACAAAGGCAAGAATTTTCAGGGCAAGATCAAAAAGGATACAGGTCCTTCTAAAAAGACACCGAAGAACGATAAAAGTCTTTTTATCTGGATACTTATAATCGTGATCCTTTTTTCTGTTTTCCAGTGGGTCTTTTCATCCCTGGAACAGATTTCCCGTGAGCTTACCTACAAGGAATTCTATCATATGGTCGAGACCAACAGTACCACCGGGCTGATCCTTTCGGCGGTCAAGGTCAAAGACCGCATCTCCGGCAAACTGAACGACGGGAAAGGTTATGCCGTGAACATTCCGGAGCAGGACCCGGAACTATTGAAACTGTTAAGGAAGAACGTTCCCGATTTTGACATCAAACCGCCTCAGACCTTCCTGTCCAACCTGTTTTATTCGCTCGGCCCCATGCTTATCTTTATTTTTTTCCTGTGGTTTTTCATATACCGCGGCGCGGCCGCAGGCGGGGGGAAGATGCTGTCGTTCGGAAAATCGAGGGCCAAACTTGCGGTAAAGGATAAGATGAAAGTGACTTTCAACGATGCCGCGGGGATAGAAGAGGCCAAGGAGGAACTGAAAGAGGTCATAGAATTCCTTAGAGACCCCCGCAAGTTCCAGAAACTGGGGGGCAAAATGCCTAAGGGCGTATTGCTCATGGGCCCGCCGGGAACGGGCAAGACACTTCTTGCAAAAGCTGTCGCCGGCGAGGCCGATGTGCCGTTTTTCAGCATTTCCGGGTCGGATTTTGTAGAGATGTTCGTAGGGGTCGGGGCCTCCAGGGTAAGGGACCTTTTTGAACAGGCGAAAAAATCGGTCAAGTTGAGCAAAAAAGGATGCATCATTTTTATAGACGAGATAGACGCAGTTGGACGGCAGAGATTTTCCGGCATCGGAGGGGGGCATGACGAACGGGAGCAGACGCTGAACGCCCTCCTGTCGGAAATGGACGGGTTTGATACGGCTAGCGGGGTCATTTTGATCGCCGCGACGAACAGGCCGGACGTCCTGGATCCGGCCCTGTTGAGGCCGGGGAGGTTCGACAGACAGGTAGTGGTCGGGTTGCCGGATATCATCGGCAGGGACGCGATCCTTAAAGTGCACGCGAAACATATCAAGATGCAAAAGGATCTGGACCTGTATAAGATCGCCCAGCAGACAGCCGGGTTTTCAGGCGCCGACCTTGCGAACATAATCAACGAAGCCGCGCTTCTCGGGGCCAGGAGAAACAAGAGCACCGTCACCATGGAAGAACTTCAGGAAGCAATGGAGCGCGTTGTCGCGGGTCCCCAGAGAAAATCCAGGAATATCAGCGACGAGGAAAAAAAGATCATCGCCTATCATGAGTCCGGACACGCGCTGATGTCGTATCTTATCGACGGGGCGGATCCTTTGCACAAGGTCACGATAGTCTCGCGCGGTATGGCGCTTGGTTACACAATGCAGCTTCCGCGGCGTGACAGGTATATTTACAAGAAGAGCCAGTTCATCGGAAAGATAGCCGGCATGCTGGGAGGACGCGCCAGCGAGGAGCTGACTATTAACGAGATATCCACGGGGGCCCAGGACGATATAAAGAAGGCCACCGAACTTGCGCGGGATATGGTGACCCAGTACGGTATGAGCGAAAAGGTGGGCCATCTTACCGTGGGCAAGAGACACGCGCAGATCTTTCTGGGGAGGGATATTACCGAAGAGAGAAACTACAGCGAGGAGACGGCAAAGATCATCGATGAAGAGGTCAAGAAAATAATTGACAACTGTTATGAGCTCGCGAGATCAAAGCTTTCAGAGAACAAAGAAAAGCTTGATCTTCTGGCCGCCAGGCTCATGGAAAAAGAGACGATGGATGAAACCGAGGTCAGAGAGCTCCTCGGCTTCGAGAAGAAAGAGCCCGGGGACGAAACCCGGGAACAGAGGGACAATGAACGGGGAACAGACGACGTCGATCAGGGCCGGTAAGGTCATGCGATTAAAGAATTATACGTTGCCGGTGGGAGAGCGCACATGTATAATGGGGATACTGAATGTTACCCCGGATTCTTTCAGCGATGGTGGACAGTATCTTGATCCGGTTCGTGCCGTGGAAAAAGCTAGGCAGATGGTGGAGGAAGGCGCGGATATTATCGATATCGGCGGCGAGTCCTCGCAGCCCGGCTCTGAACGTATTACTGTTGAGGAGGAACTTCACAGGGTCATGCCCGCGATAAAGGCCTTGAGAGAGAGCGCGGGAGTTCCGCTGTCCATTGATACCTGCAAAAGCGAAGTAGCGCGGGAGGCCCTGGCAGAGGGCGTTTCCATGGTCAACGATATTACGGCGCTGAGAGGGGATCCGGAAATGGCGCGCACGATCGCCGGGTTCGATGCCGGGGTGGTCCTTATGCATATGAAGGGCCGGCCCGGGACCATGCAGGAAGCGCCGCGGTATGATGATGTCATCGGCGAGATCTTCTCTTATCTGTCGGGATCCATTACCCTGGCGGAAGAGGCGGGAATAGATCCGGATAAAATAATCATAGACCCGGGTATAGGGTTCGGGAAGACCGTCGAACACAATCTTGTGATCCTTCGCCGGCTTGCCCGGTTCAGGGACCTTGGTAAACCCGTGCTGGTCGGCACATCCCGGAAATCCTTCATCGGGCGTCTCACCGGCAGGGGAGTGGACAAAAGAGAGTTCGGAACAGCGGCGAGTTGCGCGGCGGCCGTTATGGGCGGGGCTGATATCATACGGGTTCATAACGTAGCGGAGATGAGGGATGTAACACGCGTCGTGGACGCGATACAAGGTGTATAAGCCATGTGGTATTTTTTTGGATACTGGGAGATCATGCTTGAGGTCCTGATACTCTGGGGGGTCTATTACATGGTCTATCTTCTGTTGAAAGGGACCGCCGCGGAACAGGTCCTTAAAGGCATCATCATAATTTCCGCCGTCGTGATGCTGACCAGGGGGATCAATCTCGTCATTATCAACTGGCTTCTTACCAGGATCCTGGCCATTTCCGTGCTGGCGTTCCTTATAATCTTTCAGCCCGAGATAAGGAGAGGGCTGGCGAGAATAGGGCGGTTCGGTATTTTTTCGGGGGAAAAAGAGACCCTCGCGGAGATCGCCAAAGCGTCTCTGGTCATGTCCAAGAAGAGAATAGGCGCTTTAATAGCGGTCGAGAGGGAGATAGGGCTGCGCAGGTACGTGGAAAGCGGCGTGAGCATTGATTCAATGGTTACCAGCGAGCTTATCAACACGATCTTCGCCTCGAACACGCCTTTGCATGACGGGGGCATTATTGTCTCGTCGGAACAGCGCCTGGAAGCGGCGGCCTGTCTTTTTCCGCTTACACAGAACCCGAACGTCTCGAAGACAATGGGGACAAGACACAGGGCGGCACTCGGGCTGAGCGAGGAGACGGACGCGGTCATCCTGGTAGTGAGCGAAGAAACGGGGGGCATCTCCGTAGCCGTAGGCGGTAAGATGGTGGAGAACGTAGACACCAAACACGTCGCGAAGTTCCTGGAAAAGGTTTATATGCCGAAAACAAGAAAGCGGTCTTTGCCCGTGGTCCTGAAAAGGCTCCTGGCAAAACGCGGGTTAACGCGGGGTTGAGATAATGAGGTGGGGAAATATAATCTTCAATAATTTCTGGCCGAAGGTCATTTCTCTTGCACTGGCCGCAGCCACGTGGTTTTATGTCTTTGATCTGGTCAACACGGATTCCCGACTTCAGGAAAAGGAGACCATTGAGGATATTTTCAACCGATACAAGTTCATCGTAAAAGAGGTCCCGGTGAAGCCGGTCTTTTCAGGCAAGTCGCCGAAAGGACGCCGGGTGGCATTTGATAAGGTCAAGATAGAACCTTCAGTGATAGCTATCTTCGGTCCAGAAGATATTATTGAGGGTGTCAACGAGCTCAGGACAGACAAGATAAACATCGGTGAATATACCCGCAGCGCCCATTTGCGCCTGGGTTTGAATTCCGACATAAAGTTTCTCGAGATCAAGGACAATGTCGTGGACGTGTATCTTCCGGTAGAGGTCGTTGAAAAGGATGAGAGGAAAGAGGCAAATCCAAAACAGGAATGACAGTTCGAGAACGGACAGGTGCAAACGTTATGGTTAAACTGGGGGTGAACATTGATCATGTCGCGACGGTCCGCGAGGCCCGCAAGACGTTTGAGCCCGATCCCGTTGATGCGGCCCGGGAATGCGAGAAAGCGGGCTGTGACGGCATCGTTTGCCATCTGAGGAAAGACAGGCGGCATATAAACGATACTGATCTCAGTAAGCTGAAAAAGGCCGTAACGACAAGGCTGAACCTCGAGATGTCGGTGGACCGGGAGATCGTTGATATTGCCTGCGGCGTGGTGCCTGACCAGGCTACGCTTGTCCCCGAGAACCGGCAGGAGATCACTACGGAAGGAGGCCTTGACGTGTCCGGGAATTTTGACAGGATAAAGAACGTGATAGACAGCCTCGCGTCCAGGGGCATTGAAGTAAGCCTTTTCATAGATCCTGAACCCGGGCAGGTGGAATCCTCGATCCTGGCGGACGCGAAGATGATCGAGTTCCATACAGGCAGGTACGCGGAGGAATTCAACTCGGGCGGCGATCATGAGCTCGAACTGGAAAACCTCCGGAAGATGACCGAATTCGCTATCGGGAAGGGCTTGACGGTCTGTGCCGGGCACGGACTGAACTACGGTAACGTGACGCCGGTTGCCCGGATAGAAGGCTTGCACGAGCTTAACATCGGGCATTCAATAATCTCAAGGTCGGTTTTCGCAGGGATCGGCGAGGCGGTAAGACAGATGAAGGAACTGGTGGCATGAACATCGCTGGTATCGGCATAGACGCGGTGGACGTAGAAAGGTTCGGAAAAGCCGTCGATCAGTGGGGCGAAGAGTTTCTGAAAAAGATATTCACTCCCGGGGAACTTGATTACGCCGGCACCAAGAAAGCGCGTATAATGCACATGGCCGGGAAATTCGCCGCGAAAGAGGCAGTAAAAAAAGCCCTTCCGGACGGGGCTGAAATAGGATTGAACTGGGCCGATATCGAGATATTGAACGGGGATGACGGCAAGCCCTATGCCGAGCTGCACGGGCATGCCAGGAGTCTTATGGAAAGGTTTAACCTGTCCAGGGTCTTTGTCAGCATTTCGCATACCAGAGACCTTGCGACCTCAAATGCAATGGTGGTGAAAGATGGTGCGTGAACATATAGAAAAAATACCTGTAAGGCGCGATGATTCCCACAAGGGGGATTATGGCAGGGTTCTTCTCATTGCGGGGTCGCCGGGGATGACGGGAGCCGCTTATCTCGCTTCCCAGGGCGCGTTAAGGGCCGGCAGCGGTCTTGTGACCTGCGGTATTCCTCGTTCCCTGAACGATATAATGGAGATGAAACTGACAGAAGTGATGACCCTGCCCCTTGAAGAGAACCAGAATAATTTCATGAGTTTCAGGGCCAGGGACAAGATACTGGATTTTTCCAGAAAGAGCGATGTGGTAGCGGTAGGTCCCGGGCTGGGGAGCGACGAACAGACCAGGGTGCTTGTAAAAGAGCTTCTTGAATCGATCGAATGCCCCGTAGTTCTGGACGCGGACGGCATCAACGCCCTGGAAGGCGAACTGGAGATACTGATAAAAAGGAAACACAGGACCGTCGTTACGCCGCATCCCGGAGAGATGGCGCGCCTTATCGGAAAAGAGATTGATTCAGTCCAGGGCGGCAGGACGGAGACGGCTAAGAGCGTGGCTGAAGTTACCGGGACGGTCGTATGCCTTAAAGGTAACAGGACAGTCGTGGCAAATCCCGAAGGGATGACCTATGTCAATGAGACGGGGAATTCCGGTATGGCTACCGGCGGGATGGGAGATGTTCTTACAGGCATGATCGCGTCCTTTATAGGCCAGGGTATAGACGATTACAGCTCGGCTGTGCTGGGGGTGTATCTTCACGGCATGGCCGGGGATATAGCTGCCGAGAAGAAGGGGGCGTTCAGCATGATCGCCACCGATCTTCTTGAATACCTTCCCGAGGCGTTTGATAAAGCGGGGATATAACAGAAAAGGGGACGGTTCTTTTTTCTTTGCATTTTTTCTACAAAGTAAAAAAAGAACCGTCCCCTTTTTATACTGTTAGGAATAAAGTATGAAGAAATTAGGGTTATGTATGGTAATGTTGATATTAGCATGCGCGGTTTGTTCTGCGGCTATTATCGAGAAAGAGATCGTAGCGGAAGGCATGGCCGCGGGTGATACCACGCAAGCACGCGAGGTGGCCGTAAACCGCGCGTTACGTAAAGCTGTTGAACAGGGAGTAGGTGTTATTGTTGATTCGGAGACAATAGTAAAAAATTTCCAGTTACTGGACGACCAGATATATTCTACGGTTAAAGGGTACGTTACGAGTTATGAAGTTATCGCCGATAACGGTGGCGAAAGTGGTGTTTATAAGGTAAAAGTGAAAGCTAAAGTAGCTTTGGGCGCTTTAACAAAAGATGTTAAGGCGTTGGGGATAGTTAAGAAGAAACTGAATTATCCCAGGGTAATGGTGCTTATTGACGATTATATTGACGGGTTGAAACAACCGCGGCATATCGCGGCAGCGGAAATAGAGAAAATGTTCATAGCTAATAAGGTGCCTGTTACCAGCAAAGATCAGATGGAACGGATAAAGGCCAGAGACGCTACGTTATCTTACGGCAATCCGGAAAAAGCGGCTGCGTTAGGCAGACGGTACGGCGCTGAAGTCGTGGTTATCGGGCTGGCTGCCAGCGAATTAATAGATTCGAGTCAACCGTATGGTGTGAGTGTATATGCGTACCAGGCGACTGTAGATACAAAGGCGGTAAAAACGGATAACGCGCATGTGATGGCAATAGATTCCGCGATGGCAACTGCGCGGGGCAGTGGACGTATGCCTGCGGCGAACAAGGCTTTGCTGGCGGCATCTCAGGGTGCGGCAAAAAGTTTAATAAAACGGATCGCTGAAGTCTGGCGTGACGAGGTTTATAACGAGACCGTTATCCAGATCATTTGTGAGAACGCTGATCCGGACAGCGCAGTATTACTTAAAAACGCGATCGAAATAATAGATGGCGTAAAAGAAGTTAACGAGAAATCAGTGGTGAACAATGTTGCAGAAATGTCTGTACGGTTTTTTGGGTCAATGGATCAGTTTGTTGCTGGATTATCGGGAATAAAGGAACCGGGCATCGAGATCACCGGCAAAACATCGAACAGGGTGGATATTAAAATTCTAATGCACCTTTAAAATTGCGCGGACGTAAGTCCGGGGGTGTATCGGGTTCCGACGAAGTCAGACAGGCGAAGCCTGACCCGGCTAATGCCACGGACGTAAGTCCGTGGAAGTTTAATATGAAGCAGAAAGAGAGAAGGTCATGAGAGTAAGAAAAACCGTTATCATGATGATTTGTTTGT
This sequence comes from Candidatus Omnitrophota bacterium, assembly GCA_034723315.1. Taxonomy (GTDB): domain Bacteria; phylum Omnitrophota; class Gorgyraeia; order Tantalellales; family Tantalellaceae; genus JAYEOV01. The sequence goes on along the minus strand of JAYEOV010000042.1, from coordinate 15,755 downwards.
TAGTTACGGTATCGTTCATGGTACCCGCCGGTGCGTATGCCCGGAGAGAACGGGAAGACAGGATAAGCGGCAGGAGAAAGAAGAAAAGTGCAAAATACAATTTAAGTGAACTGCCGGTGGCGCAAGGACCCAGGAAGAATATAGCGGTAATGGATTTTCAAAATAAAGCCGGTCTGGGTTCCCAGTGGAATATAGGGACCGGGATGTCCGAGATGCTGACAACCGCGCTTATAGATAGCGGAAGGTTTGTTGTTGTGGAACGCCAGGCCATATCTGACGTCCTGGCGGAACAGGATTTTGGCGCCAGTGACAGGACTACAGAAGCCGGCGCGGCGAAGATAGGTAAGATACTTAACGCGCAGGTACTTATCAGGGGCGCGGTAACCGAGTTCAGCACAAAGACTTCAGGCGCGGATACCGGTTTTTCCATTGCGGGTATCGGGATAGGGTTATCAAGTTCAAGCGCGCATGTCGCGGTGAATATCCGGGTTTATGATGTCACTACCGGCGAAGTTATCGATAGTATAAGATGTGAAGGTAAAGCCAGCGCCGGAGGCGTATCCGCGGATTATTCCGGCAGTTTTTCGCTTGGTGGCGGCGGGTTCGCTAAAACACCTCTAGGTAAAGCTACCCAAAAAGTCATTAACGAAGCGGTATATAAAATTGCCGCAAAGATGGATAATGTGCCCTGGCAAGGTAAGATCGTGACTGTTAAAGGTGATACGGTCTATCTGAACGTTGGTAAAAGATCCAATATCCTGCCCGGCAATGAGTTTGTAGTGTACAAAAAAGGTCAGGATCTGATCGACCCGGATACCGGTATTTCATTAGGCAGTGAAGACGAAAAAGTGGGACGTATACAGGTAGTTTCTGTTGAAGAGAAGTTCTCTAAAGCGCAGGTGGTATCGGGGAATATTGGCGCGTTTAAGCGCGGTGATATTGTCAGGATGAACTGATATCTGTTTTACAGGAGAGATTCTTCAAAATCCGGGAAATCTGTTAACGTCAACTCGTCCGCACCGGATAGACATGTGTCCCCGAATATGTTGCCTGTAACAGGCGTTAAAGATTCTTTTATCCGCATGCCCCGGATCTCCACGGTTACTTGCACGCTTCCGTCAGTATAATGCCTTATGCCGGTTTCTCTTGCACCGCGCACCATTCCGTTAACAGTTACTTTCACGGTATCATCTTTGCCCGCGTAATCCCCTAAGACAGTTGTTGAGTTGATGACAGTGCCATAGATTTTTGCCGTAAGATTTCTGTAAGCGTCTGTTACAGCGGCACGGCGCGCGCTGATAAGGGTCCGGGGTCCATATATCTTCAGATACTCTTCCTCAGTTATTTGCTGTATATCTTCTGCGGTATCCGGGGTTAAGGAAGCGGCAGGCACGTCCGGAGACAATCCTGTACCTGTAGCCTGTAAAACAGTTTTTTCCCATGGGCATAGTTCACGCTGCTGCAGTTCTTTTATGGGCACGAACTTGTCCGGTTCTTTAATGCTTTGCAATACTACAGAGTTCTGTAATACAGCAACTGTAGTTAACGCGTTCCTGGTATCATAACTAATCTTATATTTTGTACCGCGCACACCACATACAGCCAGTGGTGTCCGTATCTTAAAAGTGGATTTTTCAGGCAGGTTTTGTATGGAAGAGAATAAAGTGCCGTCAACAAGTGTTAGTTTATTGTTTTCCTTAAGTTGTACTACGACATAAGAGTTGGGACGCACACTTACAATATTGGTTTTTGTCGTATTGAACGCCAGGTTAATATACGAGTTTTCACCGGTTTTGATGCTAGTGCCGGAACTAAGCAGCATGCCTTTTTTGGCTTTCTGCCAGGTTTGGTCGCCGGCTGATAGAACGATCACGTCACCGGAGACGCTATAAACTGTTACAGAAGACGCAGGTTCGGCATGAACGGTCCGGCAGGGGTTCATTGTATATACAACCAACGTCAACATCAAACCAAAACTACTTGCGATTATCTTTTTATTCGGTATAGATATACACATCTTTTCTTCTAACCCTGTTATTGGATCCATAATTTACGTGTTCATTTATATTCCCCGGAGTTATCGGTCGACGCGGATCATTGGCATAAGGTCGTTCGTCATAATCCTTGTAAGCAATACCATAATAGATGTACCCCTTATTATCGGTTTTTTGGATTTGCGTGTCTCGTTGATGCTGAATTTGGATATCAGCGGAGTCACGTGCTGTGGTCTGTAAAACAGCGCTTGTCTCTTCCGGACCCGCGACACTTTCACCAGCCGCTTGCCATCCTGGCGGAGGAGGGGCCTGTGCATTTTCAGTATTCGCAGCTTCAGCAAAAGCGCACAAAGAGAACAACAATATTATCGTTAACAGCACAATTTTCCGGGATACACGAATAACGCGTCTTATCATAACGATCCTCCCCCTGTAAATTATCGAATATAAACAGTATAACATTAAGGAATGTTTTTTCAATAAGAAGTAATGGGGACGCCCCATTTGGGGACACCCTGCGTAGTTAAACCTGCCCAAATATTGCTCATTTATATTGGGTGATTTTTTGTGCTGAACTATTAAAAGCGCAGGGGTGTTTGACCTAATTCAGGGATTCTCAAAAAAAATAAAGATTCCCGTTACATCAGGGAACTTTCTCAAAAGCAATAAAGTTAAAACGTAAAAAGTAAGATATTATGTATTGATACTATATAAAGTCAATGATATAATGGGGCGAGATGTTAGTAAATTAAATAGTAACAATTAATAAATAATATGATAAATTTGAAAAAGAGGCCAATTATAAAGATTATAGCGTTGGTTTCCGCTGTATTTCTGCTGGGGCAGAATATAGCTTGGGCCGATCCGGATATCTTTTTTAAAAACACCCTTCAGCCACAGACCTTGTTTACCCGGCCTGCTCCGGAAGACGTGTTTTTAAGTCTTTTAAGCGGTTATCTCGGGTCCTGTCTTAACGGAATTGAGGATGATCCCCGTAACCGTAATCTCGCTCGGATAAAGTCCCGGGTCAATGCCGCGTTGAAAGAAATACAGGGGTCTCAGGATATTCCCGAAGAATTCAGGGATATTGTGCCGGCTGATATAAAGTTCTACCAGCATGAAGCCGCGGTGATAATCGATCTCGGACAGTATAAGATCAGGTATTTTAACCACAACATTCCGGGAACAGAGATCCCTGAAAAGGACAGTTCAGACTTCTCTTATAAAGTGCTTCAAACACACCTCGGGCGTTATCTTTCCCGGCAGATACTTATCCGTGAAGAAGGCGTATTGCCTTCTGCCCCTGCGGTGCATGATGAAAACCCGGCTGATCCGGACAGAGAAGAAGGAGGGAATCATGATCCCGATAAAGTGTCAAAAGCCGTTTCTGCCGCGTCCCGCCGGTTCAATGAAACCATTGAGGAATTGAAAGTAAACATTAACGAAGAACTTTCCATAGATCAGCGAAAGTTATATATGATGCACGGGGTTTTCGCGCGGGAGAGGGATGCGGGAAACTTGAACAAAACGGAATCCTTTTTTACCTGGCTGGAATTGTACCGGACGCTGTTAGAAAAACAGAATAAGAAGTCAGCCGCTCTCCTCGGGAAATTATACAAAAAGGCGCTGGACAACCCGAACATCATCAGGAACGGAAAATGGATAGAGGATTTCAGCGAGTTATCGGGCGAACTGCCGTTGAACGAAAAGTACGAGCTTATAAAAAGGATCGAACTGTTCGAGAACGATGAGCTGAAGATCAGCCCTGGCGGGATCATCCGAACAGGAAAAGAAGAAAAGGCAGTTTTGACGCATATGCTGACCTCCAGGATCGGGGGAGAGGTCCTTTATGAGGAACTCCGGTCCTGCGAGCGGCTTTCGATAGACCGGGACTCCGATTCTCTGAATATCGCCCCCGGTCTTGACGGGGTCATTTTTGATCCGGGACGGGAAAACAGGGAATTCAGCCGCGCTGCGGGAACGTCCAAATGGGTAAAACTGCTCAACGCGGCGTACAGTGAGATAAAAACCCGGGCCGCCGGCAGCGGGGTTTTGGCGGAAAGACTTGAAAATATCCGCCGGAATAACCGTTCCGCGGTTGAAATAAAAGTAGCGTACGGGGTGCCGGGTAACTGCGCCAGATATAAAGATATCATTTTCTTTGACGAGCAATTTGTCCGGATAATCCTTACGCACTATTACGGATATCAGGAGTATCAGAAGGTCTCCGCATGGATACTGGCCGAGAGGCTGCTGCATGAGCTGAGCTACACTCCGGGCGTTAGCGAAGAGCGGCTGATAGAACAGGACCTCGCCGTTTACAAAGAGGTCATATCGGGCGATCCGGCGTTCGGGAGCGAGATCACCGCTTATTTCAGGGAAAAGAAGCCGGCGTTCGCGTCCGGAAATTATTTCACTTTTCTTAAAGATCTGTCCGGTTTGACGGATGAAAGAGAAATAGACGGCAGGATAAGAGACTTTGTCCGTTCCAGGTTCAGACCTTCCGATGAGCCGAAATATCATCTCAAAAATAAAAAAGGAAAAAAACAGCTACCCGTCTTTTTTGGCTACCGGATGCCCGGGAGGACAATGGAGATACTGAAAAGAAAGGCCGGAGAGGCCCTCGGTAAAGGCGAAATCACCAGGGAGGCGTATGAGCTGTTGCTGGGGAAAGGACTGGGCTGGATAGATGAAGAAGGGGAGATCCGGATACCGCATAACCTTAAGATATATGTCCTCGCGAAAGAGGCCGAGGATGAGGCCGCGGGAGCTGACGTGACGGGTATGTTTTTCCGCTATATGCGGTATATCAGATTCTATTTAAGCGTGTACTCCGCCATTGAGAAATTTAGAACGAAACATGGCTATGACATTTGGGAACGGGTAATGGGCCGGCTCAGGCAGTATCCTCATTATTCCCGGCTTCTAGAGCTTTACCGGAACCGGTACGGCAGGTTCCCGGACGAAAACGGCGAAGAGGACGAGAAAAGACTTATTGCGAGCCTGGTCGTGACCTATGCCGCGGGCAGGGCGCTGGGCAAGGAGACCGTTGATCTGCTGGACGGGGAAGGCAGAACCGTAAAACTGGACGATTTCTGGCCGCTGGCCTCATATATCATCAAGGACGAATTATGGGCTGTTGAGAATGGTATCACCCGGGCGAAAAACGCCGTTCTCGCGAAGAACGCGGATATGCGGAGCAGTTTTAACGCGGCCGAAGAAAGACAGGAACAGTTCTCAAAGAGAATATTTGATATATTAAGGATAAAGCACGGCTTAGTCAGCCAATTGCTCGAGGCTATCCGGATACTGGAACCCGACCTCGAAGCCCGACTGTCGGAAGAAGGAACAGGGAAAGAATATTCATGGGCTTTAGAGGAGGATATTACGTGCATAAAGGAATATATGCGGTCATCCGGCCGGACGATAATCGATAAGCCTTTTCTCGAAAAAGCTTTTGTTGCCTTGAGAGAAAACCTCGATGCCATAAATTCGTTCGACGTGTTCTTAAGGGCTGCCGCGCTTATTGCCGCCTGCGAACAAGATAAAATGATGTATACAGCGGATCTGAATTTTGAAAGCGCCTTCTCCGCCGGCATGCGCGCTTTGGCAGATGCGGGAAAACGGCTGGGTATCCTGATGGCTGCCTCCGGGCTGAACGACAGGATGCTTGCGAAAAAACTCGGTATCAACTCAAGGACCGTACATCTGTGGAGGAACGGCAGACAGCGTATCCCTTGTGCTTTTCTGCCCGCGCTGTCGGAAATATTCAGTAAAAAGCTTAACGCCACTGTTTCAGCCTCGGTCATAAAACATGGCAAGCCCCTGCCTGAGCTGATGCGAAAGATGTCAACGTTCGGAGAAAGGCTCTATGAACTGCGGATACTCGCGGGTTTGAACCAGAGACAGTTAAGCGAAGCGGCACACAGAGATAAGTATTCCATAAACCACTGGGAACGTGAATTTCATCTTCCGAATAGCGGAATGTCTTTTTATAACCTGGCCCGCGCGCTCGACAGGCATATAAAGGAGGGAAACATAGAAGTTACTTCCCTTATGTTCGGGATAAGCCTGGACGAATTTCTGAAAGGCGGGAAGGTGCGGGATCCGGGAACAGGTGAGGAAGTGGAAGTAACGCAGGCAATGCGGATCAGGGTATTAAGGATATCCAGCGGTTTAACACAGGGTGAGCTGGCTAAAAAGGCGGGGTGCGATGTCGCTACGGTTATAAGATGGGAGAACGGTACATTGACCCCCGGCCGATCCTCCCTGTGGGAATTAAGGGATATTTTCAGAAAGCGCTTGAAAAAAGACATTGAGATACCCGGGATAATTTACGGGAGGTCCCTCGAAGAGCTCTTGGTCGAAAACCGGACTTTTGGGGAAAGGATAAAGCTGCTCAGACATTCCATGGGGATGGGCATTGTCCGGCTCAGCGGTGCCATGGGAAAAGCGGGGCATAAAATTTCCGAGGATACAATAGGCAAATGGGAAAGGGAAGAATCTTCCCCTAAAAGCTGGGACAGTCTGATGCCGTTTCTGGGAATATATCACGAAAGGACGGGGAAATATCTGGACGGCACTCTTCTTTTTTACGGAAAACCCCTGGGATCCCTTTTGGGCGGGGTTAAATTATCGGAGGGTTTTAAGATGATAAAGTACTGCAGGGTTTCCGCGGGATTGACCCTGGAGGAAATATCCGGCAGATTGGGAATAAGCCCGTATACTTATAAAAGGTGGGAAAAAGGGCGCCTCCCGGTCACCGCGGAGTATGTGATCGAACTGACCGGGATATTAAGCGAAGAGCTGGCGAAGAGAGACACGGTTTTAAGCGAACGCCTGAGGACGCGCTATTTTGAACCGCTGCTGCTGATCCCGCGGAACGCTGTAAATGCAGCCAATGGTCCCCGCAATTTCAACAGGAGAAAGAAACCGCGCCCTTCTGACCGGTTATTGCCAAAGGCCGCGTGGGACGGTAAAAGGATCGTTAATAATGCCGGTCTGGTTGTCCCCTGGCTTATACAGTCAATGATAGACGCGTCAGAGAATATGTCGATAAAGGAGAAAAACGATAAGATCGTCCTGTTTCTGGACGATGACTTGACGGAATTAAACGGAAAAGCAGCGGGGAATGAGGTAAAGAAACTTATCCGCATGCTTGCGGCTGTGAAGAACAATAATGAGGATCTCAGAAGATTTCTCCGGAATCTCGAGATAGTCAGGGGAAGAGGCCGGGACATACTGAATAAGAAGGGTTCGGTGAAAGCGGAGAACGTCATCGTAGTGACAAGATACTCTAACAGGAAATATTTCAACAGCATGAAGGGCAGGGCGGTAATAGCGGCGATAGATGATAATGATTTTTCGAAGTCAGCTTATCTGCCGCTGTTGGAAGTCACGCTTTTCGCGATAGGTAAATATCTGGGATGGGATGAGAGCATGCTGCGCAGACATTATGAAAATATTCCCAACGCGGTTTCTGTAAATGACCTCAACAAAGAGGACTATAACGGGCTCTTCGATCCCGGCGCGAAAGATATGGTAATAAGGCTTGTTCCCAACGCTGCCGCGTTTGATACACGGGAACTCGTGGAAATGATAGAACGGATACGGGATTTGCTCAGAAAGGCGTAAAGGGACGTTTACGTTTTTATTCCCAGAACCCATCCCCATATTTCCCGCCGCCTGGCTGCGAGAAATAAGACCGGTATGGCCAGAAACGCGTACGGCGGAACTTCGGGGACAGGATTGCCCGGTGCACTCGCGCCGATCGTTCCCTCCCCGTATCCTATGCCTCCCAAGTTGATCATGAGGGCCGTTCCTTCACTCCAGTCTTCAGCGTACTTATCGCTACCGGTTGACATGATAAAGGGGGAGCCGCCCCAACCGTAAAAACCTGGCCCTCCGCACCATGGGTAGTCCTGTTCGACTTCCTGGGGCATGTTCACGGAGTCTGTTACCCCGATAGTTTGCCATCCCTCGGCGACTGTAATCTTACAGGTGCCTCCTGCCCAATCCCCACTCTCCCTGGTCCAGTACCAGATCACGTCAGCCTGAGCCACCACCCCTGAAAAAACCAGGAACGCGACCAGAAACACTACTAATATCAATATTGTGCGTCCGTTTTTCATTGTTTTTATCATCCTTTTATGGATCCCCACGCCATCACAAGCGTGGTTCCTATTCAGCCGCTACAAGCTTTGCTTGTCCTGAAAACAGGATACGGCTCTCATCCCCGCACTTACAGGCGGGGAGTTCCCGCTGGATAAAAAACTGCACAGATGAATACTTTTCAAAACTCTAATTAAAGTATACCCTATTCACCAGGAAATAAAGGATATATTTCTATCTTTTGTATAATTAACATTTGTCCGGGTTAAAACCCCGGGCTTGATTTTTGTCATGGTACACCGGAGTCGGCCTGACACTATTTTGCGAACTTTTTCGATACGAGATATACTGGTATTCCGCTCATCATCAGGCAGATCCCGATGAGCGACTGGAAGGGGTAATAGATCATGGTGTTTACGACAAGCCCGGCGCAGCCGACGATAAAGATAAGGGGTGTTACCGGGTAACCCCATACCTTATGCGGCCTTTTTATATGCGGGAACCTGCGGCGCAGGATAAAGACCCCTGCCCCTACCATGCCGAAGAACAGCCATATCAGCACTCCGGTAAAAAACAGCAGTCTGGTAAAAGTGCCCCATAAGATCAGAAAAGAGCTCCAGAGCGCTGTTATAAGGATGGATCTGGACGGGGTGCGGAATCTTTCATGGACGTTCCTGAGGTATCCGAACACAGGATTGTCTCTTCCCGCGGCATAGGTTATCCTGCTGGAAGTCATTATCATGCCGTTAATGCATCCCAGAGCGGATATGATGACCAGGGCTTCCACTATTTTGGTCGCCCGCATTCCGAACAGTATCCGCATCATATCCGAGACTATCAGTTTGGACGCGGCCATTTTTTCAACAGGGACAAGATATATGTAGACAAGGTTCATGCATATATAAAGAAGAGTTATGATCGCGGTGCCTGTTATTAGGGCCAGGGGAAGCACTCTTCCGGCGTCTTTTGTCTCGCCTGTCACAAAAGTGTTTTCGTGCCAGCCTCCGTAGGTCCATAGAACGGGTATCATGGCCAGTCCGAAAAGAGGCAAGAGCCCTCTGTCACCGGTGACAGGCAAAGGATGGAAGTTTGCGACATGGCCTTTTCCGGACAGGAGCCCTAATATCATGATACCGACCAAAATAGCGACTTTGGCGACAGTCGATATATTTTGCAGCCTTTTTCCTTCACGAATACCCAGCATGTTTATAAAGGAGATCAAAAAAACAATGGACACGGCAACCGGTTTGACCATGGACCTGTCCAGGGACAGAAAAGACACGGAATACTCAGCAAAGATAAAGGATACGGCAGCTATGGCCCCTGTCCTTATGACAAGAAGACATGTCCAGCCGTAGAGAAAACCCGTCAGCGGGCCGTAACTTTTTCTGAGATAGACGTAATCTCCCCCGGTTTCAGGGAATGAAGAGGACAGTTCAGCGTAACATCCGGCACCTATGAGGGAAAATATACCGCCCACAAACCACACCAGTATGATCAGTTCAGGAGAGGGCAGGTATGTCGCTATTTCAGCCGGGACCCTGAAAATACCCACACCGATGACAATGCCTATGAGTATGGCTATTGAGTCCCGCAGACTGAGAGCTTTTAACAGTACTGATCTTTCTCTGGGAGGTTTTATTTTATCCTCAGTTATTTAGTATCGAACAGTGTCATCTGGATATCTTCTTTTTTCCCCGTTTTTTCGCGTCCTGCTTTTGACGATTCTATTAACTCCTTTTCTATGCTGTCGAGATAAGGGCTTCTCTTTAAACAATACTCTCTTCCGAACAGGAATCTCTTTTCCGCGCGTGAAAGGAACAGAAACTCTTTCGCGCGGGTCATGCCGACATAGAAAAGCCGCTTCTCTTCCTCAGGATCGGACTCCCGGGTCTTAAAGAGTGAATAGGGGAGCAGGCCATTTTCGCATCCCACGATAAAGACGCATTTGAATTCAAGCCCTTTCGCGGCATGAAGCGTCATAAGGGCCACGTTTTCCATGCCGGGCCTGTACGTGTCAACTCCGGCGCCCAGCGCCGTGAATTTCAGAAAACCTTCCAGATCATCCCCGAAATCATCCGCCAGGTCAAGAAGTTTCTGGAACAGTGCTTCATCTTCCGGTTTTTTCCCGGACGAACGGTTATCAATGATCGCGCTGATCGCGTCTCTGACGGATCCGTCCCCGATGACCGGTTCATCTTTCGGAGAACCCTCTTCAGGGTTCATCGACGATCTCAGCAGGCCGATGACGGATCTTGCCGGTTCCTGTCTGAAGAACGGAGAGTTCCCGACCGTTTGATAGGGTATGCCATGGTCGTTAAAGGCCTTTTCCAGAACCTTCATCTGTTCTTTCATTCTGCAGAGGACCGCGAAATCGGAAAGGCTTTTGATCTCCGGCTCTTCATTGCCCCCGGTTATACTGCTGTCCATGGAGAAGAACCGCAGGCCGCCTATCATTCCTTCTATTGTCCTGGCCACGAATTCCGCCTCGCTTTTATCCGAGCCGGTATGGACGATCTTTATCTTAACGCCTTTCCGCAGGCCTTCCAGCGGGCCGGTTCTTGATGTCCGGCTCTGGATGACGTTGTCCGAGGCCCTTAGGATACGGTCGGAGCAGCGGTAGCTTTTCCTGAACGTGTAGACCGCGGCTCCGGGATAATCGTCAATGAATTTTCCGATGAATTTCACGTCAGCGCCGCGGAATCCGTAGATCGCCTGGTTCGGGTCCCCGATCACGCACAGGTTTGAGCCGGGCCCGGGCATCAGCTTCCGGATCATCTGATACTGTGCGAAATTTATGTCCTGGTATTCATCGACCATGATCCACCGGTATTTTTCCCTGCAGGAAGCCAGTATTTCCGGGTAAAGGTTGAGGAGCCTCACCGGCCAGCATATCAGATCGTCAAGATCAAAGGCGTTCAGCTCTTTTAAGATGGTCTCATACCTGTCAAAGATCCCTGCCAGATCCCTGTCTTCTATTTCGTTCGCTGATCTCAGGTTCTGCTTGGCAGCGGTTATGGCGTTTGAAATATTCCCGACCCGGTCTTTCAAGCAGCCCGCCCTCCGGCGAAGCAGCAGTCTTTTATCCTCTTCATCCATGATGATGAAACGCTTATCCCTTCCTGTTTTTTCATTGAACTCTTTCAGTATGGAAAACCCCAGAGCGTGGAAGGTGGAAACATGCGTTCCGGTGACAACGCGTTCGCCCTTTAACAGGACTTTGAGCCGCTCCTTTATTTCGTTTGCCGCCTTGTTCGTGAAAGTCACGGCCAGGATGTTCCCGGGACTTGCTGTTCCGGTCCGGATCAGACCGGCTATCCTGTGGGCGAGTGTCCGTGTTTTGCCTGTTCCCGGTCCCGCGATGATCAGGGCCGGTCCTGATAAGTGCTCCGCCGCTTTCTTCTGCTCCGGGTTAAGCCCTTTTAACGGGGCGGCCGGCCCGGCTGCGCTATCCGCGTCCGGGTTCTCCCGGGACCGGACCTTTTCCAGGCGCCTGTATTCATCCAGGTCAAAGTTGAGCATTTTTCTGCCCTGCCGCTGAGAGGGTTTTTCCCGGACCAGGTCCTTGAACAGCGATTCACCGAGAGAGAACGATCTCGCTTCATGTTCGCCGAATACCGTTATCCTGCCGTATTCGCCGTCAAACCCCTCTTTTATATAGATCTCCCTGTTCCTCATCCGTCTGATAGCCTCTGAAAGTACTTCATTTCCCGTTTTTTTTATTTCATCAACAGGCAGGTCAAGAAGGATATCAAGTTCCGGCCCTGTTTTTCGCAGCAATGAGTCATAGGCGCGGCTGACCTTTTTAGAGGCGGGACCCGTCTCCAGTATCTCTGACAGGATCTCTTTCAGCGGGATGATGGAAAGGAACGGGAGCCGGTTCTTTCTCCGGGTCAGGTCCTGCCTGTCCGACAGTTTCACCACGCGGTTCATCACCCCGATGGTCACTTTTTTATTGCACACAGGGCAGATCCCGTTATGTCTCAGCGTCTCAACCGGGTCCCAGCATATGCCGCATTTTCTGTGACCGTCATAATGGTATTTTCCCTCCTGCGGGAACAGGTCTATTGTGCCGAGAAAACGTCCGGGATCCCCGGTCCTTATCGCGTCCGTGACCGCGTCATATGACAGTTCCGTGTCAAAAAGATTCGCGTTCCGGCCCAGTTTTTCGGGTGAATGAGCGTCGGAATTGGAAACAAGCGTGTATTTATCCAGAAAGCTGCACATCCAGTGCATGGGCGGGTCAGTGGAAAGCCCTGTTTCCACGGCGTGGATGTGGTGCGAAAGATCGGCGAAACATTCCTCAATAGTATCAAATCCGGACTTGTCCCCGAGGGCGGAGAACCACGGGGTCCAGATATGCGCCGGAACGAACAGGATCCTGTCGGAAGAGTCAAGCGCCATTTCCAGCAGGTCGCGTGAATCCATGCCCAAAATAGGCCTTCCGTCCGAGGTTATGTTGCCGCCTATGCCGGCCAGCGCGCGCTGGAGCTTTTCCGCGGCTTCAAGATCAGGGGCGAATATGACGTTGTGGACCTTGCGCACTTTCCCGTTTTTTTTGTAGATATTACTTATCTCGGCAGTGAGCAGGAACCTTACCCCGTTACCTGCGCAGGATGGGGGCACCGGACGCGAAAGCGTATCCGGTCTGTATTCGTCTTTCAGACTGAAAAGCCCGGGTTCGGCTGGCTCAAGCTTTTCTTTCAGTTCCTTCAGCCAGCCGGGGTGGGTGAAATCGCCGGTGCCCACGATCTTTATACCCTTGAGCGCGGCCCAGTGATCCAGGTATTCGGGCGTGAGGTCCCTGCTCGTCGCGCGCGAATAATGCGAATGTATATGGAGATCACCGATAAATTTCATTTTATAGATTGGTGGTGGGCGGAAACCGGTAAACTTATTTCCATATTATACCATCATATTGTATAATCGTATAAGGATCGGATCAACTTTTTTAAACGACCAATGAAGACATACCTGGATTGCGTGCCGTGTTTCTTCAAGCAGGCGCTGGAAGCGGCGAGGATCGCCGCGGCGGGCCGGAGGAAACAGAAGCATAATTTCGTTACTGCATATTCCCCATCTTCATAAATTGAGGTAATTATGCTCGAACATGTTGGAATAACGATCAATGAGGAAAACGATATACAGGCTTTCTACAAAGATTTGTTGGGGCTGAAAGAAATAAAAAAATTCAACCTTAATAAGGGTTTATCGGGAAAATTATTCGGCATAAACAACACGGTTTCCGTTACGCTTTTTTCCAATGACGATCTTCTTATAGAATTATTTCTAACAGACAAGAAGCAGAATCCGGTTTACAACCACATTTGCATTTCTGTTCAGAACAGGGACGATATTATCAAAAAAGCAAAATTTACGGGGTTTTCTGTTACAAATATAAAAAGACAATCGAAAGATGACATTTTATTCATAAAAGACAATTCCGGTAATATATTTGAGATAAAAAGCCGGTAAAGTAGCCGATGGTCAGCCCCCTGGTATAGGAAAAAATAAAAAACCGGCCAAACCATTCATTCCAGCCGACCGCTTTACATCGGCGGCTGAATTTAAATGTAAGTTTAGGAATTATAATGCAAACTATAGAGCTTGAAAACAGGATAGGATGTAAGTTTTCTGATAAAAATCTGCTGATTTGTGCTTTGACAAGAAAAGCTCTTGCCTGCGAAAAAAATTTAGAATATGATCAAGAATCTTTTTGTGTTTTAGGTGACGCAATAATTAAGGCTGTACTCTGTGATCTGTTGATCAAGAATGGAATTGAAACAAAAGGGCAGATAACACAGAAAAAAGCTTTTCTTGAAAATGAAAAAATATTAGCGGAGATCGGTCGCTCTATGAGTATTCATGATTACATGATAACAAATGAAGGCGAGAAATCTACTGGTATATTTCAGGGAGATAGAGCAATTGCTGAAACTTTAGAAGCAATAATTGCGGCTGTTTATTATGATAAAGGCTTTGTTTACGCAAAAGAAGTAGTGGCTTTTTTATTCGCGGATAAACTTAAAAAAATCTAACCACTTCATCCAGCGGACCCAAAAGCTGCGCTTTTGTGCCGCTGATGCCGACGTTAGCCTGTAAAAGATCCGGCATAGTTGATTTTTAAATTCCACGATCTAAGGCATATTTTCGCGAGTTAATTAGTGATGTCCGGCGTGGATCTAAGAACGGTTATGGAATTGTTGGGCCATAAAAGTCTTGATATGGCGCTCAGATATTCTTACCTTTCACCGGATCATAAGAAGAAGGCGATAGAGGCTTCAGGTAATCAGATGTTACTAGAACCATTAGGGAATTTCCCGCCCACCCGAAATTGTCTCATTGCTTAGATTCCAACATAGCATATTGTTCCACGGAAGAAGCATTAAGCATAAACCAGAGTCATTAAAGTTCCCGAGTTAATTAACCAACAAAATTAATTAGTTTATAAGTTGTTAGGTAATTTTTTTCTTGACTTTTGTTACCTAACTATGTATACTACTAGGTAGAATGTTAGGTAACAAGGAGAAGAGTTATGAGGGGAATAATAAAAGGAGTTTTAGCGGAAGAACTGGAAAATTCACTTCGGATGAAGAAAGAATATGAAAAGGCACTACAAAAGTTACCCAAAGGCTGTATAGCTGTAAAGAACATAAGGGGACGCGAATATTGTTACCTGGTAAGGCGAGTAGGAAAGAAAGTGAAATATATCTATAAAGGCAAGATGTCAAAAGTTGAGAGAGAGAAATATGATGAGGCTAAGAAACTGAGGGCTAAGTATAGGAAGCTTTTATCTCAAGTTAAGAAGCAAATTAGATTTTTAAGGAGTTCACTACGTGGAAAAGAAGCAGTATGAACTGTGTCTGGAAATTTTAAAACGTCTTAATGAAGCAAATATTTTGGACAATTTTATTTTAATAGGCAGCTGGTGTATATATTTTTACAAGGATTATTTTTCTAGAGTTCCATATATAAATTTAGCAGCAATAAGAACAAGAGATATCGATTTTTTGATTGATAACCCTTCTAAGATTAAACAAAAAGTGGATATTCCCGAACTTCTTAGAGACTTGGGTTTTGTTGCAACTTTTAAGGGTAGTGAAGGATATGTTAAACTCGATCATCCGGATTTGATTCTTGAATTTTTAGTTCCGGAAAGGGGAAGAGGTATTGATAAACCTTATCCTTTACCAAAATTAGGTATAAATGCTGTTACATTGAGATTCCTGACTTTTTTATCCAGTAATACGATTAAGGTTAAGGTGGAAGATTTTGATCTGTCGTTGCCACATCCCGCCAATTTTGCCTTACATAAATTAATAATCTTCCAACGAAGATTAAAAAAAGAAAAAGCGATAAAGGATAGAAGCGCAGCAATTCAGATCCTAAGGGCTTTAATTGCCAAAGGTGAAAGTAGAAATTTAAGGCAAGTTTTCGAAAATATTCCCAGGAAATGGCGGTTGAAAATAATAAATGGCTTGAACGAAATTGAAGAAAAAGATATGGTTAAGGTATTGAAATAATTTCTTTTTGTATGTGTATACGTGAAAAGTGGTCTTTTTGCTTCTTTACAGCCTTAAAAAAATCTGGTATAGTTGATTTTAAATTCCACGCCGGCGTAGCTCAGGGGTAGAGCAGGGGTTTTGTAAA
>JAYEOV010000041.1:0-11267 GCA_034723315.1 Candidatus Omnitrophota bacterium | reverse complement strand
AAGACGGTGATGCCGGGAAAATCCTCCATCAGGCGGATGACTTCGTCGCGGGTGATCTTCTTCCCGGTCTCAACGTTAACGCTCTCTGAATGGGCATAATATACCGGGACCCTGACACAGGTCGCGGTGACAGGAAGGTCCGGGATCTCCAGGATCTTGCGGGTCTCGTTGACCATCTTGATCTCTTCCTTTGTGTAAAGGTTCTCCTGGAACACGTCGATATGCGGTATCAGATTATACGCGATCTGGTGTGAAAATTTATTGATCATGCCGGATGGTACGGTATGTTCGCCTATGCCGTAGTGAGATTCCTTCTTACTTAGACGGACTACCTGACTCTCCATTTCAAGAATGTTCTGCTGTCCCGCTCCCGAAGCTGACTGGAAAGTGGTCACCACCACTCTTTTCAGGGGCACGGCTCTGTGTATCGCGCATAAAGGGAGGACCATCTGTATCGTGGAACAGTTCGGGTTGGCGATAATACCCTTGTGATCTTTGATCGCATGTGGGTTCACTTCCGGCACCACCAGCGGAACACCGGGATCCATCCTGAAAGCGCTGGAATTGTCCACGCAGACCGCGCCCGCCTTCACCGCGTAAGGCAGGAACTCCTTGCTCCTGGACGCCCCGGCCGACGCCAGGACTATATCAACGTTCTCAAAGGAATTCTCGCTGAGGATCCGCACCTCATGTTCTTCTCCGCGAAAAACTAACTTTTTCCCTGTTGACCTTTCGCTGGCCAGAAGACGCAACTCATCTATGGGGAAACTCCTTTCCTCGAGTATCCACAAGAACTGGGTGCCTACAGCCCCCGTCGCCCCCATCACAGCCACGTTATATCTGTCCTTCTTCTTCAGCATATCTGATTCCCCATACAACAGAAGTAAAAATAAAATTATGTTCCGGAACTTCGGACTTATCCAAGTGCTTCCACTACCAGGTCACCTACCTCCGAAGTGGAATACCCCATTTTCCCGGCTGACAGGCTTTCCAGTTTCGTGCCGGTCACTTCCATGACAGCTTTTTCGACCAGGTCGGCGGCCTTCTGTTCCCCCAGGATCTCCAGCAGCATACCCCCGGCGCATATAGCGGCAAGAGGATTGATAACGCCTTTGCCGGTATACTTGGGCGCGGAACCCCCTATCGGCTCGAACATGGAAACGCCTTCCGGATTTATGTTCCCCCCGGCGGCTATGCCCATACCTCCCTGGACCATCGCGCCAAGGTCAGTTATAATATCACCGAACATGTTATCCGTCACGATCACATCGAACCATTCCGGGTTCTTGATCATCCACATGCATGTCGCGTCGACGTGAGCGTAATCCCTCTTGATGTCCGGATATTCTTCTCCCACCTTGTGGAAAGTCCTTTCCCAGAGATCAAAGGCGTATGTCAGAACGTTAGTCTTGCCCACCAGGGTCAGCGTTTTTCTCTTATTACGCTTCTTTGTATACTCATAAGCGTATCTGATGCACCTCTCAACCCCTTTCCGGGTGTTTATGGAAGTCTGGATAGCCACTTCGTCGGGAGTGCCCTGTTTCAAGAACCCCCCGCTTCCGGAATATAACCCTTCCGTGTTTTCCCGGACAACTACGAAATCAATATCTTCCGGCCCCTTGTCCTTGACGGGAGTATACACTCCCGGGTATAACTTGACGGGACGGAGATTTATATACTGGTCCAGGAAAAAACGCAGTTTAAGCAAAAGACCTTTTTCCAGGATGCCGGGCTTGACGTCGGGATGCCCGATAGCGCCGAGATATATCGCGTCCACCGTCTTGAGCTCCTCAAGAACGCTCTCCGGCAGGACCTCGCCGGTCTTCTTGAAGCGTTCTCCCCCCACATCATACATTATCTTCTCGGACTTGATCCCCATCTTCTGCGCGACCGCGTCAAACACCTTTATGCCTTCCCTGATCACTTCGGGCCCGGTGCCGTCTCCTGGTATAATTGCTATCTTGTACAATTTATCCTCCTGGTCCTGTTTTATCGTTCATCGTTCTTGAACGATGAACCGCTCCTTATTTCTTTCTTTTCTTCTGTATCCGCACCTTTTGCTTTTTCTTCTCCTTCTTCCGGGGCTTATCCACCGGTTCTTCCTTCTGTCTTTTCCTGGCGAATTCCATCAGACCGCCGCTCCTGATTATGTCCCTGATAAACCCTGGAAACACTTCCGCACTATAGGACCTCTTCCTGCCGAACCTGGAGATCTCCCCCTTAGTAACGTCAACCTGCACGCTTTCGCCGCTTTTCAGGGCTTCCGATGCTTCGGCGCTGGTGAATATCGGAAGGCCTATGTTGATGGCATTCCTGTAAAAGATCCTCGCAAAACTTTTGGCTATCACGCATGACACCCCGGACGCTTTGACGGCGATCGGGGCATGTTCCCTGCTGGACCCGCACCCAAAGTTCTCCCCGGCCACTATTACGTCCCCTTCTTTCAGCCCGGGAACGAATTTTGGATCGGCGTCTTCCATGCAATGCTTCGCCAGCTCCGCCGGGTCCGAAGTGTTAAGGTAACGTGCCGGAATGATCTCATCCGTATTTATGTTATCACCGAACTTATGAACTTTCCCTTTAAGCTTCATATATTTCCTTATTTTAACGGTATTAAGCAGCGTAACACCCGATACACGAGCGGATCACAGGTCCGCCGGGTGTGCTATCTGGCCCTTCACCGCGCTCGCCGCGGCTACAGCCGGATTCGAAAGATAGACAAAACTTTTCGGGTGCCCCATGCGTCCGACAAAATTCCTGTTGGTGGTTGCCACGGCGACCTCACCTTCCGCCAGAACGCCCATGTGCCCTCCCAGACACGGTCCGCAATTCGGGGTGCAGAAAACACCGCCGGCGCGCACAAAGATCTCCGCGTAACCTTCCTTCACCGCTTCCATGTAGATCTCTCTGGTAGCCGGAAGAACCACAAGACGCGTGCGCGGATCGATCTTTTTGTTCTTCAGGACGCCCGCCGCCTGTTTAAGATCGCTTATCCTGCCGTTCGTGCAGGAACCTATGACCACCTGGTTGATCTTGACGTCTTTGAATTCGTTCACGGGCCTGCCGTTGGACGGCAGGTGAGGCGCGGCCACTATCGGTTCGAGTTTGGAGACGTTGTATTCCCTGACATCTGAATATGCCGCGTCCTTATCACTCTTGAAAAGCTTATATGTTTTGCGGCCTGGTTTATATTTCCTGATAGCGGCCTTGACGAACCTTTCCGTGATCCGGTCGGGAGCCATTATCCCGTTCTTCGCCCCCGCCTCTATCGCCATGTTGCACATAGAGAACCTGTCATCCATCGAAAGCATATCGATGGTATCACCGGTAAATTCAAGTGACTTGTAAAGAGCTCCGGAAACTCCCAGGTCCGAGATCGCATGAAGTATCAGGTCCTTGCCGCCCACCCACTTCCTGGGCTTCCCGGTAAACCTGAGCTGAATGGTCTCCGGGACCTTCAACCAGCATTCGCCGAACGCCATTGCATAGGCCAGGTCCGTACTTCCCACTCCGGTAGCGAAAGCGCCGAGCGCCCCGTGCGTGCATGTGTGTGAATCCGCGCCGATGACGAGGTCCCCGGGAAGGATCAGCCCCCTTTCGGGGAGCAAAACGTGTTCGATCCCCATCTCGGACAGCTCGAAGTAATTGACTATTCCGAACTCTTCGGCGAACCTTTCCAGTATTTTAGCCTGGTTGGCGCTCTTCATATCCTTGGCGGGAAGAAAATGATCCGGAATAAGCGCGACGCGGTTCTGGTTAAAGACCTTCCCCCTGCCCAGTTCACGGAACTCCTTTATGGCAATGGGACTTGTAATATCGTTACCGAAACACAGGTCGATCTTCGTCCTTATGAAATCACCCGGTGCTATTGCCTTTACATCCAGAGCATGTGAAAGCAGTATTCTTTCCGTTATTGTACACCCCATATTTACTCCCCGTTCGTAATTCATCGTTCATGGATCCCCGGCCACGGACCATGAACGACAAACGAATGACGTAAGCTAAAATGTAAGTGTAGCAAATTTTAACTTTAAAATCAATGTGTTTTAATACAGGATCGCCGCCGGATCTTCTTGTTTTTATATGAAATAAAACTCATAACCAGCCCGGACATTTCATAAGATATCACAGTGAAAAGCCGGAAATGCTTGCGGATATAAGACTTGCGATTGAGAGGCCCGCGGACGTATTTGACCAGTAGGGCAAGATCATATAACTGAGGGGGCGGGGTGTTTCATATACATTTTCCCGACCCTCATCCTGACTCTGACCCTGAGTGAAACGAAGGGGAAGAGGAAGGATCTTTTATCAATTCATCATAGAAACCTGAGCAGTCGGAGTTATAAAAAACTCCCCGACTGCTCAAATAACTGCCTTTTTGGAAAATCTAGTGTCGTGTCTACACTAGCGCAGCAAACAGCCACAACATCAACTCTTTCCTCCATTCTCCAACTTTCTGTGTTTCACCACTTTCGCACGCACCATGTAAATAACATCTTCAGCAATGTTAGTAGCATGATCACATATTCTTTCCAGATGCCGGGCGACTAAAAGCAGGGGGACAGCTCTTGTAGCGGTTGTGCCGTTTTTGACCAGGTAATCGTTTATCAATTCGTCCTGTATCGCGTTTTTCAATTTATTCGCCTCCGGATCTGACAATATAATTTCTTTCGCTTTTTTTTCATTTCGATCGACAAAAGCGTCTATAGAACCCTTTACCATTTTTCGCGCCACTTCCGACAACTTTGGAATATCTATTAATGGTTTAAGCAAAGGTTTGTCTGCCAGTTTAAGAACCCGCTGTGATATGTTCACTGCCAGATCGGCGATCCTTTCAAGTTCCACGTTTATCTTCATAGCCGTGGTAATAAATCTTAGATCGGTTGCCATAGGCTGCCGGAGCGCCAATAACTCTATCGCGTTTTCTTCAATAATATTCTCGAACTTATCGATCTTAGTGTCTGCTTCAATAACGCTAATGGCCATTTCCTTATCTCTGTTCTTCAAAGCTTCTGTGGACCTGAAAATAGCTTCCTCAACCAAAGCAGCCATTTTTAATAGATCCGTGTTCAACCCCGTTAGCTCTTCATCAAAATGTCTTTCAACCATGTTCTTGCCCCTTCTTGATTTTTAATTATCCGAACCTTCCGGTTATGTATTCTTCTGTTATTTCTTTTTCCGGATTGGTAAATATCTTCTGCGTTTCACTATATTCGACCAGATCCCCAAGCATAAAAAATGCCGTATACTCGGAAATCCTGGCTGCCTGCTGCATATTATGCGTAACGATCACTATAGTATATTCTTTTTTCAGTTCTTGTATCAACTCCTCTATCTTTGCCGTAGCCGTAGGGTCAAGCGCCGACGCCGGTTCATCCATTAATATCACTTCAGGTTCAACAGCCAGGGCCCGGGCAATACATAATCTCTGCTGCTGTCCTCCTGAAAGGTCGAACGCGCTGGCCGACAACCTGTCCTTTACTTCTCCCCATAAAGCGGCCCCCCTTAAACTTTCCTCGACTTTATGACCGATATACTCTTTATCCTTTAAACCGTTTATACGCAAACCGTAGGCGACATTATCGAATACAGATTTAGGAAAAGGGTTGGATTTCTGAAAGACCATGCCCACCCGCCTTCTTAATTCTACCACATCCATGTTTTCCGCAAAAATATCCTGCCCGTCCATCAATATCGTCCCACTGGCCCTGGTTCCGGCAATAGTATCATTCATGCGGTTAATGCTTTTTAAAAACGTCGATTTTCCACAACCAGAGGGACCTATAATCCCAAGAACTTTGTTGTTGTAGATGTTCAG
The DNA here is from genome assembly GCA_034723315.1 of Candidatus Omnitrophota bacterium. Classification (GTDB taxonomy): domain Bacteria; phylum Omnitrophota; class Gorgyraeia; order Tantalellales; family Tantalellaceae; genus JAYEOV01. Next base: position 5,449 of record JAYEOV010000041.1, on the reverse strand, counting down.
CGTGATGTCTTTTAAAGCCTGTTGATCACCGTAAAAAAAATTAAAATCTTTCACCTCGATCTTTATCTCCCGCATCTTACTCCTTTTTCCGCTTTCTTAACTTATATCTCAAAATAACGGCAAACATGTTCATAGAACAGATCAGCACTATAAGCACAAGCGCCGTGGCATACGCGATAGGCCTGACTGTTTCTATCGCATGGTGCTGTGTAGCCATTATATATAAATGATAGGGCAGAGCCATAAATTGATCTAATAATGATCTTGGCAGGAACGGCAAAAAGAACGCCGCGCCCGTAAAAAGAATGGGCGCTGTTTCTCCGGCCGCGCGCGCTAAACCGAGTATGGTCCCTGTCAGCATCCCCGAAATGGAATAAGGCAGAACGTTGGTCCTTATTGCCTGCCATCTTGTCGCTCCCAGAGCCAGGGCTCCGTCTCTATATGATTGCGGCACGCTCTTCAAAGCTTCCTCACTTGCGGTGATCGTCCAGGGAAGCGTCATAAGCCCAAGGGTCAATCCTGATGCCAGCACACAAGTGCCGATACGCATCATCTGAACGAACAGAACTACACCAAAAAGCCCGTATACGATAGAAGGTACGCCCGAGAGGTTTCTTATCGATATGCGGATGATCCGGGTGAATATATTATCATCGGCGTATTCATTAAGATACACCGCGCAACCCATACCAAGAGGTACGGCAAGAATCGCTGTCAGTATCGTTACCAAAAAAGTGCCGAAGATCGCCGGAAAGATTCCCCCCTCCGTCATTCCATTCCTCGGCGGCTCAGTAAGGAACTGCCAGTTTATCGTCCCTATGCCCTTACTTACAATATCAAAAAGAACTAATAGCAGGATCAGGCCCACTATCCCCGCACATGATCTCAATACCCAAAATCCCAATTGCTCCGTTCTCTTCTTATTGCTCATCCTCTTTTCCCCTGATATTTATGCAAGATCATATCCGATGTCATATTTACGCAAAAGGTTATAATAAAAAGAACAAGCCCGACCGCGAATAACGCGTAATAATGAGTTGTGTAATACGGGACCTCTCCGAGTTCAATAGCTATAGTTGAGGTCATTGTCCTTACAGAATCAAGAAAACTTCTCGGCATCGCCGGCGCGCATCCGGTCGCCATAAGAACCGTCATCGTCTCACCGATGGCTCTCCCCATACCGAGCATACAAGCGGCAAGCACACCGGATAAAGCTGCCGGGATCTTCACTCTGATAACCGTTTGCCAGCGTGTAGCGCCAAGCGCCAATGACGCTTCTGAATATGTCCTCGAAACACTGTTAAGCGCGTCTTCTGACAGGCTTATTATCGTAGGAAGCGCCATAACTCCCAGTAAAATGGATCCATTTACGGCATTTAATCCGTTGGGAAGTCCGAACGTTTTCGAAATAACCGGCCCGACGAACACTATCCCGAGAAATCCTATAACAACAGACGGTATCCCGGCAAGTATCTCAATAACAGGCTTTATTATCTCCCTGGCCCCGGGGCTCGCTACATCCGAAAGATATGCCGCGGTCCCTATCCCTATCGGCACTGAGAATAAAAGCGCCCCGGCCGTTACCATGACCGTGCTCACCAGCATGGCGCCTATCCCATATGTCTCTTTCACATAAGAAGTAGGGTTCCAGTCAGAAGTAAAGAGGAATTGTTTGAGACTGATCTCCTTGAAGGCCGGTATTGATGTAAAGGCAAGTAAGGCGAAAATACCTAAGAGAACGAACACTACCAGAAGACCGTTCAGGAAAAAGAGGCCGTGAATTATCTTTTCTTTCACATTCACATGTTTTGTTTTTCGATCCATAATAATCCACGGCCGTCCTTTTTCCTGCTTGGGGGTATTATCCTTTATATACCTGCATTCTTCCTGTTGAACTCAACGTATTCCTTAGGGATCCGAAAAAATCCCTCTTCCTCTACTATTGCCTGTCCTTCCGGGCTGAGCTCGAACGCGATAAAATCTCTCACAGCTCCTGAAGGTGTACCATTAACATACTGGTTCAAAGGCCGGGATATGGGATACCGTCCCGTCTTTACGTCTTCCGTGTTGAGAGGACTCGCATATGAAGCGCCTTCACGCGACGCCACCTGGAGTACGGTTATACCTTCAGCCTCCTTAACGTAACCTACTCCTACATATCCTATCCCGGTCTCGTCATATTTGACGGAATCTACTATCTGCGAATTGCCGTTCATCCTCTTCATCCTGGGTGAATAGTCCCCTTTTAGCACCATGTCCCTGAAGAGAACGAATGTCCCGGAGTTGGATTGTCTGCCATAGAGGCTTATTGGCTTATTATCTCCGCCCACTTCGCTCCAATTCGTGATCTCACCACGGAATATCTTGCCTATCTTATCCATAGTGAGTCTGTCAACGGGGTTATTTTCATTAACGATAACACTCAGTCCGTCAAGAGCGATAACCACCCTTTTCGGGGTGATCCCTCTCGCGTTGGCTCTGGTTATCTCTTTAGGCTTCATGTTACGGGAAGCATCCGCTATATCGCACTTACCGTTCATAAGAGCCGCGATCCCCGTTCCTGACCCGCCTCCGGTAACCGCTATATACTTACCGGGGTTCTTGTCCATGTACACTTCGCTCAGTCTTTGCACCAGGTTGATAAGGGTATCTGACCCTTTTATCTGGATCATGCCTTTTGCGCCGGCATGCGTCATGCAAAGAAAAAAAGCCAGTGTAAGGAATGAAATTACTTTCAGGTATTTTCTCATCACTTAACTCCTTCTTTCTTTTATTATTATTTTTTCATGTTTCACTATTGTTACTGTTTTGTGACATTTCCGTGAACTTAGAACTTTGTCTTTATGTCCAGCTGCAGAAGCTGCCAGGGTTCCTTATACCCATTCGGCTGGCCGGCATTGACACTGATCGGATAGGAGTAGTAGTATTCGGCGCAAAGCAATGTGTTCTTGAATATCGCGTACTGCAGACCAAAGTTAATGCCCTGACCGTTGGTACCACCGGCTCTCGGCGAACCCGGAGTATAGCCATTAGGATTATTGTTGTCGCGAACAAAGCCATAGAAATCCGAGTCCGGCAGGAAGTCCGGCACCGCATCCTGTTCAAGATATCTCCAGTTAAACCAGAGCTTCCACTGCCCGGGTTTCTTCGGCTTCTTATCTCCTATATAAGCGCCTATCATCCAGCCAAAGTCCCTGGTACCCGCATCCGCGTTCCAGATAAGGTCAGTGTAGACACCATGGCCAAAATGCCAGTCGAACAGGTATTTAGCGTCATACCTGATAACAAAATCAACGAGGTCGTAATCATGCCTCCACTGTCTGTTATGCTGGCCGACCAGATAGGTATTGGTGTTACTGCCTGAAACAACGTCACCCTGGTTATACTGGCTATTATGCTGTATGTGATCAAAATCCCAGAATGTTGCCGAGCAATTGATGGTCGCGTCCCAATCCTTGATCACATCTGCCTTTATGCCTCCCTGATAAGCCCAAAGACTGGGATCACCGTAATCGGTTCTTCTCTCCTCATCTATCAACAACCAGCCGACGTTAGCATAGATGTTTGTGGGAACATCTCCCAGCTCAAAGGTTTTAGACATGTACTGAAACGCCGTCCCCTGCGGGTTGATGTCGCTGTCCCACAGAAGCTCGGTCTTGTTGAAGGGATTTTTGAACTTCCCGAACCAGACAGTAGCATCTCCTATTTCCTGCGGCACTTCCGGCATCCACTTGATATAGTACTGGTCAAACCGGACGTCCTGGGTCGCGAAATTGTCATCGAGTGTTTCGTTTGTTGATCTCGGGTCCCTCCCGCCGGTGACAAAAAGGACGCCCGCTGCCACCTGGTCATTGACCTTACCTTCAAGCCCGATCCTCGCCCTGACTCTCTGTCTCAACCTGAAATGAGCCGGATCTATCCTGGTACCGTTATCGGTATTGTTGCCTTTACCCCAGTCTGTCTGGGTCCTGAAACGCACGTCACCCTTGAGCTTGATCTTTTGCGTCCAGGAAGGAGCGGTAGATGCCTTACCAAGCGCCAGATCCATGGCTGCTTCTTCTTTAGCTTCAGCAAGGATTATCTGGCCCTCATAAGGCGTCAATATTCCTTTTTCCACAAGCTTGTTCACCAGAACGTTCATCTCTCCGGCGTTCGCTTGAAGGCCTGCAGCGCAAAGAAGAACAGCTACAGCTGCTATTACTTTCACAAGATTTTTCATTATATGTAGCCTCCTGAATTCTAGTTATTGATTAATTCTGTTTTTGCCTTGTTACTTGCCTGCGTTTTCTCTATTGTTGAAACACTCAATTTAATGAAATGCTTTTCGTGACTTTAAAAGTCTTTTACCTTCACCTCCTTTCTTTAGATTTGAGTGTCGCTGTTTTCAGTCGCGTGTTCATAGTTTTTATCGAACTTCATTCTTCCTTCTTCGTCCCATACTATCCTTTTTACCAGGCATCCTTTTGCATAAGTATCGAGAGAAGCTACCTGCCCGTTTGGATAATAACTCCTGCAGAATCCGTTAAAAACTCCATTCTTCCAGGTCCATTCGTTCTTGACCTGACCATTTTCAAAAAACTCGGTAGTCTTTTTTAGTTGACCGTCCCTGTATGTTTCTTCTAATTCTAACGCGCCCTCCTGGCTGTAAATCCGGATGGCCCCTTCCACTCCGCCATCGACCAGTACGCCTTCGGACATCAGGATCCCCGCTCTGTTATATGCCTTGTACTCTCCTTCCAGCTTGTCTTCTTTGTAACTGCTTTCAAATTTTAATTGCCCGTTCTCATAATATTCCCTGTGATATCCGTTTCTTTTGTTATTTTTGAAATAACATTCTTCCTCTATCCGGCCGTCAGGGAAAAAAGATCGAACCATGCCTTCGGGTATTTCTCCTGTCTTCCTGAAAATATTCCCGCCAGCATCAATGATCTCTTGAGCGATTTCTTTTCCTTCAAGATAATAAGTCACTTCTTTCCCGTTCCCTGAAATTTGCGTTTTTGAGATCACTAATGTCTCCTCCGCAAAAGATGTGTTCGAAAAAGCGATCAATAAACTTAAAAAAATGACATTTCTCATAACTCCTCCTCATATTAACGTTAATCGGAAATAAATCTCCTCAGCTGTTTAATGTCTCTTCCCAGCTGTTTAAGTGCCGCTTCCAGATAGTCCCGGTCTATGTAATTAGTGTCTTCGAGGCTGCTGATCATGGCACTCAAAACACTCATCTGTGCCCGCATGTGACTTGCTATGAAATCCTTATGAAGATTCCATGTTCCTGTTTTTACGTTCATCGTTTTATCCTTTCGGTATGTTCTTTGTCCGTTTATTTTTTTTCAGAATTTCTCCGGAAGCCTTTTTAGGACCTCATTTCCGCTTACAATGATAACTTATGCGTATGGCAATAAAATTAAAGTCAAGTGAACTTTATGTGAACTAAAAAGGGGCAGAT
>JAYEOV010000040.1:0-11301 GCA_034723315.1 Candidatus Omnitrophota bacterium | reverse complement strand
CTCTTTCGTAATATTCCATCAACTGCGGATAGACCCCGGGGATATGCTGTTTTACTTCCTCTAACTCTTTGTTTATTATCTCTTCACCGGCCCTTCGTGTCTGCCGGCCCGCAAAGTCATCAAGCCATTCCCTGAAGGTAAGTACCGCGTTCAGTTTGCAGAACCTGCCTTCCTGGCCGGACCTGAGCAGGTCCATGATCTTCTTGCCGGTCCTGCCGCAGCGGTAGCCGGCAGTGCAAAAAGAGGTGATATATCCCGTCTGCGCCAGTTCGCGTATAACCTCGTCAAGGCTCCTGGTATCCCCCAGAAAGAACTGCTGGTATTCTCCCCGCTGGCTGTTCCAGTGATCACTGTAAGCCCCGATACCGATCTTCGAAGAGGCGTCTATCTGCGTAACGCCCAGGGGTATGGTCTCTCTCCTCATCGCGGCGGTCTCCCGCGCCGTAAGTATCATACCCGTATAAGGGACCGCGAGCCTGATAACCGTTATCACTTTTCTGAAATCATCGTCACTTACTCTGAACCGGGTATCCTGGGTGAACGGCGTATTCTGCGCCGGTTCCAGTCTGGGAAAGGAGATAGTGTGAGGGCCCACGCCGAATCTCTTCTCCAGTTCCATGGAATGATAGAGAAGCCCCATAACCTCGAACTTCCAGTCATAAAGCCCGAAAAGCACGCCTATGCCGACGTCATCGACCCCCGCCTCAAACGCCCGGTGCATACAGTATAACCGCCACCTGTAATCGGATTTTACCGTCCCGGCGGGATGAACGGAGTGATACGTATCACGATGATACGTCTCCTGGAAGACCTGATATGTCCCTATACCGGTTTCATGGAGCCTTTTGAGCTCCTCCACTGAAAGCGGCGACGCGTTAACGTTCACACGGCGTATCTGCCCGAACCCGTTCCTGGTTTTGACCTTAACCGCATATATCGTCTCGATACTGGATACCATGTAGTCGATATCGGTCGCGGGGTGTTCTCCATAGACGACGATAAGCCGCTTATGCCCTATCTTGCCCGCAAGCACCTCGATCTCACGCTTTATTTCCTCCTGATCAAGGACTTTCCTTTCGGCGTCCGTATTTTCACGTCTGAATCCGCAGTACAGGCAATTATTCACGCAGAGATTCCCCAGATATAAAGGAGCGAAGGTGACTATCCTGTTATCGTAGACCTTCCTTTTGATCCGGATAGCTGTCTCTTCCATCTCCCGCAATATCCCCTCATCAGTAACATTCAAAAGCGCGGCCGTTTCATCGGGTGAAAGCGTCTCAATGGAAAGGGATTTCTGAAGGATGTCCCTTATCCTTTTTGGATCCGGATCCCGGTTATCTTTAAGCTTCTCCCCGATCTCACCGTCAGGGATAAAGTCCCGGTCACCATCCATATATTTTTTTACCTGGTCCCCGACTATCCTATTGCCGGCCCAGGACCTTGTATCGACCGATCCCGCATCCATTATTCATCATCTCCTTTTTTATTCCGCGCATCTCCGTTTCAAACGCGTCCAAAGCCGCCGGAAAAGGCGTGAGCACCCTCTTCAACACGCCATGCATAAAAGAAATACACACGCCGTAATTGGTCACGGGAACCCCTTCAATTTTCGCTTTCTGCAGTCTAAAAAGCGTTTCGCGCCTGGTTATCATGCATGCGCCGCAATGGACCACCAGCCTATAACCGGTAATATCCTCAGGATAATCTCTGCCCGAACATACGTCTATATGGAGATCTCCACCGACATACTGCCGCAGCCAGGCCGGTATCTTTACCCTGCCTATGTCATCCTCGATCGGATGATGACTGCAGGCCTCGGCTATAAGCACTTTATCTCCGGGCCTTAAAGTCTCAATGACGGCAGCAGCTCGCGCCGAATCAACAAGATTTCCCCTGTTACGCGCAAAAAGGATGGAAAACGTAGTGCACTTGATGTTCCCGGGGGTTTCGCTTGCCATTTTCAATACGACCTGTGAATCACAAACAACAATATCAGGCGGCGTTTTCAGGTTATTGAGAAGCCGCGCGTATCCACTCTCTTTTACGACAAACACCGCCGCGTCATTGTCAAGGGCATCCCGTATAGTCTGCGCCTGAGGAAGGATAATCCTTCCTTTGGGCGCTTCCATATCTATCGGCACGATCAACAAGGCGGTCCCCCCCGATGGGATAAGATCCCCTATAAGCGGCGGAGGCCGCAGAAAATCCTGAGGACAGACTTCTATAAGGTACTGTTTTAAAGGATCGACATACCTGTCCCGTCCTTTAAGATCAATACTGGAACAAAGTATCAACCGTTCCGTCTTAGTTTTTATTTCCTCGATAAATTCATCCCGCGGCCTTGTCTGGTCGGTTTTATTGACAACGATAATAACCGGCGTATCCCTTGCCCCTGCCTCATCCATGATATCATCTTCATACTTTCCCCATACATCAGGTTCAATAACCAGCGCTATAACATCCGACCTGTCGAAAATCTTCCTTGTTCTTTTTAGTCTTAATTCTGAAAGAGCGGATATATCATCAAGCCCTCCGGTATCAAGAAAAACAACAGGTCCGACAGGCAGCAATTCCATGGTTTTTTCGACAACATCTGTTGTAGTGCCCGGGACAGACGAGGTTATTGACACATCCTGGCCGGATATAAGATTCAGAAAACTTGATTTGCCTACATTCGTCCTCCCGAAAAGTCCGATATGTAAACGAACTGATTTTGGCGCGCGCCTCATAACCTGTCCTCCACAGGTAAGATCCGGGTTAACCCGGATTTTACCGACACACCTTCAACCAGACCCAGCTTGCCCGTCAAACTGCCCAGCTCATCGGTCGTAGCGTCCACGACCAGCGTTATCACACAGCAATCTTTTTTCGCGTAGGGAAGCCCTGTCCTGGCCGCGATGATATCACCGAAATCGGAAAGTATCTCGTTAACGCGTGATGCCGCCTTTTTCCTGTCTTCCACTATTATTCCTATAAATCCCAGCCGTCTCTCCATTCTCCCTCCCTAGAACTCCTGATTACTAAAAAAACCCGGCCCTACCGCTTAACTCCGCGGTAAGGCCGGGATATGGCGTCGATGCCTTCCCCCCTTAGTCTCAGAGCCTTCGCTCCTTACCGCAGGAATTTTTCGTGAATCGGGAATCGTGTTCCGTGAATCGGGATTCGTGTCTTGTGAATCGCCTGCCCCGGGCGCCTCGGGCCTCTTTACGACCCGCTCTGCCCGGACAGGTCTTCTATCGCTTTATCAACAAGAGTGACATACGTCATTACGCTCGAACCGCCGATAAGGACCGCTACCATACATGCCTCAAGTATCTCCTCCTTGGTCCATCCCGCTTCGAGACAATGCTGGACGGCCCTGGAAATACAGACCGGGCATTTTTCAGCGGTGCTCGCTACCAGAAGGAGGAGCCATTTTATCTTCTCCGGCAGTTTCCCGGACTTCGTGAGCATGTCCTTTTCTTTTATGAACGTGTCATACTGCTCCGGGATGGCCTTCCGGATATCCGTCATCAGTTCATTGAACTCCTTCAAGGTCTTTCCGGGTTCATACCGCATGTTTCACCTCCGTGTCTTTTTCGCCGCGGTCTTTCCTATCCACTTACCGCGTTTTGTATACGTCGTATGCAAGAGTTTATGGCTTAGATGCCCGCACGGGCCATCGGTCAGAAATTCCTTATATATCAGTTTTATGATCGGGTTTTCATGGGATTTCCTGTAAGGAAGTCCTTCATCCTCCGAATAAATAGCCCTTGCCCTTGCCTCCCGGATCTCGGGGCTTGTCGGGATGGGCTGTCCTCCGCCTCCGAGGCAACCGCCCGGACAGGCCATTATCTCCACAAAATGGTAATCGTCGAGTTCTCCATTTAAAAGCATTTCCAGTATTTTTTTCGCGTTGGCAGTGCCGTGCCCTATCATGACCTTCAGAGTTACCCCTTTCAGGAACTTCCAATCACCTACAGCTTTCTTTATGGGCAGTTCCGCGGTCCTTATCCCCTCCATGCCTCTTACAGGCGTCACGCATAACCCGTCAAAAGGGACCTCTTCTCCCGTAACTATTTCATAAACGGTTCTTATAGCCGCCTCCATGACCCCGCCTGTCGCGCCGAAAACAAGGCCGGCGCCCGTCCCTATTCCGAGAGGATCGTCAAAGCCGGAATCGGGAAGATTAGGGAGATCTATCCCGCTTTCTTTTATCATCCCGGCAAGTTCTCTCGTCGTCAGGGCATGATCAACGTCCTTGTATCCGGAATCCCTCATCTCGGGCCTTTCGCATTCAAGCTTCTTGGCCGAACAGGGCATAAGGGACACGCTGACCAGGTTCTTCGGGTCTATGCCGTTTCTCTGAGCGTACCACGTCTTTACAAGGGCACCGAACATCTGCTGGGGACTCTTTGCAGTAGAAAGGTGATCTAGCTTCTCCGGGAAAAAATGCTCGATATATGTGACCCATCCCGGAGAACATGAAGTGAACTGAGGCAGCTTCACGCTCTTATCTTTATCGACCAACTTTCTCCTCAGTTTCAAGAGAAGTTCCGTCCCTTCTTCCATAATAGTGAGGTCAGCCGTAAAATTCGTATCAAAGACCCTGTCAAAACCGATCCGTTTGATAGCTGTGTTCAATTTTTTTGTGACGCTTGTCCCGGGAGGCAGGCCGAACTCTTCACCCATCGCCGCCCTGGGACTCGGGGCCGTCTGGATGATAACATGTTTCGCGGGATCATCTATGACCTCCCAGACATCTTCGGCCGGATCCTTTGCCTTTAAAGCCCCCGTGGGACACCTGTTTATGCACTGGCCGCAGGCGATACATATAACATCATCGAGAGGCTTATCCATATACGTAACTATCCTCGTATCGTGCCCCCTGTAAGCCGCTTCAAGTACTCCTACTTCCTGGAGGTCTATACACGTCCTTACACAGCGCCTGCACAATATACATTTATCCATGTCCCTCACAACAGCATAGCTCGAAGTGTCTTTCTCATACCGGGATTTTTCGATATGACCGAACTTATAGCTGGTAATTCCGTATTCCTTCGCCAGGGTCTGCAGTTCACAGTTGTTATTCCTCGCGCAGGAATAACACTCACCATAATGTTCCCTTAAAAGGAGCTGCAAGATATGCCGCCTGGCCTTCCTGACCCGGGAAGAGTATGTCCTTACCCTGATCGGGGTGAATATCGGGTATGAACATGACGCCTGGAGAGCCTTCTGCCCATCCACTTCGACCACACAGATACGGCATACCCCGGCAAGACAGAGATCGTCGTGGGTGCAAAGCGTCGGGATCTTTACGTTCACCTTCCTGGCAGCTTCCAGAATGGTGGTCCCAGCGGGTACTTTGACCTCGATATCGTCAATAACCACCTTTATCATGGCTTGCGGGGCGGCGGCTTCCGCTTTTTCGACCTGCTGTCTTCTCTGGCTTGTCGGAGCCCGTGACGTGCTTTTCGCAAAAGGTTCTTTAGCCATTGAACCGCTTCTCCTTCTTGTGTTTTCCGGACAATTCATAATCTCCGGGGAAATTTTCTACTATGGACATAAAAGCATCCGGGCTTGTCTGCCCCAGGCCGCATTTGGAAGCGGCCCTCATGGTCTCAGAAAGGGAACAAATATCTTTCAGATAACGCGCGGAACATTCACCATTTTTCAGCATCTCCGCACCCTCAAGAAGAACCGGTATCCCCTGCCGGCACGGAGTGCACTGACCGCAGGATTCTTCCTTAAAAAACCTTAAAAAGTTCCTCGCGGCATCAAGCATGTTCCTGTTCCGTCCAAAGACCATTATCGAGCCCCCGGTGGAAAGATCTTCATAGGCCAGCATTCTTTTAAAATCTTTACCGGACACACAGACGCCTGCCGCGCCCCCCACCTGGACAGCTTTCACGTCTTTCGCGTCCGCTATCTTAAGTATCTCCTTTATGGTAGTCCCGAACGGGATCTCGTATACCCCCGGTTTTTTACAATCCCCCGAAACGCTTATCAGTTTACTGCCGGAAGATCTATCGGTCCCTGTTTTCTTGAACCAGTCCGTTCCTTTAGCCAGAATATGTGTTACGGCGGCGAATGTCTCGACGTTGTTCACAACGGTAGGATACCCGAAATACCCTGTATTCACGGGAAACGGCGGCTTATTGCGCGGTTCTCCCCTGTTCCCTTCAAGCGATTCAATAAGAGCTGTTTCTTCTCCGCACACATAAGCGCCTGAACCCAGCCGGAGCTCAATATCAAAGTCAAACCCTTTTTTGCCGAGAATATCTTTCCCGAGAATACCGTCTTTGCGCGATCTTGCAAGTTCTTTCTTTATCCGGGGCACCATGTACCTGTATTCCCCTCTCAGATACAAAAAACCGGTATCAGCCCCGATCGCGAACCCCGCGATAACCATGCCTTCTATCACCGGGGACAGATATTCCTCCAGAAGCACTTTATCCTTGAATGTGCCGGGTTCACCTTCATCCGCGTTACAGACAACGAACCTCCTGTCCGAACCCGTCTTTGCCGCGAAATCCCACTTAAGGCCGACGGGGAACCCCGCACCGCCCCTTCCCTTCAAATTAGAATCCGTGACAGCGGTAAGAACATCTTTCGAGCCGTTTTCCAGGGCTTTTTTCAGGCCTGAACAAGGCTCTATGGGACTGAAGATCACAGGACCTTCGCGTTTTACGCGCTTTCCTGTTTCTTTTACTTTCAATTTTTTATTGCCTCTGAGGCATTTTACTATCTCCGTAACCGTTCCGGACGTTACTCTGCCCACAAGAAGATCGTCAACCATGACAGCCGGCGCTTTGTCGCACATTCCTAAACAGCCGCTCATCTCAAGGGCGATCTTCCCGTCCCGGGTAGATTCCCCGGTTTTTATTTTCAGCGCTTTTTCAAAGGATTTGATCAGCTTCCCGCTCCCGGCCAACTCGCCGGGCATACAGCCGCTTATACGTATAACGTGTTTTCCTCTTTTTTTCTCGTTCAGGAAAGAATAAAATGTCACGACCGAATATACCTCCACGGGGTGTATCCCGAGCCTGTCGGCGATCTCCTGCATGTCTCTGTCCGGGATATAGCCCTTTCTGTCCTGCACCTCCTGCAATAAAGGTAAAAGAAAAGAACGCGTCTCTTTGCTGACCATGTCCTTTTCACGGCCTTTAAAAAGTGTATTTCCCGCAACACGTTTGATCGCCATTTTTCCTCACTCCTCCTTGTCCTTTTCTCGGTTCTGTTAAAAATAAAACCAATAGAGAGGGAGTTGCGAAATGATATATTTCTGGCACTCTGTCATCCTGAGCGAGGGCGAAGCCCGAGTCGAAGGATCTATAGTTCACATTTAATAAGGGTTTCAGATTCCTCGACTCAGCCGCAGTTTACCCCGAGCGAAGCCGAGGGGGCTCGCTCGGAATGACAAGAGAGGACCATCTCGCAACTCTCTCAATAGAGCAGGGTCACAGAATGGTTACATTAATGACTCCCGCTTCTCATGCTATTTTTGACACTACCCGGTTAAAACCCCGGAAGATCATTTTTGACGCTTGCGTTTCCCGAGAAGCACGATATCGCGAAGCGCCTCTTTATCCTTTGCCTGCATCCATTTTTTCTCGAAACGCGGGTCCTGGACTATCTGGGCAATGGCCGAAAGAGCGCGAAGGTGGAAATTCCGCTCATCCCTGGTTCCGGCGATAATGAATACAGTGTGAACTTTTCGGGCTTTTCCGGGAAAAACGATCCCTTCCCTGCAGCGCGCGAGTAATATTTCAAACGTATGTTCACCGTCGATTATTATATGCGGTATCGCCATGCCCGGACTTAAAACGGTGCTGCTCTGATCTTCCCTGTCAAGAAGCATTTTCAAAATAAGAGATCTTTCAACACCTATTCTGGGCGAGATCTTTTCCGCGACCAGCTTGAAAAATTCCCCGACCGGCATGAACCCATCGATGTCCAGGACGACACCTGCCTCTATTACGCTGTCAAACCTGTCTTTTACTATGTCATCCCTTTCCAGGATTATCTCTTTCAATTCCGACTCCAGGGTCACATCGACGAGTTCCCTGGCCGCGACCTTTTCAATAAGGTGAAGAAGGGCAAAATCCCTTTTCGCGGTCACGCGTCCGTAGAACCAGAACACCGCCAGGCCGCACGCGAAAAAGATCGACCCGATAAAAAGAGCCTCTTTCCCCATGTTGACGACCAGCAGCCAGCATCCGAAGATGCCGATGATCTGCACCCACGGATAGAACGGCGCGCGAAATCTCGGCTGATAGTTCTGCACGCCGCTTTCGCGCATAATGATCACGCACAGGCAGGAAAAAATGAACGTGAAGATCAGGACGGTCGAGGCGACTTCGACAAGTATCTTCAGATTAAGAAAAACAGCGGTGATCATAAAAATACCCGTGGCAAGGATCGCGATAGCCGGGGTTTTGAACCTCCGGTGAATACCGCTGAAAATGCCCGGTAACAGGCGGTCACGGCTCAATGCAAGCGGGTATCTGGAAGCGGCCATGATGCCCGCGTTGGCGGTCGAAACAAACGCCAAAATAGCCGCGACACTTAAAGCGATCCTGCCCCAAGAGCCCAGAAAAACAGCCGCCCCGTCGGAAATAGGGGTAAGGGAATTATTGAGTTGTTCGGCGCCGAGCACGCCCGTGGTCACAAAAACCACCAGCGCGTACAAGATACTGACCGCTATGAACGAAAGCAGCATCGCCCTCGGCACGGTCCTGGCCGGGTCTTTGACTTCTTCCGCGATGCTGGCGACCTTAATCAATCCGCCGTAGGAGACAAATACGAAGCCCGCGGTGAAAAAGACCGCGCCAAGCCCCTGCGGCGCGAACGGTTCAAAATTCCGGGCATTGACCGCGGGTAATCCCCGGACAATATATATAAGCAGAAGCGCGATCAGAAAGACCACAAGGGCCACCTGCAACCTGCCGGCCTCTTTGACGCCGATGAAATTAACGGCAAGAAAGAACAGGCACAACCCAAGCGCTATCAAACGCGGGTCAATACCCACCACCAGATTTGTAAAAGCGGCCATGCCGACGAGGGCGAACGAGCTTTTCAGGGATATCGATAACCATGTAAGGAGCCCGTCAATAGTCCCGAGGGCGGGACCCATACTGCGGGTGACATAAAAGTAAGTGCCTCCCGCCTTTGGCATCGCCGAGACAAGCTCTGCCTGGCTGAGCATTCCCATCATCGCCAGAAAACCCGCCAGTAAATAGGATATGACCACGGCAGGCCCTGCCTGCGCGTGCGCGAGCCCCGGCAGGATAAAAAGGCCCGAACTTATCATCGCCCCGGAAGCGACGCAGAAGACACCAAGAAGTCCCAGTTCTTTTTTCAGTTTCGGATGTTCCATCTCGGTAAAATTATACAATATACTCCGGGTTTTGGGAAATTAAATTGAACGGAACAAAATCGGGGGAATCAAATAGGGTGTCAGGCCTCGCCATAGCACAAAATTCTAATCTATTGTGCTATGGCGAGGCCTGACACCCTATTTGAAAAATCGCCAGTTCGGGGAGTGTTTTTTGGTCTTTTTTTCCATTTTCTCGCGTTTGGTGACATCCCTGGCTACGCTCAGAACCAGCGTCTCACCCCTGATGACCACCGGATAAGTGCTGATCTCCACAACAACTTCACTTTCGTCTTTCCTGTGCAAGACAAACTCGTCAGGCCCGGTAGTTTTTTTCTTCGCATTTTTTGCCAGAATTTCCTTTGCCAATGGGATCTGATCCGGAGATATCAGATCCAGGAGGCTCTTTCCTGCCAACTCCTCTTTTCGATACCCTGTCAGCTTCTCCGCGTTCTTATTTCCTTCGATAAACTTCCCCTTCAAGTCCTCCAGAAAATACGCGTCTGGGGCACATTCAAACATCATCCGGAAACGTTCTTCTGAATCTCTCAGGGCCTTTTCCATCAATTTCCGGCCGGTGACGTCTTCAACGATCATAAGGAGCTTTTTTTCGCCGTCCTCTTCCAGGGGTATCCCCGTGAAGTTCCTCACAGTGGTCTTTTTACCGAACTCTGACGTATATTCGACAGAACCGATCTTGAAATACTCCCCTTTGAGCCCGGCTTTAATCTTTTCCACAAGGCCTGCCTTTTTATATCCCGGCAGATCATGAAATACGTTCATACCCTTGAACTTCTCGTAATTGTCCCCTGCGATTTCGAGCATGGCCGGGTTCACGTAATCGATGTTGCCTTCCTTATTCACCACGCAAATACCGAACGGCGCGTTCTTTATGATGCTGTGCGTCGTTTTATGAGCCATGTTTATCTTTCTTTCCGCGGACCTTTTCGCCAGCGCGCTCCTGACCGCTGAAGCAAGCCGGGTAAGACGGTCCTTGAGAACATAGTCCGCGGCACCGGCTTTCATGCACTCAACGGCCACTTCTTCATTTATGGAGCCTGTAACGATGATCACCGGCGTGGAAGGGCTGATCTCCTTAACCATGGAAAGAGCGGTGATCCCGTCAAAAACCGGCAATCTATAATCCACGGAAACAATATCCGGCGCGAAAGCTTTTAGCTCTTTTAAAAAATCCTTTCTCGAGTCAACGCGTTTTGAGACAAAATCAATATTTCCTCTGCGCAGTTCGCGCGCTATCAGTTCCGCGTCATCGGGACTGTCTTCAAGTAGAAGGATCTTGAGCCTCTTTGACATTTATCACCTTACCGTTTTGGTCGTCCTCACAAAAATGGACGGCATCGAGTTGATAAGAAGGATCAGAGCGATAAATAAGGATATACCGATAATCATGGCCACTGCCGTCGTGGATCAGAAAGTCTCCCAGGAAGCGGCTGTCAGAAATAAGGGGACAGCGCCCCTATTTTATTTTTGAAAATAGGGGCGCTGTCCCCTTATTTCTTATTTTCCGTCACCGGTGCTCCACGTTCCACCGGCGACACCTTCAACAACGCCGTCAGGTGAATATGTCCCCGCGGCTTCACCTGTAAGGTCGACATTCTCAACGGGCATAAAACCGTCTACAAGCGCGTGCCACTCGTTGCCCGACCACCGGTCGCCGGTTAAGGTAATACTATGCCCTTCTGCGTTCGTCAGGTCAAGCGACCAATCGTTGCTGACGAAACTGGGGTCGACGTCACCGGTAACCGAAGCGGCCCATATCTGGTTCAAGGCATTCTCGTAAAGATGAACGTCCATCGTAAGGCTCATACTGTCGGTAACGCCGGTTACCAGGGAGGAATAGGCCTCCGTTATGGGAACGGTGACAAAGTTCTCAAATTCCGATATCGTGAAACCGAGATTTTCCTCCGAAAGGAGGTCCGTGATCT
>JAYEOV010000039.1:0-34369 GCA_034723315.1 Candidatus Omnitrophota bacterium | reverse complement strand
GACGGCGAAAAAGACGAAAGCCGGGCCGGGAAAAAAGGAAAAGGTCGAAAAAGAGCCCAGGATCGAAGCCGGGACCGAAGCCGTGAAAGAGTCAGTCACGGAAATAAAGGAGGAAAAGAAGGTAAAGTCGGGGATCAGGATCATTAAGAAGGCGGAACCAAAGAAAGAGGCTGCGCCTGTCAAGCCGGAGACCGGCAAGAAACCGGAAGCCCGAGAACCTGCCCCGGGACCCGCCCCCGCCATAGAGATAATCGAAAAGGGCAAAAAATTCGGGAAAGACATAAAAAAGCCCAAACCCATATTTATACGGAAAGCCAGAAAGGGCGAAAAGAAACCGATCGTGGAGATAATCGAAAAGGGCAAAGTGTTTGCGTCCAGGGGCGAAAAAGTCTTTAAAAAGGGAAAAGTCAAGCCTCGGATCGGGGAACGCATTATTGCCGGACCGAAGAAACCGGTGGCCAGGAAAACCCCGCAAAAAATAAAAGTGCATCTGCCCGTAAACGTAAGGACGCTTGCCCTGCGGATCAACGTGAAACCGAACGATATAATTCAATATCTGATGAAGGAGGGGGCCTTTATAAACATAAACCAGGACCTGGAAGAGGATGTGGTCCGCGACATCATGGAAAATTTTGGTTACAAACTTGAAATTCCCCGGACAATAGAATCAATGGAAAAAGATCTCATAGCGGAGCATTACGAGGTGGAACAGCGGCAGTCGGAACAGGAAGCGAAAGCTGAGATCAAAACGAGGGCCCCGGTCGTCACGTTCATGGGACATGTCGATCACGGAAAGACATCTCTGCTGGATTACATACGCAAGACGATGGTCACCAAGGGGGAGAAGGGCGGCATTACACAGCACATCGGGGCCTATAAGGTGGATACCGCCAAAGGTTCAGTGACTTTTCTTGATACTCCGGGACACGCCGCTTTTACCGCGATGCGTGCCAGAGGGGCACACGTGACGGACGTCGTGGTTCTCGTGGTCGCCGCGGACGACGGGGTCATGCCCCAGACGAAGGAGGCAATAGATCACGCGCGCGCCGCGGAAGTGCCGATAGTCGTTGCTATAAATAAATGCGATCTGCCGAATGCCAACCCGGAACGGGTCAGGAAGTCTCTCCAGCAGGAGGATCTTATAGCCGAGGCTTGGGGCGGCAAGACCGTCATGGTCGAAGTATCGGCGCATACTGGCGAGGGGGTCGATGCACTTGTTGAGATGCTCATGCTGGAGTCGGAGATGCTCGAGCTTAAGGCTAACCCCGGCCTGAGAGCGCGCGGCGTGGTGATAGAAAGCAAGAAGACACCCGGTCAGGGCGTGGTGGCGACCCTTCTCGTGAAGAACGGGACACTGAGGGCCGGTGACATTGTTTTCTGCAGGACGTTTTACGGGAAGTTAAAGGCGATGATGAACGTTCGCGGGGATCGCGTTGAAGAAGCGCCGCCGGCGACACCCGTCGAAGTGCTCGGCCTTCAGGACGTGCCGCAGGCGGGTGAAGAGTTTTTTGTCGTCAAAGACGAAAAGAAAGCCAGGACGCTGGCTCTTCTAAAACAAAGCGAAAGCAGAAAAGAGAAGATGGCCGGGAGCCAGAGGGTCACGCTGGAGGATCTGCACAGCCGTATAGTTGACGGCAGCATGAAGGAACTGAAAATAATACTCAAGGCCGATGTCCAGGGATCGGTGGAAGCTCTTCAGAGCTCGATCGAGGAACTCGCTACAGAAGAGGTAAAATTGAAAATGATCCATTCCGCGGTCGGCAATATCAACGAATCCGATGTCATGCTGGCGATGGTCTCGAACGCCGTTGTTATAGGTTTCCACGTGAAGATCGATACTAAAGCCGAGGAACTGACGAAAAGCGAAAAGGTGGATTATCACATATACGACATTATTTACGAGGCGATCGCTGATGTTAAGGCCGGCATGGAAGGACTCCTCGAACCCGAAGAGAGGGAGGTGTTCCAGGGAAGTGCCCAGGTGAGGGAGGTTTTTTCGACCAGCAAGGCCGGAAAAGTCGCCGGATGCGCAGTTACCAAAGGAGTTATACACAGGAAGGATAAGATAAAGGTCAAGAGGGGGCAGGAAGTCGTTTTCCAGGGAGAGATAAATTCCCTTAAAAGGTTCAAAGATGACGTTAAAGATGTCAGGGAAGGCTTTGAATGCGGTATCTCCCTTAAGGGGTTTAATAATATCCGCAGGAATGACGTCATAGAAGCGTTCATAATCGAGAAAGTGGCAAGAAGGCTCGAAAAATAGGAACTTTGATGTTGGGTGTTTGGTTTTAGGTGTTGATAGTCCGAAACCCATAATAATATGGGAAAAGGTCCAGTTAATGCTACAACAGCGGACCTGTTCCCATCTTCAGTTATCAGTTATGAGTTCAAAAAAGAAAGTAATCCTTAGCGGTATGAGGCCCACGGGGAAGGTCCATCTCGGGCATCTTGTCGGGGCTCTTAACAACTGGGTCAGGTTCCAGGATGAGTATAAATGCTTCTTTATGGTGGCTGACTGGCACGCCCTTATGAGCGAGTATGAGAAGCCTTTGGATATCAAAGAGAACAGTTTCGAGATAGTCAAGGACTGGATCTCCTGCGGAATTGACCCGTCCCGGAGCGTGATATTCATCCAGAGCATGGTCCCGGAGCACCTGGAACTTGCTATGGTATTCTCGCTTTTGACCCCGCTGGGGTGGCTTGAGAGATGTCCTACCTACAAGGAACAGCTCAGGGAGATCAAGGGACGCATGCTGGCGACTTATGGTTTTCTTGGGTATCCGGTGCTTCAGGCCGCTGATATAGCGGTCTATAAGGCGGACAGGGTCCCTGTGGGGGAGGATCAGGTGCACCATCTGGAACTCGCGAGGGAGATACTTCGCAGATTTCACGGTTTGTACGAGAAGGAGATCTTTGTCGAACCGGAACCGGTGCTGACGGAGGTATCCAAGCTGGTCGGGCTGGATAACCGCAAGATGTCGAAAAGCTACGGGAATTTTATATGCCTTTCGGATCCGGCGGAAGTCGTGAACAAGAAGGTCTATAGCATGTATACTGACCCGCAAAGAATACGCGCCGATATTCCGGGAAAAGTGGAAGGCAATCCGGTTTTTATTTATCATGACGTTTTTAACCCCGATAAGGAAGAGGTTGAAGACCTCAAGAAACGTTACAGAAAAGGTAAAGTGGGCGATATTGAGGTAAAAAAGAAACTGGCGGCGGCATTGAACGGATTTCTTGATCCTATCCGCGATAAAAGAGCGGGACTTTCGGACGAATACGTCCACGATGTCATAAAGGAAGGGGCTGAAAGGGCCAGAGAAACAGCCGGGCGCACGATGGTAGAGGTCAAGGAATGTCTGCATCAGGTAATAAGTTAGAAGTTAAAAATGCAAAGTGAAAAATTAAAAGTGCAAAGCGAAAAATTAAAAGTTATATTTAAGAAACGGGGGAACAGATAAATCAGAACGGTATAGTTCAAGTCCCCGCCCCAATTTTGAATCTTTAACTTTTCACTTTGAACTCTTATGACTTATCAAGTAAAACTCCAGATTTTTGAAGGACCGCTGGACTTGTTGCTGTTCCTTATCAAAAGGGAAAAGATCGATATATACGATATACCTATCGCCGGGATCACGGAGCAGTACCTTGGATATATGGAACTGATGAAACTTCTTGATCTTGAGATAGCCGGAGAGTTTCTTGTCATGGCGGCCACGCTCATGCATATTAAGAGCAGGATGCTGCTTCCTCCGGAAGAAGAAGAACCCGAGGCCGAAGAAGAAGAGGACCCCAGGGAGGAACTCGTCAGGAGGCTGCTGGAATACAGGAAGTATAAGGAAGCGGCCTTTCAGCTTGAAAAGATGCATGCGAGACACAAGGATGTGTTCCTCAGAAGAGGCACCGGGGGCAACGAAAAGATAGTTTCGGACGACGGAACGGAATATTTCGAAGCGAGCCTGTTCGACCTTATTACATCGTTCAGGAAGGTCCTTAAGGAAGTCCCGAAGGATGTTTTTCATAAGATCATAAGGAACGAGTTTACAGTAAGCGACAAGATCCACAAGATCTATCATATGCTGGCCAAACAGCCGAAGATCTTTTTTTTAGAATTGTTCAGTAAAGCCGGTGACAAGGACGAAATGATCGTGATATTCCTGGCCGTTCTGGAGCTTATAAAAATGCGTGAGATCTTTGTCGTTCAAAAGGATTTTTTCGGGAAAATAGAGATCATCAGAAATCCGGAACTGGTAAGAAGTTCATAATGGTGATCTGTTAACAACGAATAATATGAATAAAAGGCAGGAAGGATATGGGAGATAACAGGATAAAGAACATAATCGAAGCGCTCCTCATAGTCTCGGAAAAAGGCCTAAGCAGGGAGGATCTGAAAAAGGCGATAACGGATTCAGACATGAAAGATATTGAAGAAGGGATATGTCTTTTGAAGGAAGATTACAGCCGGTCTGAAAGGGCTTTCAATATAGCCGAGATAGCCGGTAAATATTGTATCGTGACGCAGCCCGAATATATGCCATGGATAAGCAATCTTTATCAGAAGGATGTGGAGAGGTTGACGGGACCTTCGCTTGAGACACTGGCTATTATCGTCTATAAACAGCCTGTTACAAGGGCTGAGGTAGAGAATGTCCGGGGCGTGAACGTTGGAGGGGTGATCAAGACGCTTCTTGATAAGGACCTTATCAAGGTCAAAGGCAGGAAGGAGGTCATAGGAAGGCCTCTTGTTTACGGCACGACCGAAAAATTTCTTGAGATCTTCGGGCTGAAATCACTTGAAGACCTGCCCATCTTGAGAGATTTCAGTGAAGAGGACCTTGAGTACGGTAGGCCGCAGAAACAGGTTGTTGTTGAGGAGAGCCCGCGGTCCGCGGAGGATGGTCCACGGTCCATGGCCCATAGTCCTCAGACCACGGACGATAGTCCACAGGACACGAACGATGGTCCACATACTGAGGCCGTAGAAAGCGGACAGAAGACCGATACAAAGGAGACTTATGATGAAGCCGAAAACCCTGAATGATCTCAGAAAGGAGATCGATAAAATAGATTCCCGTGTAGTGGAACTGGTGAATGAGCGAGCCAGGGTCAGCTGCCGGATAGGGGAGATCAAAAAAAGTAAGAACCAGCCGGTATACAGCCCCGACAGGGAAAGCCAGATCTATGATAAAGTAGCTAAAAAGAACAAGGGGCCCATGGAGGACGGATCAGTGAAAGCGATATACCGCGAAATAATGTCTGCCTGTCTTTCACTGGAAAAGCCCCTGACAGTTGCCTATCTCGGTCCTGAGCTCACATTTACGCACCAGGCATCGCTGAAGAAATTCGGCTCAAGCGTTAAGTATCTTTCGTGTGACAACATTCCGGATGTTTTCCGGCAGGTGGAGAATGGCAGCGCTGACTACGGGGTCGTGCCGATCGAGAATTCCACTGAGGGCGCCGTCAATCATACTCTGGACATGTTCATCGATTCGCCGCTTAAGATATGTTCGGAGATCTATTACTTTATAAGGCACAGCCTTCTCTGCAAGAGGAGCAACATGAAGTCAATAACGAAGATCTACTCAAATCCTCAGGTGTTCGGACAGTGTCGCGGGTGGATAGAAAAGAACCTTTCCTGGGCAAAGCTCCGGGACGTCACTTCAACGGCCAAAGCGGCGGAGATCGCTTCCAGGCATCCTGATGCTGCCTGTATAGCCAGTGAGATCGCGGCGAAAAAATTTCAGCTTAAGGTCCTTGCCAGGTCGATCGAGGACAGCGCGACCAACGTTACAAGGTTTCTGGTCATAGGCAAGGAGATGAGTAAAGTTTCCGGGGCGGACAAGACTTCGATAGTGTTCTCGGTCAAAGACAAGCCCGGAGTGCTTCATGATATGCTTAGCTCGTTCAAAAATAACGGGATCAATCTTACGAAGATAGAATCAAGACCTTCCAAGAAAGAGCTCTGGAAATATTACTTTTTTATTGACCTGGAAGGTCACTCCGAGACACAGAAAGTGAAAAAGGCACTGAAGAATCTCGAAAAGAAATGCTATTTTCTTACGATCCTTGGGTCGTATCCGAAAGGACGATAAATAAGGGTATTAAGTATGGGCTTGAAAAAGAACGCAATACGTTATAGAACTCATCTCATAACCCCGTTCTACTCAACACATGATACCGGAACTAAAATTTTCTTATGAATAAGAAACCCTGGATGGAACACCTGGATAACATTGATCCTTACAGGCCCGGAAAACCCATAGAAGAGGTAAAACGGGAACTGGGGCTGGATGACGTTGTAAAACTCGCTTCAAATGAGAACCCCCTGGGGCCGTCCCCGGAAGTCCTGAAGGCCATAACCGAGGCCGCTAAGAATGCCAACAGGTATCCCGACGGGGGATGTTATTATCTCAGAAAGGCCCTCAGCGGGAGGTTCTCGGTTCCCGAGGATAACTTTGTTTTCGGGAACGGCTCGGACGAGGTTATCGTGCTGGCTCTTCACGCGTTCGTTGCCCCGGGAGACGAGGTTATCGTCGCGGATCCGACGTTCCTTATCTATCACATAGCATCCATGGTAAAGGCTGCCAGACTGCGGGTAGTCCCTTTGAAGAACTATAAGTACGATTTGGAAGGGATGCTCGAGGCCGTAACCGACAGGACAAAAGTCGTTTTTATAGCCAACCCGGACAACCCTACGGGCAGCTATGTGACCGCCGGTGAACTTGAAGTCTTTATCGAAAAGGTGCCGGAAAACGTTCTTATCTTTATTGACGAAGCTTATTATGAATTCGCCAGAGGCGGTGATTATCCGGAAACGCTGAGGTTAATAGAGCGGAAGGACCGTAACATCGTTGTAGCCAGGACTTTTTCGAAAGCCTACAGCCTGGCAGGGCTCCGCATAGGATACGGGATGGCCAGAAGTGATGTGGCCGGGACCCTGAACAAGGTGAGGGAACCGTTCAACGTTAACTCTCTCGCGCAGGCGGCTGCCCTGGCGGCGCTTGAAGACACCAGACATCTGGAAAGATCGGTCACCCTTGTTCTTGATGAAAAGGAGCGGTTCTATGAGAAGTTCGTAAAGCTGGGGGTGGAATACGTGTCCAGCCGGACAAATTTTGTGCTTGTGAACACGCGGCGTGATTCCGGGAGAATTTTTGATTACCTTCTCCGGAAGGGGGTCATAGTGAGGGAGATGTCCGCCTGGAGGCTGGACGGTTTTATAAGGGTCAATGTCGGGCTTCCCGAGGAGAACGACAGGTTCTTCGAGGTTTTCGAGGAGGCACTGAAGGAAATACCCGCGCGGAACTAAGATTATATAGCAGGAATTTTCTTTTTAAGTTCTTTAGTTATAACTAGTTATGGATTACCGCAAAAGCGGGAATCCATAAAAAGTTCGCCTGATGGGCGTTAAGTTCTCGTAACGGAATTTCAATAACCAAAACCGTAGGAGCCGCCTCCAGGCGGCGAACCCATGGTGATTATTTTGTTCGCGGCCTGGAGGCCGCTCCTAAGAGATAGGTGAAAAGTTCGCCCGAAGGGCGCTAAGTTCTCGTATACGAAAGGAATTAACATGATAATTGTACTTAAGCCCAGTGCCACGAAGCAGGAGATCGAACACCTGGTGGAAAAGATCGAAAAGCTCGGGCTGAAACCCTGGCTTTCCGAAGGCGTGGAACGTTCGATCATAGGCGTAATCGGGGAAGAGGACCTTATCAGGACCCTCCCTATGGAAGGTGTTCCCGGGGTAGAAAAGGTCATCCCGATACTTAAACCTTTCAAACTGGCCTCCCTGGATTTCAAACCTGAACCCAGCGAGATAAGCATAGGCAGAGGCGTGACCATAGGAGGGAAAAAGCTCGTAGTTATGGCCGGTCCTTGTTCCGTAGAGAACCGTAAAATGATACTGGACACTGCCGAGATGGTAAAAAAGGCGGGGGCTAAGGTATTAAGAGGAGGGGCCTTCAAACCCAGGACTTCTCCGTACAGTTTTCAGGGATTGGGAGAGGAAGGGATCAAATATCTCGACGAAGCAAAAAAGAAAACCGGCCTGCTCATAGTGACGGAACTCATGGATGTCCGGAACATGGATATGTTCATGGAATATGTGGATGTAATACAGATCGGCGCCAGGAACATGCAGAATTACGACCTTTTGAAAGAAGTAGGTAAAACGAAGAAGCCGATATTGTTGAAAAGGGGTATAGCCGGAACGATAAAGGAATTCCTGATGAGCGCGGAATATATTCTCGCGGGCGGCAATCCGAACGTTATCCTTTGCGAGAGGGGGATACGCACCTTCGAGACGTTCACGAGGTTCACCCTGGATATTAACGCCGTTCCGGCGATAAAGAGCCTGACCCATCTTCCGATAATCGTCGATCCATCTCACGGGACCGGCAGGTGGGGTATGGTTAATTCGATTTCGCTGGCCGCGATCGCGGCCGGCGCTGACGGATTAATGGTCGAAGTGCATCCGGTCCCTGAAGAAGCGCTTTCTGACGGAGACCAGTCTATTTATCCGGAAAAATTCGATCAACTCATGAAAGATTCGGCAAAGGTAGCCGAGGCGGTAGGTCGGACTTTCTAAATCCGTCGCTCGTTTCTCGTCGCTCGTGGCTCGTGGTTCGTACACGAGACACGGGACACGAACGACGAGAAACTAAATGACTATAGAAATAATATGGAATTTAGAAAAATAGTAATTATCGGGATGGGGTTTGTCGGCGGGTCCATCGGCAAGGCCCTGCTGGAAAAGGGGCTCGCGGATGAAGTAGTAGGTGTCTGCCGCCGGCAGTCGTCACTGGACAGGGCGGTTAAAGAAAAGTCCCTGTCTACCGGTTACGTTAATGATTACGAGAAAGCTGTTGAAGGGGCCGATGTGATATTCATAGCCACGCCCGTTCATACGATAGAGAAAGTGCTGGACGGATTGGCTGAGGTCCTTGAGGGCACGGAAGTGATCGTGACCGATGTAGGGAGCACGAAAAAAAAGATCGTCGATCACGCGTCACGTTACAGTGACAGGTTCTCCTTTGTGGGAGGACACCCTCTCGCGGGGTCCGAAAAAACAGGCGTGGAATACTCTTCCCCGGATCTTTTTGACGGCTCTTTATGCGTATTGACAAAGGGCGAGTCGACTCCCGCTGAAGCGGTCGATAAGGTAAAGAAGATATGGAAAGCGCTGGGGGCCGTGGTGCATGTCACCACTCCGGAGGGGCATGATAAGATACTTGCTTTCACAAGCCATCTCCCGCATGTTGCGGCATATACTCTCGCGGGGGTGCAGGACCTGGAATTTATCAAATATATGTCAACGGGTTTCAGGGATACCGCCCGTATCGCTTCTTCCGACCCGGAATCGTGGAGCGATATCTTTCTGAGTAATCGCGATAACCTGCTTAAGGCCATAGCGCGTTTCAAGGAACTTCTCTCCGGCATAGAGGACGATATCCGGGAAGGCCGGGAAGAAAGCCTGAAAGAAAAACTGAAAATGTGCAAGAGGATCAGAGATGGGGTTATTTAGGACCGAGAAGACAGTCGCCATAGACGGTCCCGCCGGAAGCGGGAAAAGCACCGTCAGCAGGCTTGTAGCTGACAGGCTCGGTTTCGTCTATTTCGATACGGGGGCCATGTACAGGGCCCTTACCCTCAAGGTTATGAGAAAGAACGTCGATCTCGGTGACGAAGAAAAGATAATAGAGCTTTCTTCCGATCTGGACCTTGAACTGCTTCCTTCCGACAGACCGGAAAAACCTATCCGCGTGATACTTGATGACGAGGATGTGACTGAAGAGATCCGTAAGATGGAGGTAACGAACAACGTGAAGTACGTGGCCAGGCTCGGTCCCGTCAGGGAGTACATGGTCAAGCTTCAGAGGCGGATGGTAGCGGACATGGACGGGGCCGTCATGGAGGGCAGGGACATAGGAACGGTAGTGCTGCCCAGGGCCAGGTACAAGTTCTACCTTGACGCCTCTTTCGAGGAACGTGTCCACAGGAGACTGGCCGAGCTGCGCGCAAAAGGGCATCCTGTTACCCGCGCTGAAGTCGTCGATGACCTTAAACAGAGGGACCATACGGACAAGACCAGGAAGGCGGGGCCGCTGAAGAAGGCCAGGGACGCGGTTTTTATCGATACCACGGACCTGTCCATAGAACAAGTCGTCATGAAGATCGTTCAATATATTAAAAAGGACAACCCGTCACCTTTGCCTCGTAACCCGGTAACCGGACACAAGGAGACTTCGAGGATCATCGGTAACGTGCTTTATTGTCTATCCAGAGGGACATTCGAGGTCCTGATACGGATTTTATTCAATATCAGGGTTTTTGGCAGGGAGAATATTCCGGAGCCGCCTTTTATCCTGGCCTCGAACCATTCCAGCATCCTGGATCCTCCGCTGGTAGGTCTTGCCTGCAAGAAATATAATGTGGATTTTATGGCGAAACAAGAACTTTTCGACACGCCGGTGGTAGGCGCCTGGACCAGGCGGGTCCGTTGCATAGAAGTCAGGCGCGGGCAGAACAGCAGCAGAAGCCTTAAAGAGGCGATCAAACGCCTCAAAAAGGGGCATGTAGTAGGCATATTCCCTGAAGGCACGCGTTCGGTTGACGGGGAATTGCAGGACGCGAAAAGAGGGACAGGCTTCCTGATAGACAAAGCCAACGTTCCCGTAGTGCCCGTTTACATAGAAGGGTCCGTTAAAGCCTTTCCCAAAGGACAGGGTATCAGGATGGGGACCCGGATCAATGTTTTTATCGGCGCGCCGGTGTTTCCCAGGGATTTTTTGCTTGAAACGGACAGCGGTAAAAGGGATTATGATGCTGTTTCCAATCTGGTCATGGAACGTATCTCGCGGCTCAGCGAATCCGAAGGAGGCCGTGAATAAGGGGGGCGCCGGTTGTGTTCCGGACGTGCAGGCCGCAAGCCGGCTAAAATGGGCCAGAGCCATGAAAAGTATTGCATCTTTTAGTGAAAAACGGTAAAATATGATTTCGTAAATTCAAGGGCCATACGGCTTTTTACGGTTTGCATTCAGCCCTCAAACGGAACCGCTGTATGGCTTAAAAGGAGTTGGTCGATCGATGGGAACTGAAAAGGAAAAAGACATGACTAACGAAGACCTTGTCAGGTTATATGAGGACAGTGTCGCCGATATCAAGGAAGGCGAACTTCTGAAAGGCCGGATCGTGCATATCGGCGAAAAAGAGATACTCGTCGACGTGGGTTATAAATCGGAGGGAGTGATCTATAAATCCGAGATATCCGACCCCGGAGAACTTAAGGTGGGAGGTGAGATCGACGTCATACTGGAATCCAAGGAGAACGACATGGGTATGGTCGTCCTTTCTCACGAAAAGGCCAAAAGGTTCAGGGGCTGGCAAAATATCCTGGAAAACCACGATGAAGGCGACCTCCTCGAGGGCAAGGTCTTCAGGAAGGTCAGGGGCGGCTTTATGGTCGATGTCGGCATGGAAGCCTTCCTGCCGGCCAGTCTTTCCATGATGCAGGAGTTCGGCGGGGCAGATAACATACTCGGCAGGTGGCTGCAGTTCAAGATAGTGAAAATAAATATTCCGCGCAAGAACATAGTGCTTTCCCGGAAAGAACTCGTTGAGGAACAACGCCGAGAAGAAAAGCAGGCTATCCTGGAAGGGCTGAGCAAAGGAGATCTTGTAAAAGGTGTCGTGCGCAACATAACCGATTTCGGAGCTTTTGTTGATATCGGGGGTGGAATAACGGGGCTGTTGCATATTACCGATATGAGCTGGGGGCGCGTTAACCATCCCAGCGAGGTCGTGAAGATCGGTGATGAAATAGAAGTGGAGGTCCTGGATTTTGACAAAGTGAGCATCAAGGTGTCCCTTGGGTTGAAACAGAGGACCACGAACCCGTGGGAGGACATCGAGGTAAAATATCCTGAAGGAAGCGTTATCTCCGGGAAAGTGGTGAATATAATGCCTTACGGCGTGTTCGTTGAGCTTGAAAAAGGCATTGAAGGGCTTATACACATATCGGAATTATCCTGGTCCAAGAAATACAACCACCCCAGTGAGATGTTCAAGACAGGTGACGACGTCAAGGCCATAGTGCTTAAGACCGATAAAAAGAACCAGAAACTTTCTCTCGGTATCAAGCAGCTTGAAAAGGACCCGTGGGATGGCGTGGAAGAGCGTTATAGCGTCGGGGACCGCATCAAGGGAATGATCAACGCCGTTACAGATTACGGGGCGTTCATTGAGCTTGAAAAAGGCGTTGAAGGGCTTATCCATGTTTCCGATCTTTCCTGGACGAAGAGGATCACCCATCCCAAGGAAATCCTCAAGAAAGGCGAGGAGGTCGAGGCCATTATCCTCAATGTTGACGAACAGAACAGGAGAATAGCTCTCGGCGTGAAACAGCTCACCCAGGACCCATGGGACGAGATCACTAACAGATACGGACCCGACACCGTCTGCGAGGGAAAAGTGACGAACATTACCAATTTCGGTATTTTCGTTGAGCTTGAAAGTGACCTGGAGGGGCTTTTGCATATTTCGGAGATAGACCTCGAGCCTCAACAGAGGATGGAAGATCTCTTCAGGGCCGGGGATCCCGTTAAGGTAAAGATCATCCATATAGACGGTGTGCAGAAGAAAATAGCCCTTAGTACGAAGGGGCTTGAGCAGCCACCAAAGCCGGAGCGGCAGGCAGGAACCGAGGAACAGAAAGGCGAAACACCTGCTGCCGAAGCACAGGCCCCGGAAGATGCCCTTGAAGCGGAAGAGAAACCTTTGGAAGAGAAACCTTTGGAAGAGAAACCTTTGGAAGAGAAACCTTTGGAAGAAAAACCTTCGGAAGAGACGCCTTCGGAAGAAAAACCTTCGGAAGAGAAACCTTCGGAAGAAAAACCTTTGGAAGAAAAACCGGCCGAAACAGAAGACGCTCGAGAAGGCATCTCAGACGAGGAACCAGAGGTATAGCGAAAAGCGCATGGCGTATTCAAAAAATGACGGCTGAACTCAGCCGTCATTTTTTCTTATAACCCAAGTTCCGGGGACACGCCTGTTGCAGGTACGAGATACCCATAGCGAGCAAACTCGTTCAATAAGCGCCCGTTTTTCGAAATACGAAAGGAGGGCTCATGCCCAGGAAATACAGCGCTATTAAGGATGAGGCATTGAAAGACGTGGCGGAATTCATGTGTGTGAGCGCGCGGACGGCGCCAAAAACGAGAGGACGAGATAATCTCGTTGTGATGATTTTAGGGGATAAGGAAAGAAAAAAGCTCATAGCAAGAATGAGAAAGATCGCCAAAAGGGATTCGCGTCCCAGCTGCGAGAGGGATGCCGAAAGCATCCGGGATGTTGAGCATATTGTTGTCATCGGTACCCGGAAAGAGCCGCTGGGGCTTAACTGCGGTTTTTGCGGATACCCTTCCTGTAAAGCTCTCGGCAAAACCAGGGGCGTATGCGCTTATAACGCGATGGACCTCGGTATAGCGCTGGGTTCTTCCGTTTCTCTGGCGGCGCGTTTCCACATTGATAATCGTCTTATGTATTCCATAGGCAAGGCGTCTATTGAACTGGGCATCCTCGGAAAAGAGGTCGTCCAGGCGATAGGTGTACCCCTTTCAGCGACAGGGAAAAATCCGTTCTTCGACAGGAAATGATCCTAAACTGAGAGCTCGGAACTGAAAATCCGGAAAGGATCAAAGTTCGCCAATTCATCGTAACGGAATTTCAATAAAACGGGGGATTTTAAGGGGGCAAAGCCCCCTTGCCATAAATTAAGCGCGCCGTGTAGCCCCTAAGTTGCGCGAAGCGCTTAATTTATTGTTGCTTGAGATAACCTATTCCATATGATACAATACCCACACTATGAAACCTGTTGACGAACAGCTTAAAATAATAAAGCGGGGAACGGAAGAGATCATAAGTCTTCCGGAACTTAAGGAAAAACTTTCCCGCAACAGGCCCCTTGTTATAAAAGCCGGGTTCGATCCTTCCGCTCCGGACATACACCTGGGACATACCGTTCTTCTGCGGAAGATGAAGCATTTTCAGCAGTTAGGGCACAGTATATTTTTTCTCATCGGGGATTTCACCGGTCGTATAGGCGATCCTTCAGGGCGTTCCAGAATGCGCAAGCAGCTTTCCGAAGAGGAGATCAAAGAGAACGCGAAAACATACAAGAAACAGATATTCAAGATACTGGATAAAGATAAGACCAAGGTCGTTTTCAATTCAAAATGGTGCGCGAAACTCGGTGAGGAGGGCCTGTTTGACCTGGCGTCGAGGTATACGGTAGCGCGGATGCTTGAAAGGGATGACTTTCTGAACAGGTACAAAAGCAACGCGCCCATAAGCATACTGGAATTCCTTTACCCGCTTCTTCAGGGGTATGATTCGGTCGTGATGGAGGCTGATGTTGAGCTTGGCGGAACGGATCAAAAGTTCAATCTACTTGTCGGACGCGGACTCCAGAAAAACTACGGAGCCGATGAGGAGATAATGAAGTACCTTGAAAAAAGCATCGACGCTTTCAGGGAGAGTATCGGAAAGGGGCAGAAAGAGCCCGTTAATTTCAATTCCCAGAGCATAATAACTATGCCCATCCTTGAGGGGCTGGACGGCGTGGAAAAAATGTCCAAGTCGCTTGATAATTACGTAGGTATCGATGAGGAACCGCATGAGATGTTCGGCAAGCTCATGTCCATTTCCGACGGGCTGATGTGGAGGTATTATGAATTGCTCACCGATGTTGACTATTCCGGGATAAAGCAGGACGTTAAAACGGGGAAAGCCCACCCGAAAGAGGTGAAGGCTTCACTGGCCTGGAATATAATCGCGGAATATCACGGTGAAAAGGAGGCCGAAAAAGCGCGCGTGGGTTTTGAGGCTGTTTTCGCTAAGAAAGGTAGCCCTGAAGATATGCCGGATATCCCCCTGAAACAGGACAAGATCAACATTATAGAGCTTATACAGCGGTCCGGGTTCGCTTCCTCGGCAAGCGAGGCAAGGCGGCTCGTCGGCCAGAATGCCG
Source organism: Candidatus Omnitrophota bacterium (assembly GCA_034723315.1). Lineage (GTDB taxonomy): Bacteria > Omnitrophota > Gorgyraeia > Tantalellales > Tantalellaceae > JAYEOV01. The sequence continues at coordinate 19,347 of JAYEOV010000039.1, read as the reverse complement.
TTTCACTGGACGGGAAGAAAATAACGGATATTGCGGCTGAAATAGATTTGGGCGGAGGGGCCATGGTCCTCAAAGTCGGGAAACGAAAGTTTGGAAAAGTTTTCAGGGCTTAATTTTTCCCGGAAAAAGGCTTGACATTTTTTAATATACATGTAGAATAGCACGGATATATACTTGCTATACATGCGAAGGATCTTACAAAATCTCTTTGAAATATAATGATAATATGGTGGTTTGACACCTGCGAAATGTTTGAGTATAATATAAGTAGAGGTAAGAAAAAGTAACAGCAGGTCAATAAATTTGCTGTATTTTATTCAAAATGTTGCAAAAAGAAAGCAATATTTTAAAGATTTTTTTTGTCTTTAAAAACCGCTCTTTGACATCATATAGCTGAAAGTACATGGGTCTTGAAAATTAAACTGGAGAGTTTGATCCTGGCTCAGAACGAACGCTGGCGGCGTGGATTAGGCATGCAAGTCGAACGATCCCTTTCGTCAAGAGGGGGATAGTGGCAAACGGGTGAGTAACACGTGGGTAATTTACCTTTGGGTTCGGGATAACATGTCGAAAGGCGTGCTAATACCGGATAAGACCACGGTTTCAAAGAAACAGCGGTTAAAGATGGGGATCCTGAAAATGGACCTGTCACCCATAGATAAGCCCGCGCCCTATCAGCTTGTTGGAGGGGTAAAAGCCCACCAAGGCAATGACGGGTAGCTGGTCTGAGAGGATGGTCAGCCACACTGGGACTGAGACACTGCCCAGACTCCTACGGGAGGCTGCAGTCGAGAATCTTTTGCAATGCCCGCAAGGGTGACAATGCGACGTCGCGTGAGCGATGAAGGCCTTCGGGTTGTAAAGCTCTGTCAGCCCGGATGAAAGCGAGGAGGATAATACCCTTCTCGTCTGACGGTACGGGCAGAGGAAGCTACGGCTAACTCCGTGCCAGCAGCCGCGGTAATACGGAGGTAGCGAGCGTTGTTCGGATTTACTGGGTGTAAAGGACATGTAGGCGTCTTATTAAGTCGGATGTGAAATCCTTTGGCTTAACCAAAGAACTGCATTCGATACTGGTAAGATTGAGTACTGGAGAGGTAAGCGGAATTCCGGAAGTAAGGGTGAAATCTGTAGATATCCGGAAGAACACCATTAGCGAAGGCGGCTTACTGGCCAGATACTGACGCTGAGGTGTGAAAGCTAGGGGAGCGAACAGGATTAGATACCCTGGTAGTCCTAGCTGTAAACGATGGGCACTAGGTGCAGGTCCGCAAGGGGCTGTGTCGTAGCTAACGCGTTAAGTGCCCCACCTGGGGACTACGGTCGCAAGGCTAAAACTCAAAGGAATTGACGGGGACCCGCACAAGCGGTGGAGCATGTGGTTTAATTCGATGCTACGCGAGGAACCTTACCTGGGCTTGACATGTAAGAAGTAGGAACCTGAAAGGGGGACCACCTGTTTTAGTCAGGAACTTACACAGATGCTGCATGGCTGTCGTCAGCTCGTGTCGTGAGATGTTGGGTTAAGTCCCGCAACGAGCGCAACCATTGTCCCTTGTTGCTAACCCTTCGGGGTGCACTCTAGGGAGACTGCCAGTGTTCAACTGGAGGAAGGAGGAGATGACGTCAAGTCAGTATGGCTCTTACGCCCAGGGCTACACACGTGCTACAATGGCCGGTACAATGGGTTGCGAGACCGCGAGGTGGAGCTAATCTCAAAAAACCGGTCTCAGTTCGGATCGGAGGCTGCAATTCGCCTCCGTGAAGCTGGAATCGCTAGTAACCGCGGATCAGCCATGCTGCGGTGAATACGTTCCCGGGTCTTGTACACACCGCCTGTCAAGTCACCTGAGTTGAGTGCACCCGAAGCCGTTAGCCTAACCTTTACGGGAGGGCGACGTCGAAGGTGTGTTTGGCAAGGAGGACTAAGTCATAACAAGGTAGTCGTACCGGAAGGTGCGTCTGGATCACCTCCTTTCTAAGGAGAAAGGGCTTCAACCCGTTAGAAATCATTGATTTCCAGCGGGGAGAGCAAAAAAATCCTTCGACAGGCGCAGGATTGTTCTTCAACAAGTTCGGGCTTGTCCTGAGCAAGCGAGGAGCAATGCGACGAGCGCGTCGAATGGAAAATATGACCCAAGAAATGACCTCATGTACTTTCGGCTATTTGATCATAGATTTATTGTGGAATGAGGAGACCGCTCACCGTCGTGTTTAATACTATAAGTTGTTTGATATGGACCGTGAGCGACGGGCGAAAAGTGACGAGCGACGAGAAGGGGCCCGTAGCTCAGTTGGTTAGAGCGCCGTGCTGATAACGCGGAGGTCTCTGGTTCGATCCCAGATGGGCCCACCAGCTTTCGTGATTCGTTGATCGTGAATCGTGATTTGTAAACGAACTACGAAACACGAACCACGAATAACGGAACTTGGGGATGTAGCTCAGCTGGGAGAGCATCTGCTTTGCAAGCAGGGGGTCAGGGGTTCGAATCCCCTCATCTCCACCATGAACCAATCGCCCTTACAGGACTCGGGTTCACGGCAGGCCATTTTTAAATGAGTGGTTCACGCCCTGTACCTGAGCGAAGCAAATGGTAGAGGGCTTTTAATATAGAGTTTTTTGCGGTCAATCCGCATTCGCTCTTTGACAGATGGGATAGAAGGTATCTGGCATCGAGAAAGCGGTGCTCAATAAGAGTACCGCACCTTAACGGCAAAAAACCGCATAAAAGTTTTTCATAAACGTTTAATGTGGTCAAGCTACTAAGGGCTTATGGTGGATGACTAGGTACGGACAGGCGATGAAGGACGTGGTAAGCAGCGATATGCTTCGGGGAGCCGCAAACAGGCTTTGATCCGGAGATCTCCGAATGGGGGAACCCGTCCGGGGTAATACCCGGTCACCCGCTTCGAGCGGGGGCAATACCAGGAGAACTGAACCATCTAAGTATCCTGAGGAAAAGAAACCAAACAGGAATTCCCTGAGTAGCGGCGAGCGAAACGGGAAGAGCCTAAAACCCGCGAATGTGATAGCCTGTACGCGTTATTCGCGGGTGGTAGCGGGAAAGATCCTGACCGGGGTGCAGCCCGGTCGGCTTCTGCTTGCCTTATAGCCGAATAACCTGGAAAGGTTAACCGGAGAATGTGAAAGTCATGTAGGCGAAATGGGGCAAGTCGGCTGGATCTTTTCCCAAGTATCACGGGACACGTGGAACCCCGTGAGAATCTGCCTGGACCACCAGGTAAGGCTAAATACTAGTCCGTGACCGATAGCGCACAAGTAATGTGAATGAAAGTTGAAAAGTACCCCGGTGAGGGGAGTGAAATAGTACCTGAAACCGTAGGCCTACAAGCGGCAGGAGGACTATGCCCTGATTTAGTCAGGGAATGTCTGACTGTGTGCCTTTTGATTAATGAACCGGCGAGTTACTTTATTCAGCAAGGTTAACTCCGTTTGAACGGGGGAAGCCGTAGCGAGAGCGAGTCTTAATAGGGCGATTTAGTTGGATGGAGTAGACCCGAAACCAAGTGATCTACCCATGGCCAGGATGAAGCTCGGGTAAAACCGAGCGGAGGTCCGAACCCTAGTACGTTGAAAAGTGCAGGGATGAGCTGTGGGTCGGAGTGAAAGGCTAATCAAACTTGGAGATAGCTGGTTCTCCCCGAAATAGCTTTAGGGCTAGCCTTGTAGTAGATGGCGGCGGGGGTAGAGTACTGAATGGGCTAGGGGGCTCACCAGCCTACTGAACCCAATCAAACTCCGAATACCGCCGTACCATGCTACGGGAGTCAGAGTGTGGGGGATAAGCTCCATGCTCAAAAGGGAAACAGCCCAGACCACCAGCTAAGGTCCCCAAATATATGCTAAGTGGTTAAGGAGGTGGAGTCGCTTTGACAACCAGGATGTTGGCTTAGAAGCAGCCATCATTTAAAGAAAGCGTAACAGCTCACTGGTCAATTGTGGTTCTGCGCCTAAAATGATCGGGGCTCAAGCATATTACCGAAGCTGTGGAGTTCAGTTCTTCTCTGAAGAGCTGGGTTGGTAGGGGAGCGTTCCATTCTAGGTTGAAGGGTGACCGTAAGGACACCTGGACGAAATGGAAGTGATTATGCCGGTATGAGTAGCGAAAAAATCCGTGAGAAACGGATTCGCCGTGAGCCTAAGGTTTCCTGAGGAAGGTTAATCCGCTCAGGGTTAGTCGGACCTAAGCCGAGGCCGAAAGGCGTAGGCGATGGACATCCGGTTGAATATTCCGGAACCACCTGTTCCGCGTTATGAGTGCAGGATGACGGAGAAAGCTAGGCCAGCGCGCGATTGGATGTGCGCGTCCAAACCTGTAGCCCTTCGGGGTGAGAGGTGATGGGGAGTCTGATCTACGGAGACGACGAACTGGTTGAGGCTATGCTTCCGAGAAAATCTCCTGTTACCAGTTGGACAGGTGACCGTACCGTAAACCGACACAGGTAGGCGGGCAGAATATGCCAAGGCGCTCGAAATAACCCTCGTTAAGGAACTCGGCAAATTAGCCCCGTAACTTCGGAAAAAGGGGCACCCTATTAGCGTGAAAGCACTTGCTGCTGGAGCGTGAAGGGGTAGCATTAAAGAGGCCCATGCGACTGTTTAGCAAAAACACATGTCTCTGCTAACTCGTCAAGAGGATGTATAGGGACTGACACCTGCCCGGTGCCGGAAGGTTAATAGCTTCGGTGATCACCCTTCGGGGTGTGAGCTGCGGCTTGAAGCCCCGGTAAACGGCGGCCGTAACTATAACGGTCCTAAGGTTAACAAAACGCTAGCCTTAGTAAAATTTGGCTATATGCTGGGAAGACTGAGAATTTCATAATACCGAGGAGGTAAAAATTTATGAATGCAGTTGATCAGCAGGAAAGGCTGTCGATATGTGAGGAACTCAAATGGTTCCTTGCAGGCTTCATCGATGGAGAAGGTAGTGTCTGCGTGTCGATAAAAGAACATCGGAACGGGAAGTTTGGATATCTGATCGATCCTGAATTCTTCATATATCAGCATAAATCGGGGAGAAAGATCCTTGAGCTGGCCAGGGAGATGTTCAGGACAGGGAGGATATATCCTAAACCCGGGAATGAAGATGTTCTGGTATTCGCGATAGACGCGAGAAAATCACTCTTAGACAGAGTGATACCTTTCCTCGATAAATACATGACCTATTCTTGCAGAAGGAGCGATTACGAAAAGTTCAAAAAGATCGTACTCGCGCTTGGAAAAAAAGAACACTGGAAGAAAGAGGGAATGATTGAAATCGTTAGAACTGCTTATACCATGAATAAATTGGGAAAGCAGCGAAAACGTTCGATGGAAGTGGTGATCGACAGAATCCTCAGAGACTGTACGCCGAATACGCCAATGGCGTAAAGATACAGTCCGAGCTCCATGGCGACATGGAGAGGTCAGCAGAAATGACTGACCCGCCTTTGATGGTTTCAGTATCAAAGGTCAAAAAGTAACAGAACTGAGCGAAATTCCTTGTCGGGTGAGTCGAAAACAAGCCCGTACTGGCTTATAACGGTGGAGCCCTAACCGTTGATCGTAGCATCAAAGGAGGGTAATACCGTGGGAAGTTTTTACATGTGGCTACATGTAAATAACCCCGTAACGACTGAAGGGAAACCTGAGATGGCAACAATGCGGTAAACGCAAATCAAAGTTGCCATAATACGCCAGTATCTTTGAAGGAAGGGCAGCCATGGATGAAAGATCCTACTTGTCTGGATATGCTGATGGAGAAGGATGCTTTTGCGTTACTTTTAACAGGAGCAAAAGACATAGATTTGGCTGGGATGTAAGGCCAAGTTTTTCTGTCAGTCAGAATTCAGACAGAGCAGAGATACTTGAGATATTTAAAAAATATTTCAAATGCGGTACGATACGACCGGATAGATCCGATAAGACGATAAAGTATGAAATAAGGAGCGTCGCGGATCTGGCAAAAACGGTCATACCGCATTTCGAGAAGTATCCTTTGCTTTCAGGTAAAAGAAAAGATTTCGGTCTTTTCTCGAAGATCTGCCGGAGGATGTATGAAAAAGAGCATCTGACCGAGTCAGGATTCAAAAGGATCGTCGACATGGCTGTAGCTTTAAACCCTTCCGGGAGGAAAAAATTTCCTCGAACGAAGATAAAGATATAGTCTGCGCTTCTGGTAACAGAAGATCAAAGCGAAGTTCCGACCTGCACGAATGGTGTAACGACATGGGCACTGTCTCAACGAGGGCTTCGGTGAAATTGGAGTATCGGTGAAGATACCGGTTACCCGCAATTGGACGAAAAGACCCCGGAACCTTTACTGTAAGCTGGTATTGGATTTTGACCCGGTATGTGTAGGATAGGTGGGAGGCTTTGAAGCGGGGGCGTCAGCTTCCGTGGAGCCAACGGTGAAATACCACCCTTATTGTGTTAGGGTTCTAACCCGATCGTTTGAATCAACGACGGGGACCGTGCCAGCCGGGCAGTTTGACTGGGGCGGTTTCCTCCTGAAGAGTAACGGAGGAGTTCAAAGGTTCCCTCAGCGCGGTCGGCAATCGCGCATCGAGTGTAAAGGCACAAGGGAGCTTGACTGCGAGACCTACAAGTCGAGCAGGTACGAAAGTAGGACTTAGTGATCCGGCGGTTCTGTGTGGAAGGGCCGTCGCTCAACGGATAAAAGGTACTCCGGGGATAACAGGCTTATCTCCTCCAAGAGTTCATATCGACGAGGAGGTTTGGCACCTCGATGTCGGCTCATCACATCCTGGGGCTGGAGAAGGTAAAACTTCTCTCCCTGTGAGAAATCACAGGGTAATAAACAGGCTCAAAACGGAGAAGGCTCTAAACCTCAAAAAGAAAGGAGTTAACTCCGTGGGAAAGATGTTATCTGAAGTCAATTTGGCTTACATGGCGGGTCTTATCGATGGTGATGGCGCGATAATGGCTTTGATTGAGAAACACGCGGAAAAGAAATTCAAGTTCCGGGTGCGAGTGGCGATGAAACTCACTCAAAAAAAGCCTGACATATTGCGCTGGATGAGAGAAAAATTAAGGTATGGAAGCTTAAGTCGAAACAGATCGACTTTTGAGTGGATAACGAAAGATCAAAAGAATATACATGATCTGTTGAAGCACTTGCATCCTTATCTTAAGATAAAAAAGAAGCAGGCGAGTATCGCTTTGCAGCTCATCGAAACATCCATCGAAACAAAAAAAGACCTGCTGAAGTCGGCCAGGTTGGCCGATACATTGTCGTCATATAATCCGCGTTCCAGCAAACGCAGGAAAAACTTCGCGACAATGATCGAAGATAGTATCTCCCCTAACGACTGATCCTTATACATTCTGGGGTATAAGGTGAGATAGGTTGCATGTCCTTTAAAGAAGGATAATCTACGGCACTTATCATACGGCCTGCACCTAAGTCTGTTTTGGTGACAAAACATGATACGGTGATGGAATAGTCTTGCCCTCCTAGTGATAGGAGAAGGTGGAGGTCCCAAGGGTCCGGCTGTTCGCCGGTTAAAGTGGTACGTGAGCTGGGTTCAGAACGTCGCGAGACAGTAAGTTGACCGTTGCTGTCTATAAATCTGGCTATATGCTGGAAACTCCGAGAATGGTCCACTACTTGACAAATAATATAAATAGAGATAAAATATCTCTATGAATATGTCAAGTGACAAAGTGAGGCACGCGGACAATCAGCAGGTAACCAAGTGTAGGAAAATCTCTAATGAATATCTTTCTGGTTTTGTTGATGGAGAAGGATGTTTCTATGTGGGGTTTGGCAAACGTGATGATTTGCCTTTAAAATGGCAGATTATTACAGAATTTCATCTAAGTCAGAACCCAGGTGGGAAAAACATTCTTGAAGAATTTCAAAGAAGATTGGGATGCGGTTATATCAAACTAAATCACCCGAAGAACTCAAAAGACAAATCTTGTGTTTTGATCGTAAAGAACAGGGATGATTTAAGAAAAAAACTGATCCCGTTTTTTAAGAAATATCCACCACATTCTCAGAAAAAAGATGATTTTTTAACTTTCATGCGAGTGCTGGAGATTATTGAAAAAAAAGAGCATTTAAAATATGAAGGTTTTAAAAAAATTGTTAATTTAGTTTTTGAAATTTCAAGATCAACTGCTAAACGATATTCAAAAAAAGAACTTCTTTCCCTTGGGAACCTCAGAGACTATACGCCAGAATCCTCATAAAGAGGATAAGATATAGTCCGAACTGCATAGCGATATGCAGAGTCGTCTATCATTGTTAAATGATAGATTCACTATAGTGTTAGTGAAAGCAGAAATGACTCGACCTTCTACTTAAAAAGTAAGAAGTAACAAAGTTGTCGGTCTCTATCCATTGTGGGCGTAGGATATTTGAAGGGATCAGTCCCTAGTACGAGAGGACCGGGACTGACGAACCTCTGGTGTTCCAGTTGTCCCGCCAGGGGCATTAGCTGGGTAGCTAAGTTCGGAAAGGATAAGCGCTGAAAGCATCTAAGCGCCAAGCTCCCCCTAAGAATAGATATCCCTATCAGGCATCTTGTAGACTACGAGATTGATAGGTCCCAGGTGTAAGGCCCGTGAGGGCTTCAGCTTAGGGATACTAATCTGCCGATCGGCTTGACCATTAAAATTTATCGGTTGCCTAGAACCCATTGCATAACACTGTTCTACTGCGGCTGGCTGCAAAAACCATTGACTGCGTTTTTGGGGCAAAATGTCCTCAACGTAGCGCACTGGCTACGTTTCCGGGCATTTTGCCCCTCAGGCCTTGTCAATGAATTTTTCGCTCAGCCTCGCAACGAACAGTGTTATGAAATGGGTTCAAAAATGCCTTCTATCACATCTGTCAATTTTGTCACCCAGGGCAAGTTTAAAGATAAACTTGTCATCCCCGGCGAGACTGCGGAGCAGTCGAGATCCGGGATCACAGAGTTCTTTGAATATATCCCCGCTTTCGCGGGGATTAAATTCGCAAAATAACTTAAATCACTTCGTTCCATAAGTTATTTGCTCATTTAATTTGGAGTGCCCTTGCAGAGGGAGAAACACCCGATCCATTCCGAATTCGGCAGTTAAGCCCCTCGTGGTCGATGGTACTACGCTGGCGACGGCGCGGGAGAGTAGAACGGCGCTCCTTTAAAATTAAACCCCTGCGGTAACTCCGCAGGGGTTTTTCTTTTTCGGAGGCGCTGAACAGCAAAGGGGGTTCCGTGCTTAGAGGTCATTTCATAACCCCATTCTACTGCGTCTGGCTGCAAAACCCATTGACTGCGTTTTCGGAACAAAATGTCCTCAACGTAGCGCACTGGCTACGTTTTCGGGCATTTTGCCCCTCAGGCCTTGTCAATGGCTTTTTCGCTCAGACTCGTAACGAACGGAGTTATGGAATGGCCTCTAGACAGTTGACCTCGCTTGGCTCGGTCAAAACTGCGCGTGAAACCCCCTTTGCTGTTCAGCGCGACAGAAGTCCCCGAGGCATCCCGCGGTTCAAACCGAAAAGTAGAGCGCTGTTTAAGGTGAATCTATTCTAACCTGGTTAATTTTAACCAGGTTAAATTCTTCATACGCAACTCGACACACCCCGTCCAATAAGATATACTATTCAATATGAAAGTCGGGATCGATGTTGATGACACGATACTGAGGACTCCGGAACTCTTCAGCGTTCTTTCGCGCGCGCTGAAAGATAATGGGCACGAGGTCTATATTGTCACTACCCGTCCCCGGACCGGTCTTGACAGGAAGAGGACACTGGATGACCTTTCCAGGTGTGATGTGGTCTACGATGTGATATACCATCTCCCGAAACAGGAAGGGGAGGTCGATGATTGCCCGCATGAAGGGCTCGATGATTACCAGAAATTCGTATGGCAGAAGGTAAGATACTGTCGGGAAAAGGGGATAGATATTTTCTTTGACGATGACTCGAGGTTGATAGAGGTCTTTAAGCGTTACGCGCCGGAGATACAGGTGTTTCATGTATGTAAGCACGATATCGGGTTATAGCGCCGAAAGAAAAAAAGGGAAAGAAGGGAGAGAAATGGAACCGAATGAGGCCGTGAAGACGTGTACAGAATGTCTGGTGTGCAAGTTTACCAGAAATTCCAAAAGAAAGTCGATATTTTATTCTCTGGCGAGGAAGATCCAGGGGCTTTGTCCCTGCTGTAGATCAGCAAACGAGGCGTTAAAGAAGGATTTCCAGAAGAGCGGATTTTTTGAATAAGCAGGATCAGGGACCCGCAAGAAAAAGAACCCGGGTATGTTGCCCGGGTTCTTTTTGTACGGCCGGGATGGAGCAAACCCGGGGGTAATTTTGGGTTCAAGGGAAGGGAAAAAGGGGACGTTCTCGCCCGATACCCGAATTCCATTGACAAAACCTATCATCTAAATATAATAAAAAATAGTTAAAATAACTTTAATACACCTTAAAAGTTCCCCGGCTGTGAGGGCGGGGGTGTATCTGGTTCCCAAGTAACCGGGGTTTAAAGCCCGGTTACCTGGGACAGGTGAAGCTTTGCCCGGGCAATTCCACGGGTGTAAACCCGTGGAACTTTAATTCCTTCCCTGACAGCGTCTCGCCGGATCGGGGACAAGTTTGATCAATGAGTACATGATTTATGGAACTCTTCGACTCTTCGGCTTCCCTTCGGTCTGCTGGCTTCAGGATTTCTTCAGGCCTTCGCCTTTGGTCGCGCTCGGGACAGGCCGAAGGAAAGTCGAGGGGAAAGCGGGAATCCAGATTCCGGATAAGCCCTTTGGGCATACCGGAATGACAATGGGATATCCCCGCAGCTTTACGGAGAGGGTTCATTATTTCTATCTGCCTGTAATGCTATTATTAAGAAGGGGGTATAACCAGTGGCTGTTTTAACAAAGGATATTCGTAACGTAGTTTTCATATCGCATTCCGGCACGGGGAAGACGACTCTCGTCGAGAACCTTCTTTTCAAGGGCGGGACCATTTCCAAGAAAGGCAGCGTGAATGAAGGGACCACCGTGTCAGATTACAGCGATGACGAGAAGGAACGAAAAACGTCCATCAATCTCTCCGTGGCTTCTTACGAGAAAGACGGGGTAAAAGTGAACCTTCTGGACGCCCCGGGATATCTGGATTATATCGGCGAGATAGTCGCCGGGCTGAGCACCGCGGATGCCGTGGTGCTGCTTGTGGATGCCGTTTCAGGCGTGGAAGTCGGAACGACAAAGTTCTGGAAACTGGCGAAGGAGCGCGGTCTTCCGGGGCTTATTATCGTAAATAAGATGGACAAAGAGAACGCCGATTTCGGTAAGGTCCTGGAAAACATAAGGAAAAGTCTGGGAAAGAACTGTGTGGCGCTGTGCTATCCAAACGGTTCCGGCGCGTCCTTTTCGGGAATGGCCAACCTGCTTACGAAAGAGGGGATTGACTCGCTGCAGGGAGACGAAAAAGACAAGGCCGATAAGCTTTCAAGCGAGATGACCGAGGGTGTGGCCGAGTCGGATGACGCGCTTCTTGAGAAATACCTGGAGGAAGGCGAACTTTCCCCCGGGGATCTCAGGACGGCGTTCAGGGCAGGGGTCATCTCCGGTAAGATAATACCGGTCATACCCGCTTCCATCGAAAAGGGTACAGGGATAGGAGAGATAATGACCATCATCAAGGAATACTTGCCTTCTCCGGAGGACCGGCCCGCGGTGGAGGTGGATTCCCCGGCGGCGGGAGACGAGGGAGAAGCAGAGGCTGCGACCGTGGAGCCCAAGGCTGACGGGGGCTTTTCAGGGCAGGTGTTCAAGACCATATCCGATCCTTACGCGGGGCAGATATCATTGTTTCGCGTGAGATCCGGAAAAGCCGTGTCGAACCAGTCTGTCAAAAACACTTCAAAGAACGGTCTCGAGAAATTAGGCCAGCTGTTCTATTTGAAAGGCAAGGAACAGATACCGACTGATTCGGCGATCGCGGGTGATATCGTGGCGGTAGCGAAACTCAAGAATACCGAAACCGGTGATTCCCTTTCCGACGATAAGATACCTGTAAAATTCAAAAAGATAAATTTTCCCGAGCCCGCCATAAGCTTTTCGGTCAAGCCCAAGAGCCGTTCCGACGAGGACAAGATATCGAGCGTGCTCGGGAAAATTGCCGCAGAGGATCCTGTGTTCCAGATGACGCTGGAAAAGCAGACCCACGAGCTCATCGTTTCGGGCATGGGAGAGCTTCATCTCAAGACCATGATAACCAGGATGCATGACCGTTACGGTGTGGATGTGGAGATAGGGACTCCCAAAGTGGCGTATAAAGAAACCATCACGGGTAACGGGGATTCCCAGTACAGGCACAAAAAACAGACCGGCGGAGCCGGTCAGTTCGCCGAGGTCTGGATGAAGGTGGAGCCTATGCCGCGCGGCGAAGGTTTTGAGTTCGTGGATAAGGTTGTGGGGGGCGCAATACCCAAGCAGTTTATCGGCAGCTGTGAAAAAGGCGTCAAGAACGCCCTGGAAGAGGGGACAGTGGCAGGGTATCCCGTAATAGATGTGAAGGTCACGGTGTATGACGGGAAGACGCATCCGGTCGATTCGAAAGATATCGCTTTCCAGATCGCCGCCTCTCACGCTTTCCGCGAAGCCTGCGAGAAAGCCAAACCGACCCTTCTTGAGCCGATAATGAACGTGGAGCTCACGGTCCCCGAGGAGAACATGGGAGATATAACGGGATCCCTGAGTTCCCGCCGCGGGAGAGTCCAGGGCATGAATCCCGAAGGAGGCATGCAGGTGGTAAAGGCGCAGATACCGCTGGAGGAGATGTACAAGTACGCCAACGAACTGAAGTCGCTCACCGCGGGAAGGGCCACTTACACGATATCATTCTCACATTATGAGATGGTACCTCCCAACGTGTCCCAGAAGATCATCGCGGGGAGTAAGAAGGGGAAGAAGGAGGAAGAGTAGTCGTGATTTGTGACCCGTGACCCGTGGCTTGTATACGAGCCACGAGACACGAGACACAAACTTAGCGAGCAAGCGAGGAGGCAAGATGTCGGGACATTCAAAATGGGCAAGTATCAAGCATAAGAAGGGCGCGCTGGATGCCAAGCGCGGCAAGTTGTTCACCAAGCTCATCCGGGAGATAACCGTAGCGGCGAGAGAAGGCGGAGGGAACACTGAAGCTAATCCCCGGCTGCGTCTGGCTATCCAGAAAGCCAGGGACGCGAACATGCCCGCTGATAATATCGAACGCGGGATAAAAAAAGGCACGGGAGAGCTTGAAGGTGTTACTTTTGAGTCCGTGTCTTTTGAGGGTTACGCTCCGGGAGGCGTGGCCGTGATCGTGGAAGGGCTTACGGATAACAAGAACCGTACGACCAGTGAAGTCCGGAGTATCTTCAGCAAGCGGGGCGGCAACATGGCGGGTGCCGGGTCGGTCGCGTTCCAGTTCGAGAAAAAGGGCGTTTTCATGGTGGGAAAAGAGAACGCGGGCGAGGATGAGCTCCTTACTATAGCCCTTGATGCCGGGGCCGAAGACCTTACGTTTGATGAGGATTTTTTCCAGATAACCTGCGCTCCGCAGGATTTCGACAGGGTCCGGACGGGACTTAACGAGAAAGGGGTAAAGATCGAATCCGGGGAGCTTAGCATGGTCCCCAACAACACGATAAAAGTGGAGGATATTGAAACGGCAAAGAAGATCCTGGCGCTCGTGGAAGAGCTTGAGGACCATGACGATATCCAGAACGTCTATTCCAATTTTGACATACCGGATGAGATACTTAAACAGATAGAGACGGAAATATGATCTAAATGAGAATATTAGGTGTCGACCCAGGACTGCTCAGGACCGGTTACGGGCTTATCGAGGCACACGGTCAGGAGCGCATGAAGCTCATAGAAGCCGGGGTTATAAGGACACCTTCCGAGGACAGCATTTCCGAAAGAGTCGCCTGCATATACGATAATCTCATGGATGTCATAAAGGAGCACAGACCGTCCGTTCTTGTCCTGGAAAAGCTTTATTCTCATTACAAGCACCCGACTACATCAATACTCATGGGGCACGCCAGGGGCGTCATCTGCCTGGCCTGTGGCAAAAGCGATGTCCGGCTTGTGAATTATCCCGCGACACGTATCAAGAAAGCTGTCACCGGTAACGGCAGGGCCGCCAAACATCAGGTGCAGAAGCTGGTAAAGGAACTTTTAAAGCTTAACATGATGCCTGAGCCGCCCGATATTACCGACGCCCTTGCCATGGCGATAAGTTACGTGTATATTGAGGGAGTGGGGTCAAAATAGGTCCATAGACCACTCTGTATCAGAACAAGTTCGGTACAGGACAGGCAGTCGACGGTCGATAGTGGACCGTGGGACGTGGACAGAGGACGAGACGTTTTTTAACCAGGAGCAATATGATCTCAAGGATATCAGGTAAAATACAGGCGAAGAAAGAAGGAGCGCTTATCATTGAGAACGGAGGCGTGTCATACGAGGTCCTTGTCCCGCTTGCCGTCATGAAAGTTCTGGAAAAGGAGACGGGTCTTCAGGACCAGGTCGAACTGGTCACGTATTATTATTTCCAGATGAGCCAGTCCACGGCTATTCCCATCCTCATCGGTTTTCAGAACGACGTGGAAAAGGAGTTCTTTGAGAAGTTCATATCCGTTTCCGGCATAGGGCCGAAAGCGGCGTGCAGGGCCCTGGCGGAGCCTTTTTCGTCCATAGCCGGCGCTATAGATTCCGGGGACGCTTCCTTTCTCAGGCGGCTGCCGGGAATAGGGCAGCAGCGGGCTCGCGAGATAGTGGCGAAACTTCAGGGGAAAGTCGGTAAATACGGGCTTATACAGGATGGGTTCGTCAGTAAAATAGAGGAGTACGAGGACATACAGAACGAAGCCCTTGAAATTCTCCTGCAGCTGCAATATAAACGGAATGAAGCCGGGGACATGATCCGTAAAGCGCTTGAGAGATGCCCGGACGTCAAGACCAGCGAAGAAATACTTAACGAAGTGTACAGGGAGAAAAAGGCAGTTTAGCGTAATGAAGGTGATAGAAAGTAGTTCAAGGCGGGTTGAAGCCTGGTTTTAGGTTTTTGGTTTTGGATGTTTACCTTAAAATGATGGAAGGGTAATGAGCGACAACAGACGTGAAAAATTCCTGGATAAGGACGACCGGATGGTCAGGCAGGGGGAGACCGAAGACGATCTTATTATGAACCTCTCGCTCAGGCCGAAACTGCTTGAGGATTTCGTGGGCCAGAGCGCGGTTGCCGAGTCCCTTGGCATAGCCCTTAAGGCCTCCATGAAGAGGGACGAGCCCATGGAGCATCTTCTTCTTTCAGGCCCTCCGGGGCTGGGGAAGACATCGCTTGCTCATATAGTCGCGAATGAAAGAGAAACGAAAATAACCGCGACCAGCGGTCCCGCTATCGAAAGGGCGGGGGACCTTATAGGCATACTTACCAACCTGTCCGAAGGCGACATCCTTTTTATCGATGAGATCCACAGGCTGTCCAAAGTGGTAGAAGAGTTCATTTATCCGGCGATGGAGAGTTTTCAGATAGATTTCCTGGTAGATAAGGGGCCTTACGCGAAGACGATAAAGTTCAACCTTAAACGTTTCACTCTTATAGGGGCGACCACGCGAGCGGGTCTTTTAAGCGCTCCGCTCAGGGACAGGTTCGGAATCTCATTCCATCTTGAGTTCTATTCGTCCGAGGACCTGGAGACGATCATTAAACGGTCCGCTAAACTTCTCGGCATACCGATGGACAAAAACGGAGCTTCCGAGATCGCCATGCGTTCAAGGGGGACGCCCCGTATAGCCAACCGTCTTCTAAGAAGGGTAAGAGACTGGGTAGAGGTCAAGGCGGACGGCAGGATCACGCCCGAGGCGACGATAGAAGCGCTGGCCACTCACGGCATTGACGAGAAGGGGCTGGACAGGATAGACCGCAAGCTTCTTAACGTCATATCCGCTTCCTACAAGGGAGGGCCGGTAGGGATCGAAGCCATCGCCGCGTCACTTAACGAAGAGACCGATACCATAGAAGATATAGTCGAACCGTATCTGTTGAAAATAGGCTTTCTGAGAAGAACGCCGCGCGGCCGTGAACTTACGGAAGAGGCATTTCAGTACCTCGGAAAACACAAAGGGGCGGCGCAGGGGGAGCTCTTTTAAAAGTCAGCAGGAATTTCCTTTTTGGATTTCTTGCTTCACTGTCATCCCGGGCGAATGTGCATGTGTGGATGTTGCATAAGGTTATATCAAGGTTACATAATGTCGCGGAAAAGATGGCGAAGACCGGCATATGTTCTTGTAACGGAATTTCAATAACCAAAGCCGTAGGAGCCGCCTCCAGGCGGCGAACCCATGGTGATAATTTTGTTCGCGGCCTGGAGGCCGCTCCTACGGGACAGGTGAAAAGTTCGCCCGAAGGACGTTATGTTCGTAAAAGGCAACTTTAAGGAACTTTACTCAACCTTAAGTAACCTGTTTTTTAACAAGAAGAATGCCGCAGACCATCGGAAAGTATCTTATAGTTTTCGGATTAGTGCTCATAGTGGCCGGGGGTATGTTCCTGCTGGCCGGGAAACTGCCATGGCTGGGAAGGCTCCCCGGCGATATTCTCATAAAACGTGATAATTTTACGTTTTATTTTCCCCTGACGACCTGCATTCTGGCGAGCGTGATTTTATCCCTGCTGTTTTACCTGTTTTTTAAAAGATAGTGATCGCCGGGTGTTTATCATGAGGCAGAGAGGAGGAGAGGGGGAAGAAAAGGCCTCTCCGATTCTCTGCTTTTTGTTTTTCCGGACCTGAAGAAACATGAAAAAACAGATCATAACGAACAGAAGACTGGTACAGCTGGGCATAGCCATAGTCCTGTGTTTCCTGGCCTTCAGGTTTTTCTACATTTCCGTAAAGTTCCGTTATTCCGGAAAACGGCCTTTCATCGTGCGTGTCCGCGTCGCTCGTGATGAAAACAAGCTGAAAATAGGTTTAAAAGGGGCCTGCACTATACTCGACGCCGCTACCGGGACCGCACTGGATAAGGAAACGGACATTCCTTGCGGCACTGAGATCTTGCCTGTAAGCGGGGGAATAAAGATCGGCGGGAAGGTCTTTGATGCCGTTGCGATCCGGATATCACCGCGTAATTCTCTTAGTTCCTCCTCCAGGGACAGATCTATCACGCTGGACGGCACCCTGTACAGGGGGGAGATGGATATCATCAAGAAAGGTGGTACCCTGGACGCGGTTAACAGGGTCGAACTGGAGGGCTATCTTAAGGGGGTTCTTCCGCGGGAGATAAATCCCTTCTGGCCTTTCGCGGTGATGAAAGCGCAGGCGATAGCTTCGCGCAGTTTTGCTGTCGCCGAGGCCCTGCGCAGAAAGGACAAGGAATACGATGTAACGGCAGATACCTTTTCACAGGTCTATGGAGGGGCGTCCAGTGAAAGATGGCGGACCGGTAAAGCGGTGGATGCCACGAAAGGAAAGGTCCTGGAGGACGGGGGGAAGGTGCTGCCGGGATATTTTCACTCGTGCTGCGGCGGTCACACAGAGGATATATCGGCTGTGTGGGGCGTAAGATCCGAACCCCTAAAAGGCGTGAAATGCCGGTGGTGCGGATGGTCGCCTTATTTCAGGTGGAGGGTCAGAGTGCCCACGCGGACCATACTTGAAAAGCTGCAAGAGAACGGTTATGTTCTCAGGAGCGTCGATGATATAAGAGAGGGATCCCGCGACGGTTCGCAGCGTCTAAAATATGTGAGGGTGAGGTCCCGGAACAAATGGTTCGAGATAAATACGGGGGATTTTCTTGACGCGATCGGCAGGAAGGTCCTCAGGAGCGCGAATTTCCGTATTAAGAAGTACCCGCAGTTTTATCTTTTCAGCGGCTACGGATGGGGGCATGGGGTAGGGATGTGCCAGTGGGGCGCTTTCGGCCTTGCGCTGAGGAAATGGAAGGCGGAGAGGATCCTGGAGTATTATTATCCCGGGGCGAAGATAGTTGATCTTAGAGAAATACTAGTGATGCGTAATGAGTAATGGGTGATGGGTAAAGAGTGATCGGTTAACCAGATAACCGAAAACGGATAACAGATCACTGATAACAGACACATGATATTCCTTCTATAAATCATGAAACTTTCCGAATTTTATTACAACCTGCCTGAGGGTCTGATAGCGCAGGAGCCTCTGAAAGAGAGGGATGGGGCGCGGATGATGGTGGTCGACCGGGTGACAGGTGATATCGCGGAAAAGATCTTCAGGGATATCACCGGATATTTCCGTTCCGGGGATTGTCTGGTTCTCAACGATACGCGTGTGATCCCCGCGAGACTCTACGGGAGGAGGACAACCGGCGGAAAGGTCGAGATATTCCTGCTCGATACGGATGGAGAAACACAGCGCGCGCTCGTCAGGCCTTCAAGACGCGTCAGGGAGGGAGAAAAGATCGAAATTGAGAACGGTATCCTGGCGACCGTTCAGGGACAGGCTGATGTCGGACGTTATGTAAAATTCGACGCTCCGGTAACGGAAGTGTTGAAGACCGGGCATGTCCCCCTCCCCCCCTACGTGACCCGGGAAGAACAGCCCCGGGATAAGGAGGATTATCAGACGGTCTTCGCTCAAAAGGACGGTGCCACTGCTTCTCCCACTGCCGGGCTCCATTTCACGACGCGTCTTCTGAACAGGATCACGGAAAAGGGAGTGTCGATAGCTTACGTGACGCTGCATACCAGTTACGGGACTTTTGCTCCTGTCAAGGAAGAGAACATTGAAGAACATGTCATGCACGCTGAACATTTCGAGATAGACAACGTCGCCGCTGAGACCGTAAACCGGACTAAAGCCTCCGGAGGGGCCGTATTCGCTGCAGGGACAACTTCTGCCAGGGCGCTGGAAAGTTCCGCCACGGAAGAAGGGGAGATCTCACCCTCAAGGGGTAAAACAAACCTCTTTATTTATCCCGGATATAAGTTTAAAATAATAAGTGGGCTTGTGACGAATTTTCATCTGCCTGAATCTACGCTTCTTATGCTGGTGAGCGCTCTCGCGGGCAGGGGTCTTATTATCAAGGCCTACAAAAGAGCGATCGATTCGGGGTATAGGTTCTTTTCGTACGGCGACGCGATGTTGATTCTTTAGTAATATAGTATTGCGTATTGAGTATAGACAATAATGGGCGCTTTGGGTATTGAGTGAGACTGGGCGCTATGGGTATCTCGTAGTGGACACGTGTGCTCGCTATGGATTGTGTATCGAGTGATGTCAGGTTCGTTTTTTTGAAGCGTAGAACATATTGTATGGGAAAGAAGGAGAAGCAATGAAAAGATTTTTCTTTTTGGTATTAATAAT
>JAYEOV010000038.1:0-11505 GCA_034723315.1 Candidatus Omnitrophota bacterium | reverse complement strand
GGCCCGTTCGCTTTCGTTTTTTACATCGTCGATAACTATCGCGCCCACGGCCAATGCCGTTCCTTTCGTGACCACGAGTTTCCCTTCCGCCACAATGGTCTCAAGCTTTTTCGCGATCCGCGCAGCGCCGATCTTCTCAAGAAATTCCAGCGCGAGCTTCACGGCTTCATCGGTCCTGTCCACGACCGTGAGAGGGAAGTCGTCCAGGAACAGGCGTTTTCGAAGACGTTCCACGACCCGCACCTGCAGGTATCCTTTCCGTGCCATTTCTTCGAAGTGATCTATATATTCACTCTGGGTGTCCACACCGATCCTCAGGCAGTTTTCTTCACCGCTGATTACGTATATATAATACTGCTGTGCGTCAATGGAACACGGAATAACGCGCACCATATCCGCCGAACCCGCGGTAGATCCTTCGGCCCTGAACCTCTCCGCCTTTGTAAAGTTGACCACAACTTTCTTTGGCCCCAGATCCGAATACAGATCGTCAATTTTACCGGTAAGATCAGTGAAAATTCCCGGATCCTGTCTGATCTTATATTGTAAGAACGTTTCCAGCATATGCTTATCGGCTATTTCCGCATCCTGCACGGGCTTTGACCGCAACTGCGGAAGAAGATTTATCCCGGCTGTTACTCCTGTCCACATTACGGGATACGAGGTCGATACCGTCAGGCTTGAGAACGTTACGACAAGGATAAACGCCGCGATCCCAAAATATCCTTTTTTTCGAAGTTTCCTCACCATCACACTCCTTCACAGACTTGCCAATTTCTGCCTTTTTCACACGATGATAATAACTTTCTACAACCGTTAAATAAAGACCGCACAGTTATATCACCGCGGTACTTACTTAAATACATCAAAATCTCACTGTTTATATGTCTAACTATTCTTATTATAAACTTCTTTATGCATAATATCAACAAATTTATCTGACTATTTTATTTTTAATTTACGTTGGATCATGAGAAAGAATGCTTGAAAATAAGGGGGAAAATAGGGAGAGATAATATGCTATTTTTTGTAGCATTTTAAAAAGGCGCCGGGAAGAGAAAAGCAGTCTGGAAGAACTGTATTACAGTGACCTGAGGACCTCTTCCTGGGCGTCCTGCCAAAACCGGATCTCCTCCCAGTTCACTCTCGTTATCCTCATCGGGATCTTTCCCTTGAACAGCTTTTCCATGAACCTTTCAAGATCACCTGCTCTCATGCTTTCAAAATCCAGTCCTCCTTCTACTTCTATTCCATCGAAAAAACCGGAGGTACGAAAAAAGACGAGGTTCTCTCTCCTCATGTCTTCCATGTCTTCCGCGCTGTACCCGAAATTCTCCTTCAACCTCTTGTCATTCAAAAGCGCGTTCGCCACCGCGATGATCTTTATCTCATCCACCTGCACGTCCCCGACGTCCATGCCCGCATCCAGTATATCCTTACCTATGACCATGAGTTCCTCATACTTCTCCTGCGCTTCCCGTATCTCCGCCGGAACTTCCTCTCCCGCCTTGACCTGCGTGTATATGTATATATTAGGAAACAGCTTCTTGTTCTTCTCCAACCCCGCCTCTTTTAAAGCCCTGTCTATCTTTATCCCCGGGTTATCAGGGTCGTAGTGCATTACAATCGTGTTGATGCCCATCCCCCTGAATCTCCTGGTGACTTTCCGCGACAGGTTCTCCTGCGCGGACAGGATCTCAACATTCGTGGAGGGTATCAGCACGATGTTGAGAGTGCCCCTCCTCAGGCTGGCTACGATATCACCGATCCTGCGCGTGAACTCAAGGTTACGCGCGGGATCGAGCTTCCCCTGCAGGCCCTCAAGCATGCCTTTTGCTCCGGCAAGCACGCGGCCTTTCACCGGCTCCTCCCTGTTGTCATAATTATAATTTATCAGGGCCTCTTCCGGGCCGGCCATTGGGCGCAGGCCAGCTTCTCTCATCTTGTTTTTGATGCCGCGGATGCGCTCTTCCGCTGAAAGGCCTTCAACAGCTTCTGTCCCGATATCCGCTGCAAGAAGTTCGTCACCAGTCCTGACGTCCTTCCCCACACCGCGCATATAGGTATGTCTTGTCAGCCCCTCATAACCGTCTGGAAGCCGGATACCTCCTTCGCCGAGCTCATGCAAAAGAGCCAGAGGGTCATCCATAAGATCCTTGTTAAGATACAGGACTTTCTCATTAAAAAGACCCAGAAGATTCTCATGATCATCCAACCCGACGACCCTGTCCACACTAGCATCGCTCAGCATTTCGAGAAGATCGGTGAGTTCCCCGACCTCATCGGAGGTCAGGGTGCTCTCATCTATTCTTTCGTTTATAAATCCTTCAAGCATCCCCCTTAATTCTGACGATTCCTTCTCGATACCGGCCAAATCCACCTCGATCTTGCCGTCTCTCAACCGGTTTTCCGGCCCGGCGCCGGGCCGGTCACTGATCGTGAGCGTCTTCCCGTTATCTTCGATATCCATTTCCCGCAGATCGGCCAATGTCTTGCCCGCTTCAGATACTATATTGCCGATTGCCGAAGAACCGCCCGCCATCGCGTACATGGGCATCTCTTCGCCAGCCGAGGGTGGAAAAACCATTTGTTTTATTTCGTTCCAGTACTTAATCAAAAGCCGGGTGCGCAGCGATTCATCTTTCGGAAATAAAGAAAAGATGTTTTCCCAATAAAGTATTTCCCTTTGAGCCTCTCTTTTCGTTTCAGGGGATTCCCTGTCTGAAAGGAACTCTTGTATCGCGGGGATCGTGAGAAGATCTTTGAACGCTTCGTCCCGGGTCCTTTCATCCTGTATCTTCACAATATCAACTATCAATTTCGCGGCTTTTATCAAAGCAGGTGGTATGTTCGAATCCTCTCTTATTACAACGGAAAGCGCCCCATCACTCTCCCTCAATATGATACCGTCAAGTTCGTCGTCCCACTCCCCGGCAATGCCCGGCTTTTTCGCGCTTTCAAAATACTTGTGTTTTTTTATTCTTTTTCCTGTAACGTCCTTGAAGTCCTCCCCGGCGACAAGTTTCACCGCAACCTTTTTACCTTCCACCAACAACGGCCGGGTTTCGCCAGCCCCATGCCTTACCCAGAATGTGCCGTCTTTACCTATACCATGCTCTACCCCATCAACGTCCGAGACAGGTATTACCGCTGATTTTTTCAATCTCATAAGTCTGTACTTCCGGGGGTCCGCCACCAGATTATTGTCGACGGAAACCGTGTTTCCCATGCTTATCTCACCGTTCTTGATCGCGCCAACGACCTCAAAAAGACGGTCCTGTTCCAGTATCTTCCTTTTGACGAATTCCGCGTGGCCCTGCCTCAAATCCCCCATCCCTCTCTGATATTCGGGTTGTTTCATGTAATTGGTTTCGTTTACGTTCACGATCCCGGGTCCCTTAAAATTCTTTAATATTTCGGCTCCCTCATCCTCAAGATCCCTGATCTCGCCCTCCAGCCGCGCCTTTTCGTCGCCGGTCAGTTCGCCCCACTTTAATCTCCCATTTTTCTCTTTAAGCTCATCCTTTATTCCCTCTAACCTCTGCTTGTTTTTTAAGGCATTGTCTATAACTTCCGTTCTGAGCCGCGCCTTCCTCTCTTCAAACCTTACCTCGTTCAGATTATACGCCCTTGTCAGCCCTAATAGAAATTCCGTCCCTCTTCCCGGCATTTCTTCTTCCATGGTTCTCAGTTTCTTTATCATTTCTTCGGACAGATAATCAAACCTGCTGACATATTCCAGAAAAGGCATGCTTGACCTGGTCATAAATATCTTGTCCTCGCTGTTCCCCTCTCTGTTAAAATACCGGTTTTCCTCCGGCACGACTGCACGGTCCACCGCGTCCCGTTCGCGCTCGATCCTCTCCCGCAAATATTTTCCGGTGGCACGAACGTTAAATATCCTCCTCAGGTCTTTTTCGGGTAAGACGCTGCCGATCTCGACAAACCTGCGCAGCATATCGGCGCTTTTAGCGGGTCTCACCATTTGAAGGATAATTTCCGGTCGTAAAGACGTGGTATCCAAAGCGCTTTCCAGAGCCCCCAGTAAATCATCCAGGCTTCTAAAGTCCAAGGCGCTGATCAATACCTCGCTGATCGTCTGATCACCGTATCTATCCAGCTTGCGCTTGATCTCTTCGATCCTTTCCTGGTAATCCTCGGCTTTCTCACTTCTCGATTTAAGCTCATCTTCGAATGTTTTGAACCAATTCGGAACTTCCCTGTCCTGCCTTCCGGCATATCTGATCGCTTCCAGGATCAGAGATGCAAACCACTTCGCCGCGCCTCTACTGAAGAACATAGCCGCAAAATCCCGGTTAAGTCCGAATCTTTCTTCAGCCGTTATCTGCTGAATGGTCTTTTCCACTCCATCCATCCCGGTATACCGCTCGGCCCTTTCCAGAAATTCCATTGCCGCTTCGGCTGCCGCGCGCAACGCCCCGGCATCCCGGATATCCACGTTTTTAAACGCCTTTTCGACCCCGCTCGAGAGATCATGTCCGTCAAGGCCTCTGGTCATATTACCGGCGTACACGCTCGCCACAAGCTCGTGCAGCAATGTTTCAACAAGTTCCTTATCGGAAAGTCCAGCCGGAAAATATATACCCTGCCCTCCTGCGTGAGCTGAACCGAGTTCCCCGATGATCTGGATAGCTGAATACGGGTTGCCTTCCCTGTCCGTTCCCGTGATCTCCACCCAGTTTCCGTCTTCCTCATAATACCCTTTCCTCCCCATAAGATCGTTCAAAGCCGCTATCAAGTTTGCGTCCCCGATAGCTTCCAGGATCCTCCGGCTATCCTCGACGGCTGTGCTGCCTTCCCCGAGATATATCCTGTCCCTTGAATTTCTCACGATCCAATCCTGCCCGATCTCACTCAGACCACGGTTAATATTATCTATATCAATATCCTCCGCGACCAGTTCCACATCCCCGAACTTTTCCCGAAACTCTCCGGAACTCAAAACATCCACAATCGGTTCGTTATTTTCCACATAAAAAACCACATACCTGCCGTCATTAAGTCCGAACGCCCGCGCGGCCCCCTCACTGTACATCGCTTCCAGGGCGATAACGGCCATACGGAACCGTTCGGCCCTTCCCGGACCGTCGGTTTCCATTATCAACCTGTTCAGCGGACTCGGTACCTGTATAGTGGATAATGCCGAATTAAGGGTCTCCTCAAACGGGCTGATGCCTCCCGAGAGAATCGAGAAATACCGCGATTCGAAACCCTCCTCTATCTCAAAGTTCGGGATGATAGAAACATACGAAATATCCTTCTCTTTCAGAAGCCCGAGCAGGTTCTCCGCGTGAAACCCGCCTGTGACCAGGATACCGGCCTGTGTCTCTCCCCCGGACACCCTGATATTCTCAAGAAACGCTTCGTCCCTTTCGAAAGAACATTCATAAAACCGGCATATCCTTTCGCGAAACACGTCAAGCCTGCCGATGCTGTCATCAAGCTTCGCCTTTATCCCGCAAACAGGCGCTTCTTTTCTTATAAAGGAAACAAAATTACTTACCTCAAAATCATCTTTGTTCTTCTTGTAATACTCATAATCTTCCACGGTAAGCAGTATTCCGAACATGTTCCCGGTCAGGACGAGGGTCTTTGAAAGTCTGTCGAGTTCTTTCTGCCTGTCGTTCTGGTAAACCGTTTCCTTTATCCGGGCTTCTAACTGTTCCATCTCTTCCACGACCCCGGACTTGTCAACGGCCTCGTAAAGTGAAATGTAAATTATGTATTTTTGAAGTTCCGGGAAATTTTCCAGGCCCTGCCTCGTCTGACCGGCTTTTTTCGCGAGATACTCATAGAATTCCTTCTGCGAGATCCTTTTATTCTTGAATTCAACTGTTTTTAGCACCAGCTCTTCAAGCTCATTCTTTGACAAAAACTCCTTCAGCCTGCCGATAAGCTCTTCCCTCTGGTTATTGGCCCTTCTGAAATCTATCCTGTCCTCCTCATCCATAGACTGTTTCAAAAGATACAGATTTGTTAATGACCTGACATCTATTCCTTTCTGCCTGGCTTTCGCGAAAAGGAACTCCAGATAGTCCTTGAACTCGAGTTCGTTTGTTTTATACCGCGTGTAATTCCTGTCGATCTCCATGAGTTCTTCGGAAAAGATGCGTCTCTTCAAATTCCCGATGAAATGCCTCAGTTCCTTCATGTATTTGTTAACTTCGTCCGTATAGGCAAGAGAATCCCTGTACACATCCAGGTTCCTGAGATAAAGCCCCGCGTCCTCCGCTCCCCAGAGAGAGACTTTCCCGGGGTTGTTCAGGGCGAACAGTTCGGCGCCGTTAATCTCACCCCATTTCACGAAGTAGTCGGCGACCCTGCTCCTGATCCCTTTATCGTACATGTCCGTAAAAACCGACAGATCATATTCTCCCGTCCCGCCTTCAAGGTTGACGTGACCTATCCCGTATTCTGTGTTAAGATAATCTATGATCTTTGAGATCTGCATCTGTGCGGCATAGTTGCAATGAGCGTCCTGTATATGGATGATGACAACATTGGAAACACCCTTGTTGGAATATTTGACCGTTCCGAGATCCTGCGGAAGAATAAAGGTTTCTGCATCCAGCAGGGAAAGTTTCCGCAACTGACCGGGAGCAGGTACACTCGAAGGATCGACTGAAACCGCCCTGGCATCTAAAAAACAAAACATGACCATTAAGGCCACTGAGATCAGGAATCTCGTTGATTTATTTAACACATAATTTTCTAAATTCACACAATTACCTCTTAAATGATTGTTTTTAAATATATTTAGTAAGTGAAGAAAAAATATATATTAAAAACAATTTTCGCATATTATAAAGCCCCTGTAATATAGTATACTTAATTAATGAGATATTTTCAAAAGAATCGGTCTAGCTTTTTTATCTTTTACATTTTCTCGGAAAAAATATAAGTTTAGCCCACGGAAGGAGAAATCACCCCAGATTGTCATCCCCGAATTCGCCGAAGGCGAATATCGGGGATCCACAATAAGAATGTTTAATGCCAGCGGGTCAATTCCTCGCAGCTTGCCGCGTGGAGGTTTCATTGTCATAGATCCCCGATAAATTTCCTGTTTGAGCGGTTATAGATACGGCAGGAAATTTTCGGGGATGACAGAGGGGTGGAGCGATCAAATCAAGGGGTTCTTACGCGGACTGATCTGTTACCGGAAAAAAGTATTTTGTATGACATTCCGGCTATCCACAGAAATTTTGTATGAGTTTAGCCCACGGAAGGAGAAGTCACCCCAAATTGTCATCCCCGAATTCGCCGAAGGCGAATATCGGGGATCCACAATAGAAAAATTGGGGGACAGCGCCCTATTTTTGAATGTGAGTCAATTCGGCCCGCACGGGCACTATTGCCCGAAAGACGGGTCTATGGTATACTTTCGCATCATGCGTATCGCGGGCACTATCCTGAAAATTATAATCCTCCTGATCCTTCTGGCGGCCCTCGCGGTGGCAGTGGCATACTCGCTCTATAAAGATGTCTTTTTTGAAGAGGCCAGAACCCGCCTCGCGTCCGGACTGTCCGAAGTTACCGGTCATCACGTAAATATCGGTTCCATAAAACTTGTATCATTCAACTCGGTCTCACTCGACCATGTGTCAATAGCGCCGCCGGATAAAAAGGACATGGACATCATAAACATAAATAACGCAACGATCCTCATCGACGTTCTTTCTTTCCTCAAAGACAAACAGCTGAAAACCACCATAACTCTCGAAGGCGCGCACTCAGGAGATATCCTCTGCAACGCCGCTATCCGCACGGTTTCCAGCAAAGCCGGCATCTACCGTAAAGTATTCGACGTTTCCCTTCTCGAGTCGGTTTTCATCATAGAAGCGCTTGCCGCGAAAAGTGACTTTATCCTGAAAGACATCTTCGGGATATTGAAGATCGATAACGGGAAGATCGCGGAAGCAAAGATACACCTCACCCACAACGAAATAAAATACCTGTTTGGTTTTACCCCGGGAAAAGAGGAAACTCCCGGATACGATATCTCCCTTCGCTCGGATAACCTGGGGCTCCGGAGCCGGCTTACCAAAGAAGGAGACCGCCTTACAGTAAACAGCCTGACCGGGATGTTCTATACCCTCCGTTTCGACCTTACCGGCGAATTAAAGGATCTCCTCTCTCCCGTCGCGCATTGCTCGCTTAACGGGACCGTCAAGACCGACCTTTCAACATTCACAATCCTCCCCGGGAAAATAGGAGATTTCGCGCGCGAGCACCCTCTGTCCGGCCCTGTGGAATCGACTATCAATTTCGAAACAGAATATCTGGATCTCGAAAAATGCGAACTGACTGCCGTGATGCTGGCAAATAACCTGAAAATTGACGATCTGCGCGTGAAAGAAGTGACAGCGAAACTGTCATTGAAGGAAGGAAGGATCAGCGCCCCGGCCATAGAGGGCGCCCTTTACAACGGCATGTTCACTATCGACCTCAAAGTTGACATTCTGGAAAAAGAACTGCCTTATCTTATTTCCGCGAACATCAATGATATGGATCTCGGCCTGTTCATGAGGGATGTTATGAAGGAAAAAACCGCTATATCCGGGATCTTTAACGCCGACCTGTCGCTCAAAGGATACGCGAACGACTCTTCTACAGCCGAAGGTAACGGCAGCATAACCATATCTAAAGGCAATCTCGGACAGATCACCATACTTGCCCCCCTTATCGGCGACATTTATTCCAAGGCACAGAACATGCTGGGATGGGACACGCTCGGGAACATCGAGGAAGCTTACATGGATCTTGAAATAAGAGACCGGGAAATAATGACAGATGACCTTACTCTCTGGGGAAAAGATATCTATATAACATCCGAGGGATACATGGATTTCGACGGGAATCTTGATCTGACGTTCCAGAACCACTTCAGGGAACAGGACTCCGGGAAAGACGGGGAATGGAGAACAGAACTACGGGATGTCATTATCCGTTTCGGGAAAACGATCAGCAGGGCCCACCTGGGAGGCACCGTTAAAGACCCGAAATGGGATTTTGAATATATTAATCCCCTGAAAAACTTTGGCCGCGGTTTTACGAGGTTTCTTGACAGCCTGGGGTCGCCTTCCAGACCCGAATAAAGAACAGAACAGCCTTTTTCAGGCTTCATGCAACACTTAAAAATATTTCCTGATGGATCTTTTGAGTTTCTTCAACGCGAGTCCGCGATGGCTTATCCTGTTCTTGTAAGAAGCGGCCATTTCCGCGAACGTCTTCTCATGCCCTTTCGGGACGAAAAGAGGATCATAACCGAACCCGTTCTTGCCGCGCGGCTTGAAGCCTATTATACCCTTAGCTGTGCCTTCGAAATGTCCCAGCAGATGCCCGCTGGAAGCAAGCGCTATATTGCAGACAAATTTCGCGTTTCTATTTTTTTCGGGGACGTTCTCAAGCAGTTTAAGGAGTTTATCGTTGTTCTCCTTATCGGTGGCCCTGGCCCTCGCGAACCTCGCGGACCGGACACCGGGACGGCCGTGCAGCGCGTCTACTTCCAGGCCGGAGTCATCCGCGAGCACGATCCCTTTGAAAAATCTGGACATGGTAACGGCCTTTTTCACGGCGTTCTGCCGGAAAGTCCTGCCGTCCTCCACGATGATCGGGGGCGCAACATCAAGATCGTCCAGGTTCATGACCTTAACGCCCTTGAAATCCCTCAATAATGTCCTCAACTCGCGTCTTTTCTTGCTATTATGGGTCGCAATAAGTATTTTCGTCATGAAAACACTCCTTTCAGCGCGGTTTTCTGCTCGCCAATAAGTTTATTGATACCTTTCTGGGCCAGTTTAAGCATCTCATCCATCTGCTGCCAGCTGAAAGGATCTCTCTCAGCCGTACCCTGCACTTCCACGAAATCCCCGGAATCCGTCATCACGACATTCATATCCACGTCAGCCAGTGAATCTTCCTCATAGGCGAGGTCAAGACAACTTTTACCGTTGATAACGCCTACACTCACGGCCGCGAGAAAGTGCTTGAGAGGCATATCCTTGAACGATCCCTGTTTCTTCAGGCCGTTAAGGGCCAGGCACAATGCCACAAAACTGCCCGTTATGCTGGCGCAGCGAGTGCCTCCGTCCGCCTGTATCACATCACAGTCCATCCAGATAGTCCTTTCCCCGAGAACGTTCATGTCGACGATACTCCGCAGGACCCTGCCGATCAGACGCTGTATTTCATGTGTCCTTCCGCCTTTCCTGCCTGTAGAAGTCTCTCTTGATACCCTGCTCTTGCAGGACCTTGGAAGCATCCCATACTCGGAGGTTATCCATCCAGTCCCCTGCCCCTTGAGGAAAACAGGGACCCCTTTTTCAACGCTTGCCGTGCAGATAACTTTTGTATTCCCGATCTCAAAAAGACATGAACCTTCAGCGTACTTGATATAATCCTTTGTTATCCTTACTTTTCTCATGCCATTGGCCAGCCGTCCGTCCTGTCGCATCGTAATCCTTTCTATATCGTGTTTTTTAAAACTCAGGTGAGCCCTAAGACCCGGAACCCAAAACCTGCTCCTGTTTTAACCTGGAATAAATATCGCGTCCTTCACGATCTATCCCTACGACCAGGGGAAAGTCCTCTACCTCTAATCTGTAGATCGCTTCCGGGCCGAGGTCCTCGAAGGCGATCAGGTCACAGGCCTTGACCTTCCGGCTCAGGTAAGCGCCCGCTCCCGCGGGAGCGAGAAAATACACACCCTTGTGGCGTTTAATGGCTTCCGTCACTCTATCCGAACGTCTTCCCTTGCCGATCATGCCTTTAAGTCCCGCTTCAAGAAGCACCGTGGTGAACGGGTCCATCCGTCCTGAGGTCGTCGGACCACACGCGCCTATCACCCGGCTCCCGGGAGGCGTCGGACCGCAATAATAGATGACCTGGCCTTTCAGGTCCATAGGAAGACCGTCCCCGTTTTTTATAATCTCGCACAGCCTCAAGTGTGCCTGGTCCCTTGCCGTATAGATAACCCCCGACAAAAGGATCTCGTCCCCCGCTTTCAGGGAAGCGATATCCTCGTCTTTTAACGGAGTCTCGATCTTCTTAGGTTCAGCCATAAATATATACCTCACTGATCACAATCTTCTAGAATCCATTCCATGTTATGGAATGGATTCTACATCTCCGCGGTTGCCGAACGTAACGCGTGACACGAAAGATTTACCGCGACGGGACATCCGGCGATATGCGTAGGAAAAACTTCAATGTTAACGCCTATAACCGTTGACTTGCCCCCCAGGCCCATCACCCCGATATCCAGGGCTTTAACCCGTTCTTTTATCCTTTCCTCAAGCTTCGCGATATGAGGTTTTGGATTCGGTTTATCGATCGGACCAAGAAGCGCCTTTTTCGCAAGTAAAGCGCACTGTTCCATCGTCCCCCCGATACCGACACCCAGCACATAAGGCGGGCACGCGTCGGGGCCCGCTATCTTCACTGTCTCCACGCAAAAGTCAGCTATCTCTTCCGGGGTGCATGTCG
>JAYEOV010000037.1:0-35680 GCA_034723315.1 Candidatus Omnitrophota bacterium | reverse complement strand
TTCAGGTTATTCACAAAGAAAGAAAAAAGAAGCAAAAAAGAAAGAAAAGCTACTACTACTGGTTCATTAACAAAAGAGGACATTTTAACTTTGGTAGAAACCGGACATTTTAACTTTGGCTTGACATTGCGCCCACAATTTGTTGACACCATGTATTATATATGCTATAAAAAATATTCCGACATACTATATGTTGAACATTTTTACTCTTGTCCGCTAAAAAGAGGAGAATGATATGATAGAACGCTACACGCGCCCCGAAATGGCCGGGATATGGACCGAGAAGAACAGGTTCCAGAAAATGCTGGACGTTGAGGTCCTCGCGTGCGAGGCCTTCGCGGAACTGGGTTCTATCCCGAAAGGTGCCGTAAAGACCATAAAGGAAAAGGCCGGGTTCAGCCCCGAACGGATCAAAGAGATAGAAGAAGTCACCAACCACGACGTCGTCGCTTTTATCAGGAACGTTTCAGAGAATGTGGGCGAAGACGCGAAGTATTTTCATTTCGGTCTTACTTCAAGTGATGTTCTTGACACGGCGCTCTCGGTCCAGATGGCGGAGGCGATGGACCTTCTTATCAGAGGCGCGGAGGGCGTTCTGGAAGCCCTGAAGGGAAAAGCGCTTAAATACAAAAAGACACCGATGATAGGGCGCTCGCACGGCGTGCATGCGGAACCGGTATCGTTCGGGCTCAAAATGGCGCTTTTTTACAAGGAGATGCAGCGTAGCATTGAGAGGATGCGGAACGCCAGAGAGACCATCGCGACAGGAAAGATCTCCGGGTCGGTAGGGACTTTCGCCAACGTGGACCCGTATGTGGAAGAGTACGTCTGCGGGAAACTCGGGTTAAAACCCGCCGGGGTCTCCAGTCAGGTCATACAGCGCGACAGGCACGCGTATTATCTCAACGTCATAGCGATTGTCGGCGCGACCCTTGAGAAAATAGCGCTTGAGGTAAGAGGGCTTCAGAAGACCGAGATCGGCGAGGTGCAGGAATACTTCGCGAGCGGCCAGACCGGTTCTTCCAGTATGCCGCACAAGAAGAATCCCGTCATATGCGAACGCATATGCGGCCTGGCGAGAGTGCTCAGAGGGAACGCTGTGGCGGCCGTTGAGAACGTGGCTCTCTGGCATGAACGCGATATCTCCCATTCTTCGGTTGAAAGGATAATCATACCGGATTCGACCATCCTTCTGGATTATATGCTCGAGAAAGCCGGGAGCCTTATTTCCATGCTGGTGGTCAATGAGGAGAAGATGCTGGAGAATATCGGGTTGTCGAAAGGTCTCGTGTTCTCCCAGCATGTAATGCTCGAGCTTATTAAAAAGGGCGCGACGCGCGGGGAAGCTTATGACATCGTCCAGGCTGCCGCTCTCGAGGCCGGTAAAAACGGGAACGATTTCAGGGAAATCCTGCTCAGGAGCGATAAGCTGAAAAAGTTCATGTCAGGTGACGAGCTCGAGGACTGTTTCAGTCTTGATTATCACCTCAGGCACGTCGAAAAGATCTTCAAGAATATCGGATTATGAAAAAGAAAATGACCTACAAGCGATCCGGTGTCGATATCGATAAGGCCGACATGCTTGTAAAGGATGCAAGGAGGCTTATTAACTCGACCAGGATAAAAGGAAGCGTAGGTTCAATAGGGGGGTTCGGCGGTTTTTTTGATACCGCTTTATCCGGAGTGAAAAACCCTCTTCTTGTTTCTTCAACTGACGGTGTGGGCACGAAACTGAAGGTCGCGCAGCTTGTAGGGAAACACGACACAGTAGGTATCGACCTTGTGGCTATGTGCGTGAATGACGTGCTCTGCTGCGGCGCGAGGCCGGTTTTTTTCCTGGATTATTTCGCGACCGGGAAACTGGACGAAAGAACATGGTCGGACGTCATTAAAGGCATAGTGAAAGGCTGCCGTCAGGCGGGTTGCGCCCTGCTGGGAGGGGAGACAGCGGAGTTGCCGGGGATGTATCGCAAAGGGGAATATGACCTTGCGGGTTTCACGGTCGGCATGGTGGACCGCAGGCGGATCATTGACGGCAGGAAGATCAGGCCCGGCGATGTTATGCTGGGTCTGGCATCCAGCGGGCTTCATTCCAACGGTTATTCTCTCGTGCGTAAGATCTTTACGAAAAACGAAATAAGAAAAGAAAAGGAGCTTTTCCTAAAGCCTACTTTGATCTATGTGAAACCGCTTCTGGAGATCTCGCGCGAGGTGCGCGTAAAGGGGGCCGCGAATATAACGGGGGGCGGGTTTTACGACAATATACCGAGAATGCTGCCGAAAGACGTCAAAGCGGTTGTCCGTGAAGGCAGCTGGCGCGTGCCGCGGATCTTTGACCTTATACTGAAAAGGGCGAAGATCGAAAAGGTAGAACTCTACCGGACGTTCAATATGGGAATAGGCATGGCACTCGTGCTTTCGAGGAAAGACGCGGAAAAAGCCCAAAAGATCCTTGGCAGGAAGTTCAAGCTTAAAAGCTGGGTGATCGGGGGAATAGCCGGGGGTAGAAAAGGCGTAAAGATCGTCTAAAACTCAATACGCGATACGCAAAACGCGATACGCAATACTAAATGAGAGGCCTTACTTTATGAACATCCTGGTTATCGGTTCCGGGGGACGTGAACACGCGCTGTGCTGGAAGATAAAACAAAGTCCCGGCGTCAAAGACCTTTACTGCTCGCCGGGTAACGGCGGGACCGCTCTGGAGGCAGTGAACGTGGACGTAGAAGTGACCGAACACCACAAGGTGGCGGATTTCTGCAGGGAAAAAGGGATCGATCTGGTCGTTGTCGGACCGGAAATCCCGCTGGCTGTGGGCATAGCGGACGATCTGGAAGCGGCGGGGATAAGCGTTTTCGGCCCGGTTTACGCGGCCGCCCGCCTGGAATCGAGCAAGATATTCGCGAAAGAACTGATGGGCAGATATAACGTGCCGACCGCGCCTTTCAGGATATTCGATGATTTCAAAAAAGCGGAAGAGTACATCCGTTCCGAAGGCGCTCCCATAGTGGTCAAGGCGTACGGCCTGGCCGCGGGGAAAGGGGTGATAATAGCCGCGGATGTCGATGAGGCGGTCAGGGCGGCCGAGGACATGCTGGTCAATAAGAAATTCGGTTCGGCCAGTCAGAGGATAATAGTCGAGGAATGTCTTACCGGTGAGGAG
The DNA here is from genome assembly GCA_034723315.1 of Candidatus Omnitrophota bacterium. Classification (GTDB taxonomy): domain Bacteria; phylum Omnitrophota; class Gorgyraeia; order Tantalellales; family Tantalellaceae; genus JAYEOV01. The sequence goes on along the minus strand of JAYEOV010000037.1, from coordinate 32,517 downwards.
GCCTCCATACTGGTCATGACAGACGGCGAGAATATCATTCCGCTGGCAAGCAGTCAGGACCATAAGCGTGTTTACGACGGGGACAAAGGGCCTAATACCGGAGGCATGGGGGCGTATTCGCCGGCGCCGGTGATCGGCGATGATCTTTTCGATGAGATCCTGGAGACGTGTGTCCGTCCCACCATAGAGGGGTTGCGTAATGAAGGGATAGTTTACAGGGGCGTGCTCTACGCTGGGCTTATGATAACGGATTCCGGGCCTAAGGTTCTTGAATACAACGTGAGGTTCGGCGATCCTGAAACCCAGGTCATACTTCCGCGCATGAAAACCGACCTTACGGAACTCCTGATGGCTGCCGCGAAAGGAGACCTTTCCGGGAAGATGATCCAGTGGGATGAACGGGAATGCGTGTGCGTCGTGCTTGCTTCGGGCGGGTATCCCGGCAGTTACGAAAAAGGAAAACAGATAACGGGGATCGAGGAAGCAACGGGATCGGGCGCCCTGGTATTCCATGCCGGGACCCGTGAAGAGAACGGCGCGCTGGTCACCTCCGGCGGCAGGGTCCTTAACATAGTCGGCATGGGACAGGGCATCAGGGACGCGGTTGCCAATACTTACAGGGCCGTGGAGAAAGTGCGTTTTGACGAAATGTACTACAGGAAGGACATAGGTTACCGCGCCATTGCCCGCGTGGAGACATAGTTCGCCGGGGCCGGGTTCGACGTTCTGAACCTGGAAAGGGTCGTAATGAGCTTTATAGGAAAACTGAATAACGAGACACGGAAGGGGAGATATAAATGAAGAAGCCGCAGGTAAGCATAGTGATGGGAAGCGACTCGGACCTGCCGGTCATGAAAGAGGCAAGCGGCACGCTGGACAAGTTCGGTATTTCTCATGAAGTAAAGATCTTCTCGGCGCATCGGTCGCCTGATAAGACTTCCGGTTTCGCCAAGAGAGCGAAAAACAGGGGGGTGAAGGTCGTAATAGCCGGGGCCGGGGGCGCCGCGCACCTCGCGGGAGTGATAGCGGCCCATACGACTCTCCCGGTGATAGGCGTTCCGATGGAAACAAGGCTGGACGGCATGGATTCGCTTCTTTCCACGGTGCAGATGCCTTCGGGTGTTCCCGTGGCGACCGTCTCCATTGGAAAAGCCGGAGCTGTCAATGCCGCAATACTTGCTGTGCAGATATTAGGCGTGAATTCCGTTCCGCTTACGAAAAAATTGCGGGAATACAAGAGGGAACTTGTCAGGAAGATCGAAGCTAAGAACAGGAAGGTCGGACGGGGAAAGTAAAAAAGTCCGGGTTGCGTCTGGTATCACCGATCACCGATCACCGATAACAGATAACCGATCACCGAGTATGAAAGATATAAAACATATTCTTTTTGTATGTACGGGTAACAGCTGCCGGAGTATAATGGCTGAAGGCTACCTGAATAAGCGGTCGGAGGAGGAAGGTATACCGGTAGAAGTGAAGTCCGCAGGGACCCTGGGACTGAACGGGTTGCCCCCGACTAAAGAAGCGCTCAGGGTACTCGCGAATGCCGGGATAGACCCGCAGGGGTATGAGTCCAAGGAACTGACGGATAAGATCATTGAATGGGCCGACATGATCCTGGTGATGGAACCGGAACACAAGACCAGGATACTTAATATGGTTCCCGGGATAGAAACTAAAGTCCATTACCTGGGGGAATTCAACCCGAACAGGGTTGATATAATTATACCGGATCCGATAGGAAGACCGCTGGCTTTTTACAGGGCGTCTTTTCGACTGATAAGAGAGGCTGTGGAGGAACTGATAAAATGGCTAAAAAAGTAATACTGGCCGCTGATCACGGAGGGTTTTCTCTTAAGGAAAAGATAAAAGGAATGCTTACAAAGTCCGGGTACCGCGTTGAGGATGCCGGGACATATTCCGCCCGGTCATGCGATTACCCTGAGTTCGGGTTCAGCGCCGCGAAACAAGTCTCGTCCCGGAAAGCGGACAGGGCCATTGTCATATGCAAGACGGGGATAGGGATGTCCATTATCGCGAACAAGCTTCCCGGGGTCAGGGCGGGCCTCTGCGGTTCTGTCTCTGATGCGGTATCATCGCGGCAGCATAACGACACGAATGTCCTTGTCCTGGCCGCGAAGAGGGTAAGCGCGAAAAAGGCAATGGATACGGTCAGGGCCTGGCTGAGAACGAGGGCTCTTAAAGGGCGCCACGCGAAACGCGTCAGGCAGATAAAAGAGCTCGAGAAGAAAGTGTTCAAAAGGCATGTTCGCGGTTCATAAATTTATCCGCCTTTGCAGGAAGATCCTTCCGGGGCATGCCCGTGGGGGTCATACCGGTTAAGAATGAGCGATAAACCCATTTGGGCTACCGAAGAGGGAAAACAAATGAGACATTTGAAAGATACCGACCCTGAGATATTTCAGGCCATCCTGGGCGAGACTAAAAGGCAGAACGAAGGGATCGAGCTCATAGCGAGCGAGAATTTCACCAGCCGCGCCATAATGGAAGCGGCGTCCTCGTCCATGACCAATAAATACGCCGAAGGGTATCCCCATAAGAGGTATTACGGCGGGTGCGGGTTCGTTGACGTTGCCGAGGACATTGCCATCCGGCGCGCGAAGGAGCTTTTCGGGGCGGAACACGTGAACGTCCAGCCTCACTCCGGGTCGCAGGCGAACATGGCGGTTTATTTCTCGATGCTGAAAGTGGGGGATACCGTTATGGCGATGGACCTGGCGTGCGGCGGACACCTGACGCATGGTCATAAGAAGAATTTCTCAGGCAAGTTTTTTAATATGGTCTTCTACGGCGTTAATGAAAAGACCGAAAAACTTGATCTTGACGAAATAAGACAAAAAGCCATGGAACACAAACCCAAAATGGTCATCGCCGGGGCATCGGCTTATCCGCGGACCATAGAGTTCGACAAGTTCAGGGAGGTCTGTGACGAGATAGGCGCGGTGCTCATGGTGGACATGGCCCACATTGCCGGGCTGGTCGCGGCCGGGATACATCCCGATCCTGTTCCTGTGTCGGAATTCGTGACCTCGACGACTCATAAGACCCTGCGGGGGCCGAGGTCCGGCATGATAATGTGCAGGGAAAAGTTCGCGAAGAGGATCGATTCCGAAGTATTTCCCGGAATCCAGGGAGGGCCGCTAATGCACGTTATCGCCGCCAAAGCGGTCGCGTTCCGTGAGGCCCTTCAACCGGAATTCAAGCAGTACCAGAAAGATATCGTGAAGAACGCCAGGCGCCTGTCGGAAGAGCTCATATCCAGGGGATACAGGGTGGTCTCGGGAGGGACCGATAACCATCTTATGCTGGTGGATCTATCCGGCAACGGCGTTACCGGTAAGGAAGCGGAGATATGCCTGGAGAAGGCGGGGATAACCGTGAACAAGAACCTGATACCCTTTGACCGGAAGAGTCCGTTCATCACGAGCGGCATCCGTCTCGGCACACCTGCCGCCACGACCAGGGGTATGGGGGAGAAAGAGATGGCAAGGATAGCGGAGTTCATGGACGCCGGCCTGAAGGCCCGCGAAGACGAAAACAGACTGGCAGTTATCAGGGAAGAGGTAAGGGAATTCCTGAAGGATTTTCCCCTGTACAGGGACCATATTGAACAAATGGAAGCGCTGTAGAGGAGGCGCGATGAAGAGGCCCAGGGCGAGCATGGTAATAAAAAAAGAGAAAAGACAGCGTCGCGGGGAAAACGTGAAAAGCGGGACAAAAGATAAGAAGACGCTGAAACGCCCGCCATGGGACGAGTATTTTCTCAACATAGCAAAATTCGTTGCCACCCGTTCAACCTGTTTAAGGAGAAAAGTTGGCGCCGTCGCGGTCAAGAACAAGCAGATACTCGCGACCGGATATAACGGCGCGCCGACCGGTATTACGCATTGCGATAAGGTCGGGTGCCTGCGTGAGGAGCTTAAAGTGCCTTCGGGCCAGCGTCACGAACTGTGTCGCGCGCTGCACGCCGAGCAGAACGCGTTTCTACAGGCGGCCCGTCACGGGGTAAGCCTTGAAGGCGCGACGCTTTACGTCACGACGCAGCCGTGCAGCATATGCGCCAAGATGATAATAAACGTCGGCATTAAGAAAATAATTATCGAAGGGAATTATCCCGATGATTTCGCGCTCGGTTTTCTTGAAGAAGCGGGCATAGAAACGATAGTGGTGAAGGCATGAGATGTCCATACTGTAAGAGCACGGAAGACAAGGTCATAGACTCCCGCATGAGCGGCGAAGGGGTAAGTATCCGCAGGCGCCGCGAATGCCTTAAATGCGGCAAGAGGTTTACCACTTACGAATACGTCGAGGACGCTCCCCTGATGGTCGTCAAAAGGGACGGGACGCGCAAAAGGTTCGACAGGGAAAAGATCAAGATCGGGATAATGAAGGCGTGCGAAAAGTGTCCCGTAAGTATGGATCAGATCGAGCAGATTGTTGATGAGATTGAAAGAGGGGTCCAGAAAAAGGCCGATAAAGAGATTAAATCCACGGTCATAGGCAACATGGTGATGGAAAAACTCCACGGGCTTGACGAAGTGGCCTATGTCCGGTTCGCCTCGGTTTACCGGCGTTTCAAAGATGTTTCACACTTTATGGACGAACTCAAGAAGTTTCTCGAATAGTTCCGTTCAGATCCTCTCCAGCGGCTTGTTCAGTCCGATCCCGGCCCTGTTCTCCTTAAACCATTTTTCCATGGTTTCCATCTGCTTGTGTATCAGGAGATTTCTGTGAAGGAGGTCTTTGTTCTTTTCATAGCCGGCCTCATCCGCGGGGATAAGCTCGTCGACACGGGCGAGGAAAACGCCTCTCTGGACGCTTAAGGGGGGGATTATCCCTCCTTCTCCGGTCTCACGCGCGCGGAAAACGATCTTTTCCGCCGGTCCTACGTTCTCTATATACCCGTTGAAGGCGATAGGGCCGGTCTTTGTTATTTTGCGGTCAAACTCCAGCGCCGTTTCTTCAAGGGTCCCGCCGCTTGCGGTGATCTTTTTATATAGCTCGTCCGCTTTTTCCATGGCCAGGGAAGCGCGTTTTTTCTCCGCAAGGGAACTTTTAACGTTATCCCGGACCTGGTCAAGATCCTTTGTTTCCGGCGGGATACCTTTTATCTTGCGTATTATGTAGGCCGAGCCTTTTTCCGGCGAGGAGAAGACGGGCGGGCTTATTTCGCCTTCTTCCATGGCGAAAGCTGTTTCGTGAAAATCCCTGAAGAAAGGTATGCCCGGTATCACGTCTTCCCGCGAAAAGGGCTGCGGCCGGCCGTATCGTTTGCCGTATTTGTCAGCGGTTTCCATCAGCTTCGCGGGGAATTCCCGCAGCTGGGGATACAGCTTCTCGATCTCGGCTATGACCCTGTCCCTGTCGGTCGCGGATTCATAGGGGAACTCCAGGTATTCGACCTCTACTTTAGCGGGCTCCATGAAATCGGCACTGTTAGCCCTGAAATATTCTCTGGCCTCTGCGTCCGACACTTCCACCTTATCGGCGAAAAGATCGTTCTCTATGAGTATGAAAGAAAGGTCCGCCTTGTCATTGGTCTTCCCGTAGAATTCCAGTGTTTCCTCGTTCGTCACTTTTATGTCTTTCAGCAGGCCGTCGCGGAATATTTTTACCAGGAGGTTTTCTCTTACCAGCTCCTCGAATTGACGCGGCCCGACAGAAAGATAGTTCCTCAGGATATTGTTGTAAACATCATTGTCGAAAACACCGTTCCTCTGAAAAAGCGGCTGCTGCGTGATATATTGTATAACGTCATTATTGGTGGCTTTGATATTTTTATCCCTGGAGGCATTGAGGAGTATAAGCCTTTCCCAGGCCATGTAGTTGATCATGGGACGGTTCCTGAGTATCTGGTTGAGAGTGTTGACGTCGCCGAAATAAGCGAAAAGGGTCTGTATTTTTATGCCCTGGCGGCTTTTTTCAAAATCGTCAAAGTAGATCTTGTTCCCGCCGATCCTGCCTATGAAGTCCGGTTTTCTTGAGACGTTGCCTACACCCCAGAGGACAAAGGCGGGTATGATGAGAATAAGCAGCGCCAGCAGCACTCTCCTGGCGAATTTTCTGCTTCTCAGCACGGTCATTACCATGTTTCGATCCTTTCTTGTACGGGGACGCCCCATTCGGGGACACCCTGTGAAGTAGTGTCAGAAAATTAAAAAGATGTTTTTCCGTCAACCTTGTGAAAGTGTTATCAGCGTGCTTATTTCCCGGTGGAGCTCCGCGGGCTTACGTCCGTGGTACCTCCGAAAATTTCAATCTTCACTCTTGCGGGGTGTCCCCGAATGGGGCGTCCCCAATAAAAGACTTATGCAGGCGCGGTCCAGGGCGAGTATCCTGAGGTATGCTTCCTCCAGGTCCCGCCCCACGGATATGGCGCCGTGTCTGCGCATGATAACGGCATTGGCCCCGTCCCTGATCTTTTCCGCCACGGCGGCGGCAAGTTCTTGTGTCCCGGGCTGAATATAACCGATAACAGGAACGGCCTTCCGGAGAACGCAGTCGAATTCATAGGAAGTGCTTTCAAGGAGGTCCGTCCTGCCGGCAAGGGCTATCATATAGGGTGAATGCACGTGGATCACGGCCGCGATATCCTTGCGGGCCTCGTAACACGCGATATGTAACGGTGTCTCCGAGCTCAGGGACCCGTCGCGGCTGTCCTTTTCCGGGAACGGGACGCGGATGTAATCATCCGCGTCCTCGCGTGACATGTCGGCGCCCTTTTTCTTTATTATCAGAGAATCCCCGTCCCGCAGGCTTATGTTCCCTCCGGGCCCTATTACGAGTCCGTTCAGGTGCAGCAACTTGCCGTATCTTGCGATTTCACGCGTTTTGTCCATAACCATCCTTGTTTGCGGGAACGTATAGTAATGATCCGGAATTTCATTCTTTTTTTAAGACACTGGAGATCCGTGGAGCCCCGCGGACTTCAGTCCACGAGGCTCCACGGGCAGGGTAAATTTAATGGTCGTCCCCTTGCCGAATTCTGATTCCGCCAGGATCTTTCCTCCGTGCGCTTCTATGATCTTCCTTGAGATCGCGAGCTCAAGCCCGGTTGTACTTGTTTTCGCGGCGCTGCCTTTTCCTATATTCTCGAATTCACGGAATAATAACGGCAGAGCTTCTTTTCTGACGCCGCATCCCGTGTCCTGTATCGAAACGTGGATAGAGCCGTTCTTATGACCTGCGGCGATCTCAATGCTTCCTTTTTCGGTGAACTTGATCGCGTTACCGGTGATATTAGTGATAACCCGGGCGATCAAGCTGCTGTCAAAAACCGCTCCGGGCAGACCGTCGTCAAGCCTGACAACGAAATCCAGCTCTTTCTTTTCCGCCAGGGGGGCCGTTGTTCTTTGAACCTCTTTTACGATCTCGCTTATATCGTTTTCCCGCATGTCGAATTTTATCTTTCCGGACGCCAGTTCTTGAAAAGTGTAGACGTTGTTGATCAATTTTGTCAGTTTATCGACGTTCCTTTCCGCTATATTCAGGAAGTTTTGCTGTTTTTTATTGATCGGCCCCGCCATTTTTCCTAGGACAATAGCGATACCTTCTCTAATGAGCGCGAGCTTTGTTCCCATTTCATGATACGCGATGGAAAGAAAATCCGATTTCATGTTTATTCTCTTTTTTTATTACAAAAATTTTCTTACTTTTTTAAGCAACTCTTCCGGCTCGAACGGTTTTAGCAGAACGTCATCCGCCGTTAGCCTGTTCATCCTGCCTGAGTTGGAAGCGGTAATGTCCGCGGTCAGCAGAATAAGCGGTATTTGTTTTGATCTTTCGTTCGATTTCAGCCTTTTATAGATTTCAGGTCCGTCCATGCCGGTCATGTGTAGATCCAGAAAGATCATATCAGGGGCCGCCTTTTGTATCAGGTCAAGCGCTTCAATACCGGTAGCCGCTGTAATGACTTCATAGCCGAGGTTTTCCAGCCGGAATGTCATGACTTTAAGAATATCCGGTTCGTCGTCTATGATCAGGATCTTCTTTTTCATGTTAGACCTTTTTCGTTTTCACGGGAAGGATAAAATAGAGAGTTGTCCCTTTATCAGGCTCTGATTCCGCCCAGATCTTTCCGTGATGCTTTTCGATAAGTTCTTTGGAAAGCGCGAGCCCGAGCCCCGTTCCGCCCGGTTTACCCCCCGTAATACCGGTTATTTGTTCGAATCTGTGGAATAATCTCGGCATATCCTCTTTTTTGATCCCGGGTCCGGTGTCTTTTACCGAAACAAGAATAACATTGTCCTTTTTATCATGGTTTGTAGAGATCGTAATACCGCCTTTTTCCGTGAATTTGACGGCATTGCTGACGATATTCGTTAATACCTGGACAATTTTGTCTCTATCGAATTTTATGCCGGGCAGGTCTTTATCAAGGTCAATGACGAAATCCAGACCTTTTTCTTTTGCCAGAGGGAGCATCACTTTTTGAATCTCCTTGACTAGCTTGTTCATATCGTTTTCCTGTATCTGAAATCGCATCTTGCCGGATTCCAGTTTTTGAAAGTCCAGGACTTCGTTGATCAGCCTGGCAAGTCTGTCCACGTTTCTCTTTGCGGTGTTCAGGAGATCCTGTTGTTTGGAGGTGGTTGTTCCCACCATGCCTTCCAGAATAATGGCGATACTTTCTTTGATGGCTGTCAGCGGGGTCCTCAGTTCGTGGGATACCATGGAAGTGAAGTCTGATTTTATTTTCATGGCCGTTTTAAGTTTTTCCTCCGCCTTCTTGCGTTCGGTAATGTCCTGCCCCTGGGCTATGGTGGCAATGACCGTCGTGCCGTCCTTCTCGTAAATATTCGCGGAGTTACAAAGCGTTACCCGGATATCCCCGGGTTTGCGAAGGATCGGGATCTCCACGGATTCCCAGTATTCGCCGCTCGAGGCTTTGGCGATCCTGTCCAGTATTTCGTCCCGGCTTTCTTCGGGCAGGAGCATTTGCATTTCTTTGCCGAGAACCTCGTCTGCTGTGTAGCCGGTAAGGTGTTCGAACGCGTGGTTGAACCGGGTGACCCGGAACCCCGGGTCCCAGACAATAATAGGAGCGTTCGCGTAGTTGAACAGATTTTCCAGGTAGCTGGTGGTCTCCCGCAGCGCTTCCTCCGACTTCTTGCGTTCGGTGATATCTCTCTTAAGCTCAATGGCATTGGCCAGCATATTGGCAATGCTCTGGATAAAGTTCGCGTCATCACCGCTGAAATGTCTTTTTTTAACAGTGTGTGCGCCCAGAATTCCGTACGGGCGTTCTTTGCCCGGGATCACAACAGTCAGGCCTGAAGCCACATTATGCTCGGTAAGCAATGGCGGAGGGGAAAAGCGTTTCTCATTGGGTATATCTTCTGAGATCACGGGCTTGTTAGAAAGCAGGCTGAAGCCGCCATGTGATCGGATGCCGTCAGGCATGATCAGGTGGCCGACCCAGCCCTTTTTCCAGCCGACTCCGGCCTTTAGAAAAAGTTTCTTTTCTTCAGGAAAATGCTCCAGCACTTTTGAATACGTCGTGTCAAGCACTCGTGAAATAAGAATGACCGCTTCATTCATCAATTCATCTATCGAAATATCCGACATAGCGATCTTGCCGAATTTGGCCGCTTCCTCCTGCTGCCTTGCGTAAATACGCACACGTTCCTCGGATAATTTACGGCTTGTGATGTCCTGGCCCTGGGCTATGGTGGCAAGGATCGTCGTGCCGTCCTTATCGTAGATATTCGCGGAATTCCAGAGCGCCATCCGGATATCCTTGTCTTTGCGAAGGATTGGGATCTCCACGGATTCCCAGTATTCGCCGCTCGAGGCGTGCGCGATCCTGTCCAGCATTTTGTCCCGGCTCTCTTCAGGCAGGAGCATTTGCAGTTCTTTGCCGAGAACCTCGTCCGCCGTATAACCGGTAAGATGCTCACAGGCATGGTTGAACCACGTGATCCTGGACTCCGGGCCCCAGACAATGATAGGGGCGTTCGCGTAGTTGAACAGGTTTTCCAGGTAGCTGGTGGTCTCCCGCAGCGTTTCCTCTGTCTTCCTGCGTTCCATGATCTCTTTACTGAGTTCATTTATGGATGTGGTCGTTGTCTTAAGTTTCCCCGTCATATTATCAAATGCCTTTGAAAGCTGTCCTACCTCGTCTTTTGCGCCTGTGCCAACCTTATAATCCAGATCACCCCGGGCTATTATCTCTGTTCCTTTTTGCAGTTCAAGGATGGGCATGGTGATGGTTCCTGAAACGAAGCTGCCCAGCAGCCATCCCGCTATTGGAATAAAAAGCGCTATAATAACGAAAAGCTGTTTTAGTCTGATGAGGGGCGCGAACGCCTCCTTTTCGTCGATCTTTGCCAGAAGGCACCATTGCATCAGGGGTATAGATGCATGTGTTCCAAGGACCCTCACGCCCCTGTAATCGGTATATATAAAAGGCGTAGGAGTGTGCTGTATCAGGGGCCGGGCGTCCAGGTTTTCCAGGCATTCTTGCGCGTTTTTATTGTTGATTTTTAATTTTAGGAAGGTGTTCTTCAGAAAACGGGAAGGCGTTATCATGTAACCGTATCTGTTTATAAGATAGATCTCCCCTGTCTTGCCCAGGCCGGTTTTATCAGTGGTTATCGCATATAACGCATCCAGCCCGATCCTGCCGACGATTACACCTAAGAACTTCCCTGTTTTAGCATCGGTGATCGGCGCGGAAACGGCCATCGCTTCTTTCTGCAGGGTTCCGGAAAAGTAGATGTCTTTAAAATATGTTGCTGTTCTGGCTTTTAAAAAATAAGGATTGGTGGATTGATCGATACCGATGTTGCCTATATCGCTTGAGGCTACTATCATGCCATTCGCGTCTAGAACGAAAAATTCATGCGTAAAATCACTGGTTCTTTCGGTTTGCTGAAGTCTTTCTATAAGCACGTCATATTTATCTTTGTAATCAGGGTCCTGTTTGCTCGCGAATAAGAAGTGTTTGATACACATACTTTGCGATATTTGTGTTAAACAATTTTTTTGCGTTGTCAGAAAGCACTCTATATGGTTTGTTCTTGACTGGGCAGTGTCGCTTAAATGGTCATATATCGCTTTTTCCATGCTGTCTCTGGCGATCATATAACAGATGAAAAGCACGATGCCGGCAATTATTACGGTTAAGGCCGAAAAGGAAAAATTTATTCTCCTGGCTATTTTCATGTTATAAACTCCTCCGTTTTATCTCAACATTATCAAGGTCGGCATAAGCGCTGTTTCCGGTTAAAAGTGCGCTGGAAGAGGCGAAAAAACGCCGATAATACAACAGCCCACACAATCATATTAATATCTTTTCAAGGGCCTGTCCAGTATAATCCTTGTTCGGACTGTGTTCTAAGAATCCCTGAATTGTGACACGGCCTGAATGGGTGATGAGTAATGGGTGATGAGTGACAGGGTTCGATGCCGTGCGGCATTACTCATAACCCGTTACTCATCACCCATTACCCGGTCGGGCCGCGATAAAACCATATTATGACACGGACTGATTGGGTGTTGTGTCAACATTTCCTATAATCCTTGACTATATATTAATATTGATATAGAATTTACACTAAAATCCCATCTGTTACGTGGTTTTATATCATGCTTTGACGCCCGGCTTGACACGGAGGAATTGTGTCACGGTATTTTTTCCGGCCGGATCAATAATGAATATTGTTTTCTTTTCCGGACTTAGAGAAAAGAGGAAAGAATGGGAAAAAGAAAATTACGTTTAGGGATCCCGAAGGGAAGCCTGCAGGATACTACCTTGAGGTTGTTCGAGAAAGCCGGTTACAGGATCAGGGTGTCGCCAAGGTCGTATTTCCCGGGCATAGATGACGAGGAGATCGATGTGGTGCTTTTTCGCGCCCAGGAGATGTCAAGGTATGTCGAAGACGGGATTATAGACTGCGGTATCACCGGTAATGACTGGATCGAGGAGAATTCATCGGATGTTGAACGCGTGGCCGAGCTGATCTACGCGAAAAGCAGCATGAAGCCGGTAAGGTGGGTCCTCGCGGTCCCCGAGAATTCCCCGGTAAAAAGCGCGAAAGATCTCAAAGGCAAGAAGGTCGCTACGGAGCTCGTAAAGGTCACAAAGGAATATTTAAAGGATAAAGGCGTGGACGCGGAAGTGGAATTCAGCTGGGGCGCCACCGAGGTAAAACCCAAAATGGGCATCGACGCCATCGTTGAAGTGACAGAGACAGGGGCCAGTCTTCGCGCTAATGACCTCAGGATAGTCGAGACGATCTGCGAATCCACGACACAGTTCATAATGAACAAGGAGGCATGGAAAGACCCCTGGAAGAAGGAAAAGGTCGAACACCTGGTGCTCCTCCTTGCCGGGGCCATACTCGCCGAAGGGAAAGTGGGCCTGAAGATGAACGCCAGAAAGGAGGATATGGAAAAGATATTTTCCATTCTTCCGGCGATGAAGAACCCTACGATATCCACGCTTTCCAATGAAAACTGGGTGGATATAGAGACGATCATTGACGAGGAGGATGCCCGGAGGCTGATCCCGGAACTCAGGAAGGCCGGAGCTACGGGTATAATAGAATACCCGCTTAACAAAGTGATCCCGTGATACGAAATCGGTTAGCGGTTGGACGAGATACGAGATACCGGTTATTGGATGCCTGGAGCGCGTGGTTTGTTATCTGTGATGGGTGATCTGTGATACGCGATACGATATGGATAAATTAAAGATACGGAACCGGAGGAGGTGATACCGGAACATGCCCTGTGGAAAAAAGCGAAAGGTAAAAAAAGTCAAGCGGCACAAGCGGAAGAAACGCATGCGAAGAGACCGGCATAAAAAGAGGAAGGTATGACGCGAGCACGTTTATTCGTATTTGTCGTTATTTTTTTCACTTTTTCTTGCGTCCCCGCCGGCGTATCGAGGGCACGTTCTTATACCATATCGTTTGCCGGATCCATTGACAGTTCCAGGCTGGATGATCCTGAAATAAGAGCCCTGTCGGACGCCCTTGCCTATTATTTGATGGGCGTTATTTATGATAATTTTGGCCGCGGCGAATCTGCCATCGCTGAATACGAAAAAGCGCTTACCCGCAGGCAGGACATAGCCGAGATCTACATAAAACTCGGGGCTGATTTTTTGCTGCTCGGAAAGCTCGATGAAGCTGCCGGAACGCTGAAGAAGGCTATTGAACAAGAACCGGAGAATGTCAAATCATACCTCCTTCTGGCGGTGATCCATACAGCGCGCGGCGAATTTGAAAAGGCCCAGGTCCGGTACGAAGAAGCGCTGAAATATGACCCCGACAATCTTAAGGTATTGACTTTTTTGTCGGATCTTTTCGTGATCCAGCAGAAACTTGATAAAGCCGCCGAGATATACGAGAAGATCCTGCGTATAAGAAAAGACGACGCTTTCGTATATTTCAATCTCGGCATAATATACAGCAAACAGAACCTTTTTGACAAGGCCGAGGAAAACCTGCGAAAAGCCATCGAGGTGGACGCGGATTACCTCGAAGCGCAGATGGTCCTCGGTTTTATCTGCGAGATAGAGGGTAAATACCCCGAGGCGATAGAACAATACAAGAAGGTCGCGAAAATAGACTCGCTCAACACCGAAGCCTATGTGCGGCTCGGGCAGCTTTATTACAGGCTCGGCGATACGGAAAGGGCCATAGAACAGAACCGCGTCCTGATGCGGCTGGACACGGGTTCTCCTGAGCCGTATTTGAGGAATTTCAGCATATACGTGTCCACGAAAAAATATAATGAGGCCGAAGAGGTCTTAAAGGAGGCCTTGAGGAACGGTCTTTCGAACGGCGTTATATACGCGAGCCTTGGCTATCTCTCCAGCCTGAAAGGGGACTATAAGGAGGCGGTCGATTATTACGCAGTCGCCGCCGAGAAAGATCCGTCTGACGATACGTACAGGTTCTATCGCGCGGCCGCCATTGACAAGGCGGGGCGAAGGAAAGATGCCGTAAATATCCTGGAAGAGCTTGTTTCAGAGGGGACAACATTGCCGGAAGCGTACAATTACCTCGGTTATATGTACGTGGAAGAGGGAAAAGAGCTTGACCGGGCCGTTATCCTGATAAAAAAGGCGATCTCGATCGACCCGTCCAACGGAGCGTACATTGACAGCCTGGGATGGGCTTATTACAAGATGGGCATGCCGGACGAGGCGCTGGAGCAGCTCAATAAAGCCGTTGAATATATGCCTGACGACACGGTTATAAGAGCGCACCTCGGGGATGTGTATTTTTCAAAAGGGGAGTTGGAAAAAGCGGCGCTGGCCCTGGAATCCGCGCTCAAGCTGGATCCGGGGAACCGGGAAGTCAGAAAAAAACTTGAACAGATCAAAGGGCGCTTGAAAAGGAAAAAGCGATAGGTCCTAATTCGGGAAAAATGATGAAAAAGAACAGGGACGTTAACGGACTGAAAAAAAAGGCGATAAAACTAAGGCGGGATATCCTGATCATGCTGGAGAAGGCCGGCAGCGGCCATACCGGCGGTTCGTTATCGATAGTGGAAATACTTGTGGCCCTGTATTACGGGAGGATGAGAATAGACCCCGGAAAGCGCGACTGGAAAGAACGGGATAAATTTATCCTTTCCAAGGGGCACGGGTGTCCGGCGCTGTATGCCGTCCTGGCGGACCTGGGATTTTTTCCGGAGGAGGAACTCTGGACGCTGCGAAGGATCGGGAGCCGTTTGCAGGGGCACCCGCAGCTGGGGCTGCCCGGGGTGGAGATATCAAGCGGTTCCCTCGGCCAGGGGCTTTCCGTGGCGGGCGGGTTCGCTCTTGGCGACAGGATGGACGGTATAGACGCGAGGGTTTATTGCCTTATGGGCGACGGTGAGACTAACGAAGGGCAGGTATGGGAAGCGGCCATGACCGCGGCGCATTATAAACTGGACAATTTATGCGGCATAATCGATTGCAACAAATTGCAGATAGACGGGTTCTGCCGTGAAGTAAAGGACCCTGGTGAATACAGGAAGAAATGGGAGTCTTTCGGCTGGTATGCCGTGGAGGTCGACGGGCATGATTTTGAACGACTTGACAATGCTTTCGACGAGGTCCAGGCAGTTAAGGGAAAGCCCCAGATGGTCATAGCGCATACCGTAAAAGGAAAAGGCGTTTCTTTCGTGGAAAACAAAGTGGAATGGCACGGCATAGCGCCGAAAAAGGACGAACTTGAAAAGGCGCTCGCTGAACTGGACGAGCAGGAAAAAGCGCTTGCCGATTCGTGATTTATTGTAGCAGGAGTATTCTCTTTAAGTTCTTTAGTTATAATTGATTATAGATCCCCGCTTTCGCGGGAATGACGTGATAGTGAGAGGGTGTCCCGCTTTCTATTGTCATTCCCGCCCCCATTTTCATGGGGATAAACTCCAGCGGGGATCAATAAAGTTCGCCCGAAGGTCTAAGTTCATATAGTTCTTTAGTTCATATCAGCTCATGGTTTTTTCGCCGTTTGCATGCCATGGGCCGGGATAGAAAAGGAGAAGGATATGCTGAGCAGAAAAGTGAAAATGCATTTACGGCAGAACAAGACAAAGATCATAATCGGTCTGATCATTTTTATACTGGTCATACTTTCTATCGTCGGGCTGATGTCTCTGGAATCTTTCTACCGGAAGATGACGCTCGCGACGATGCCGGTGCAGTTCATCATGGCCGGTATACATGCCGGGATATTCGTGTTCATGTACCTTACTTTCATGCGCGGCGGGTTCGCGAAACTGGACAAAGCCCCTATTAAAGGGAAAGACGTTTCCATCACCTGGGACGATGTCATAGGGATGGATGACGCCAAACTGGAAGCGGAGGAAGTAGTCCAGCTTATAAAGGACAGGGCCAGTGTGCAGAAAATGGGCGGCAGTGTCGTCAAAGGCCTGCTCATGCTTGGGCCCCCGGGATGCGGAAAAACTTACATGGCAAAAGCCATAGCGACTGAAGCGGATATGCCTTTCATCTCCATGTCGGGCAGCGAGTTCGTGGAGGTTTTCGTCGGTGTCGGCGCTTCACGCGTGCGTAAACTCTTTAAGAAAGCAAGGGACCTCGCGTACGGTTACGGCGGGTGCATTCTCTTCATAGACGAGATAGACGCAATAGGAAGGTCCAGGACGTTCAGTTTTATGGGCGGACAGGAGACCAACAGCACGCTTAACCAGCTCCTGGCGGAAATGGACGGCCTGAAGGGCAAGGAGGAGAACGTGATCGTTATCGGCGCCACGAACGCGCAGGAACAGCATCTGGACCAGGCGCTTCTGAGACCCGGAAGGTTCGACAGGAAGCTCATGGTAACGCCGCCCTCGCAGGATGACAGGGAGAAGCTTTTCAAGTTCTATCTGGATAAGGTCAAAGCCGAACCGGACCTTGATTTCGGACGGTTAGCCAGGCGTGCAGTCGGGAAAAGCCCGGCCGACATAGCGAACATTGTTAAAGAGTCGGCTTTGATAGCGACAAGGAACAAAAAAACGGCTGTCGGACTTAAAGAGATCAGCGAGGCTTTTGAACGGGTCGATCTCGGGATAAAATACAGGCTTACCGTCACGCCGAAAGAGAAAGAGATGACGGCCTATCATGAATCGGGACACCTGATAACCACGTTCCTTAAAGCGCCGTCAAAGACGGTCTTCAAAGCGAGTATTATACCCCGGAGGGGAGCTCTTGGTGTTGTGTGGACGCCTGAAAGAGAAGAGCTGCATTCCAAAAGCAAAGAACATTTGATAGCAGAGATCATGATAAGTCTTGGCGGGTATACCGCGGAAAAGATCAAATACAATACGACGACAACGGGTGTCGGCGGCGGAAGCGGGAGCGATTTCAGTCAGGCCATGCGTATAGCGCACGCGATGGTCTGGAGTTACGGCATGGGGGGAAGCGGACACGTCGGTGATTATACAGTGATCCCGAAGGAACAGCTCTCGGAGGATATCAGGGTCGGGCTTAATAGGGATACGAATGACATTATGGAGGGATGTCTTGAAGAAGTCAGGAAGACCCTGAAAGATAATATCGAACTTCTGGACAGATTCGCGCGGGAACTTTTAAAACGGGAAGAACTTGAATACGATGAGATACTCGCCATATTCAAGGAATTCGGACACGAGGAAAAAGACTCCGGCATGGATTTGCCGGTTGAGGACAGGCAGTGGGATGAAAAGGGGTAAATTAAAAACATATGCAGCCTTTTGCGCGGGTCTCTTGACCGCCGGCATGCTTTTGGCTCTCGCCGCGTGTATACCGACCTATCCCAAGGAGAAACTTCCCGAAGCCGTAAAGATAGTGTGCAAGGACGAGTACGGCATGAACGTTGACGTCATGGTGGTCGGGGAGACGATGGGCATCTATTATCCGATGGAAGGCCTTCTTGATGTCGGCCTGGGGATAAAAAAGGATGCCTGGGACGAGATAAGCAACCTCATACTTGTCGCTTCCAGAGTGGTTTTAAGCACCGATGCCGATATAAAGTTCTATTGCGTCATAACGCAGGACGCGCGGTTGCCGGAACTGCAGATCGTTATAATAAAATATGTTGATGACGTCAAACGCGGCATGTATCGCAATATCTCGAGGAACGAGTCTTTCAAGCGCACGCTTTTCAGCCTGAATCTCACGCCCCAGGCGAAAAAGGAACGTTCCATCGAGAAGGTCTTCGCCAAACTGGGTGTCGAGGAAGAGACAAGAAAAAAAGTGCTGGACGAATTTTTCAGGAGCCCCCCCACGAGGCTGAGCGATATCGGGTACTGGAGGGGCAGGTTCTATCTGAAAGACATATCCATTGAAGAGTTCCTTGCCGCCCAGATGTCGAACAGGATAAAACTCGATTTCCGCGGCGATAAGCGCCTGGAGCAGCTTTTCGCGTACAAGACATCGGAGGGGACGTATATCTCCCGTGACGGTAAAGGCGGACATTTTCTCATAAAGTTCAAGATAACCGACCAGCGCCCCGTGGACGAGATAACCAATCCCCGGGTCAAGAAGATACAGGAGATCCTCCGGATCATCAACGAAGTGGTTTACGGGTACAAGTTCTATAATTTTGATTTCGTCGCGATGGAAGACCAGCTGGAGAACACCCAGCTCCGCGTGAGCGCCCGGGACATATTAGATTTTATCAAAAAGGGATTATCGGTGGAAGAAATAGTCCGGGCCCCTTCAGGGTATTTCCTGCAGGCGGGCGCTCAGTGATCAATAGATGGTGGTTACGGCCGGCGCCTGTCGACTAGCGGCCGGGTTAAAGGAGCTGATTAATGAGCGAAGTAAGAAAAGAGTCCACGAGAGACGGGTTTGGGAAGGCCCTGCTTGAGCTGGGAGAGAAGAACAAGAACGTGGTCGTCCTGTCGGCGGACCTGACGGAGTCCGTCAGGGCGCACTGGTTCAGGGATAAATATCCCGAAAGGTTCGTAAGCCACGGGGTGGCCGAACAGGACATGATAAGCACCGCGGCCGGACTTGCCCTTTCGGGCAAGATCCCGTTTGCCTGCACTTTTGGCGCGTTCGCCAGCGGACGGGCCTGGGATCAGGTCAGGGTGTCTGTGGCTTATATGGATCTCAACGTAAATATCGCGGGGACACATGGCGGTATTTCGGTAGGTGGGGATGGCGCCACCCACCAGGCCCTGGAGGAGATAGCCTTGATGCGGATAATCCCGAATATGACGGTTGTCGTGCCGGCGGATTACGACGAAGCGTATACCGCGACGCTGCAGGCCGCTGATATTTCCGGGCCGGTATATTTGAGGCTGGGAAGGGCCAAGATGCCTATTCTGCAAAATAAACCGGATTTTAAAATAGGCAAAGCGGGCATAATGAGGGAAGGGGACGACATTACGATCGTTGCCTGCGGACATCTGGTCTATACAGCCTTGAGGGCCGCGACCCACCTGAAGACCAGGGGCATAAACGCGAGGGTGATAGATCTTCATACCCCCAAACCTATCGACAGGGAAGCGATAGCAAAGGCCGCCGAAGAGACGGGAGCCGTGCTTACCATCGAGGAGCATACCGTTTTCGGCGGAATGGGAAGCGCTGTCGCCGAAGTGCTGGTCGAGACATGTCCCGTTCCCGTGAAGATGATGGGCATAAGGGACGAGTTCGGCCTCAGCGGGGAACCAGAAGAGTTATTTGAATATTACGGCCTTATGGAAACCGATATAGAACGGGAGGCCGAAGCGCTGCTCGCCAGAAAAAAAGGGAAGACGTGATACGTAAAGCGTAAAGCGTGACGAATGACAGGGGCCGATATTGCGCAACTCTTGATTAAGAAAAAAACAACTTGTTATCCATAACTCAAAACACATCATGATCGTGACTGCGCCCGCCAAGATCAATCTTTACCTCAAGATCCTCCGCCAAAGAGATGACGGATACCACGAGATAGAAACCCTTTTCGAAAGAATATCCATTTTCGACCGTATATCCATTGAGACGACCCGGGAGGGGACCGTTATAACCTGCGACGATCCGGGTGTGCCTGCCGGCGAAAACAGCCTTCTGGGAAAAACGGTGCGGGCTTTCGTTGAAACCGCCGGGAAAGACCTGAATTTCAGTGTGTCCCTGGAGAAGAATATTCCCGTAGGCGCCGGATTGGGGGGAGGGTCAAGCGATGCCGCCGCCCTGCTGAAAGGACTTAATGAAATAAGCGGGTTTCCACTCGGAGAAGATGATCTTTTGGATATATCCCGTTCACTGGGAGCGGATGTTCCTTTCTTTTTCAGCGATTGCAGCTTTGGCGTGGGTAAAGGGCGCGGGGATATTATTGAAAAGCTGGATGTGTCCGCGAGCATGTGGCACGTACTTGTGATACCCCCCTTCCAGGTATTGACAAAAGACGTGTATGAACGTATAACCGCTTTGGACTTGACAAAAGATAGGGACGTTGATAAAATGTTCACCGCTTTTTTATATAAAAATAATATAAACAGTCTGGCTGAAATTTTACGTAACGATTTACAGGCAATAGTATTACGGGATTTTCCCGTTCTGGAGAAGATATTTTCCGAATTGTGTAAAGCAGGATCGAAGGGTGTGCTTGTTTCCGGGAGTGGGCCAACGGTTTTCGGTATTTTTGAGCGGGATGAAGTCGAAAAAGCCGCGGGAAAGATGCGGCGGGTTTTTCCTCCCGGGGAGAACTGGCGGGTATGTGTCGCCCAGACATTTTAGTGAATAGTGAATAGTGAGTAGTGAATAGTGAATGGTTTACTATTCACGAAATACGATTCACTATTCACTAAATACGATTCACGAATAATGCATCCAAAGAAAGGAGTAGGAGATGAAGATCACGGAAGTCAGGATCTTTCCAACCGAGAGCAAAGACGGCAAGCTTAAGGCATTTGCCACTATGACGTTCGACGACTGGTTTGTCGTAAGGAACGTCAAGGTCATACAGGGTAATAACGGGCTTTTTGTGGCGATGCCTTCCAGAAAGGCCATGGACTCCTGTCCGAAATGTAATTTCAAGAACGTCAGGGGAAGCAAGTACTGCAACCAGTGCGGCGCCGGACTTTCCTTTCAGTTACCCGATGAATCTTCGGAAAAACAAAGCAACCACATGGACATTGCGCATCCAATAACGCAGGAATGCAGGGTATATATCCAGGATAGGATACTGGATGCCTTTAAGCGGGAAGGGAAAAAGCAGGCCGCGGAGGGCAGTTCTTATAAGCCCATGAGCGATGAAGATCTGAGCACGGCAGTGGATAAACTTGCCGAGGGTGTTGGCGCGGACAAAACGGACCAGAGCGCGGCAATCTCCGAAATGGAAAGCGGGAAAGACATAGAGCTGTAAAACAGTGAGCAGTATACTCGATCGGCGCGTTAACCCGCTGGAGAGACGGTGGCGGGTAGTGTAATGGTAGCACAGCAGCTTTTGGAGCTGCGTGTCAAGGTTCGAATCCTTGCCCGCCAGCCAATTTCGAGCAATAGCTCGAAATTGGCAGAGCAATTGAGCAATAGAAAATAGAACAATAGAAAAAAGCTCAATTGCGGTCTATTGTTCTATTTTCTATTGTTCAAAAGGTAATACGAAGTGATCACGGATTTCAGAACATAACAGGGAAAGCGCTACTTACCATGGAGAACATTACGGCGGTCATTCTTGCGGCCGGGCTGGGGATAAGGATGAAGACCGACGTTCCGAAGGTCCTGCACAGGATCGGTTCGAAAACGATGCTGGGCAGGATCATCGCCAATCTGAAAAAGTCCGGCGTGACCGATATAATAGCGGTCGTGGGGCACAAGGCGGATATCGTTGAAAGTTTTTTCAAGGAAGCCATACGTTTTGTCAGACAACCCGAACTTCTCGGGAGCGGTGACGCGCTGGCGCATGCCGTGGACTATATGGAAGAAGACGGAGATGTCCTGGTAACATGCGGTGATACCCCTCTGATATCGGATGATACATACGCGAAACTGGTCGAGAGGCATATCCGGGAGAAAGCTTCCTGCACGCTTCTGACGAGCACGATCGCGGACCCCGCTTCTTACGGAAGGATCATACGGGACAGGCGCGGGAACGTGCTAAGGATAGTTGAGGAGAAGGACCTGTCCGGCGCGGAAAAAGAGGTAACGGAGATCAACGTAGGCACGTATTGCTTTCGCAAGGATAACCTCAAAAAGTTTGTAAGGAACATCAAGATAAACGAGAAAAAAAAGGAATTTTACCTTACCGACATGATCGATATTCTCGTTCGCAACGGGAAAAGAATAGTTTCGGAAACCTGCGAAGCCGAAGAAGCGGTCGGAGTGAATTCGAGAAAGGACCTCGCCGACATGAACAGGATAATTAACAGAAAAAACGTGGAAAAACTCATGGATTCCGGGGTCACGGTGATAGACCCGGACACAACTTACATAGATGAAACGGCGGAGATAGGCAGGGATACGATAATCTTTCCCTGCACCGTCATAGAATCCGATATCAGGATAGCGGAGGGGTGTAAGGTAGGCCCCTTTGCCAGGCTGCGGCCGGGGACCAGCTTGTCCCGCGGGGTTGAGGTCGGCAATTACGTGGAGTTATGCAGGACGGAGATCGGGGAAAGGACAAAAGTCAAGCATCACGCCTATCTCGGCGATACGGTGGTAGGCCGCGATGTGAACATCGGCGCGGGGACGATCACGGCTAATTATGACGGGAAAAACAAATACCGCACCGAGATAGGGGATAATGCTTTTATTGGCGTGGGGGCGGTCCTGATCGCCCCTGTCAGGATAGGAAAAGGCGCCGTGGTCGGCGCGGGCAGCGTCATCACAAAGAACAAGGATGTCCCGGCGGGAGAAACGGTGATAGGGGTCCCCGCGAGACCTCTTTCCACAGGTGGGCGTTAAAAAGGAGTAAGAGATATGGATAAATTAACGGTTTTTTCGGGAAACGCTAACTCACAACTGGCGCTGGACATATGCGAGAGCCTGAGTATATGCCTTGGAGACGCGGAAGTAACGCAGTTCCGGGACGGTGAAACGCGGGTCAAGATCAAGCAGAATGTAAGGGGAAAAGACGTGTTCGTGGTGCAGTCGACTTCGCATCCCGCCGGTGAGAACCTTATGGAACTGTTGATAATGATCGACGCGATCAGAAGAGCCTCGGCCCGGCGGATCACGGCTGTCCTGCCGTATTTCGGGTATGCCAGGCAGGACAGAAAAGATCAGCCGCGGGTGCCCATCACGGCGAAACTGGTGGCCAACCTTCTCACCCGCGCGGGAGCGGACAGGATAATCACTATAGATCTCCATGCCGGCCAGATCCAGGGTTTTTTTGATATCCCGCTCGATCATCTTTACGCCGTCAGCATTTTCGAGGAATATTTCACAAGGAAGAAGCTTAAGGATATCGTTATCGTCTCCCCGGACGTCGGGGGTATCAAGATGGCCCGCGCTTACGCCAAGAGGTTCGGAGCGGGACTGGCCATAGTCGATAAACGGCGCATCAGCGACGTCGAGGCCGAGGTGATGCATGTAATGGGTGACGTCAAAGATAAGAACGTGATCATAGTGGATGATATAGTGGCGACCGCAGGCAGCCTGGTCGAGGCCGTCGGGAAACTGAAAAGCGAAGGCGCGAAGGATATATACGGCGCCATAACGCATCCCGTGCTATGCGGACCGGCAATTGACCGCCTTGAGAAGGCGCAGATAAAAGAACTGGTGGTCACCAATACGATACCGATAGATGATAGCACGAAAATAAAGAAGATAAAGCAATTGTCAGTGGCCGTTCTTATCGGGGAGGCGATCAGGCGCATACACAACGAAGAGTCCATAAGCGCGTTATTTGAATGAGTTCCCGTAACGGAATTTCGATAACCAAAGCCGTAGGAGCCGCCTCCAGGCGGCGAACCCATGGTAATAATTTTGTTCGCGGCCTGGAGGCCGATCCTAAGGGATAGGTAAAAAGTTCGTCCGAAGGGCGTTAAGTTGAATAAGTGCGACATGAAAAAGGGGTGAGATAAATGGAAAAGATAATCCTTAAAACGACGGTCAGGGAGAATCTGAGAAAAAGCGCGTCAAAGCACCTGAGAAAGGAAGGGATGATCCCCGGAGTGATATACAAAGAAGGGAAAAAGGGAGTCAACGTTCAGATCGACGATAAGGATCTGTGGCACGCGCTGCACACTGAAGCCGGGGAAAACGCCATAATAACCGTGGACATCTCCGGGGTTAAAAAAAATCCCCAGAGGACGGTAATAGTAAAAGAACTGCAATTGCACCCGGTTAACGACAGTTTCGTCCATGTGGACTTCTACGAGATCTCTATGAAGGAGAAACTGAAGGTAAAGGTCCCTATCGCGGTAAAAGGCGAATCCGCGGGAGTGAAAGAGGACGAAGGGGTGCTCGCGCAGATAGTCTGGGAAGTGGAAGTGGAATGCTTGCCGACGGATATCCCTGAACATATTGACGTCAACGTTGAAGAGCTCAGGATCGGTGATGCCATCCATGTGAAAGATATTGCCGCTCCAGAAGGCGTGACGATACTTAACGATCCGGAAGAGGTCATGATCACGGTCAACCCGCCGCAAGCGGAGGAAGAAGAGACGGAAGAGGTTCCTGTTGAAGGTGAAGAGGAGCCCGAGGTCATAAAGAAAGGCAAGAAGGAAGAAGAGGGAGAAGGCGCCCCGGAGGAAGAAACCCCCACCGAAGGAGAAGGTTAATTTCGTGCCTGAAGTTCCGGGGACACGCCTGTTGTTGGCGCCTGTTGGGGGTGCGCAGGCATGTCCCCGGAATATATTTTTATAATATATGATACGACATACGAAATACGACATACGATATACGAAAAAATGAAGATAATAGTCGGACTTGGTAATCCCGGACTGCGGTACAGGAACACAAGGCACAATGTCGGTTTTTTGACCCTGAACATCCTGTCGAAATACTACAGACTACCGGTCAAAAAAAAGGGATTTAGCGGCAGGTACGGCATCGGTCGTATAGAACAGCAGGAAGTAATGCTCTTTGAGCCATTGACGTATATGAACCTTTCAGGGGAAGCGGTAAATGCCGTCTGTTCTTCCAGACTTGACAATAAAGAGGATCTCCTGGTGATCACCGATGATGTCAACCTGCCATTCGGCAGCATAAGATTGAGACAGCAGGGTTCTTCAGGGGGGCATAACGGTCTTCAGTCCATTATTGAGAATATCGGCCCCGATTTTTCCAGGCTGAGAATAGGGGTGGGGACGGATGAAGAAATTGAAGATATGTCGGCATATGTGCTGTCACCGTTCCCCCGGCATCAGAGAGCCGTTCTGGGAGACGTGCTTGAAAAGGCGGCAAGGAACGCGGAGATATGGCTTACGATGGGAATAAAGGAGGCCATGAACAGGTGTAACCGTTAGGTCCGTTGTTAGGGGTTTTTTACCCGGGTCGGTGGCGTTCGTTCAATTATCTTGATAATAGATATGATATATGTTATTATCTAACAAATAATTTTGGCGGTAAATCATGGAAAAGACAAAATCTTATACAGGACTGTTCATAATAGCGCCGGAGAAAGAGGATTCGCTGGAAGAGGTGAAGAACGGCATCGGCGCTGTTATAAATGAAAATTCCGGGAATATCCAGAAAGAGAACCTGATGGGGAAGAGGGCATTCGCTTATCCCATCAAGAAAAAGAAGGCAGGAATATATTACGAGGTCACCTTTACGACCCTGCCGGGATCCGTTTCAGGGATGATGCGGCAATTTCGCATAAACACGGATCTGTTGAGGACCTTGATAGATAAGGTTGAATAATCCCGGGTGGATGGTCATCAGTGTAACCGATCACCGATCACAGGTCACAGGTCACAGATAACAGATAACCGATAACAGATAACTGATAACAGATAACCGATAACATCCTAATTCGCTTACGGAGGAAAAATGGCTGCAAGTCTTAATAAGGTGTTTTTGATGGGAAATCTGACAAGGGATCCTGAACTGAGATACGTTCCCAGCGGCGCGGCTGTCGCTAATTTTACGATAGCGATCAACAGGGCGTATAAGGATTCCTCAGGGGAGAAGAAAGAGGAAGTTTCCTTTATCCGCGTGATCGTCTGGGGAAAAATGGCAGAGGTTTGCGGGGAATATCTGACCAAAGGCAGGCCCGTTCTGGTGGAAGGACGGCTCAAGTCGCGTTCCTGGGAAGGACAGGATGGCCAGAAGAGGAGCGTCCTTGAGGTCGTGGCAGCAAGCGTCCAGTTCATAGGCTCGCGGGGGGACAGGGAGCAGGGTGCCGGCGAAAGCGGCGCGAAGCCTCGGGAACATGACAGTATCGAGGCCATAGACGTGGACAAGGAAAACAGCGGGAGTGAAATACCCTTTTAAAAGCTGGGCAGGAGAGAACGTGAAAAAGAAAATAATATCTAAAAGCCGTAGGATCTTCAAGAAGAAACCCTGTCGTTTGTGCAGGGACAAAGTCGAATCCATAGATTATAAGGATATAGACCTTCTGAGTAAGTTTGTTTCCGACAGGGGTAAGATAATCACATCCAGGATCACAGGCAACTGCGCGAAGCATCAGCGCATGGTGGCGAACTCCGTCAAGAAAGCCCGCCTGGCCGCTATGTTGCCATTTGTCAAGGTGAAGCCGGGGCTGTCGCGCGGCAGAAGGCCGAGGAGGAACTGAAGTGAAGGTGATCCTGATAAAGGACGTTGAAAGTCTGGGTGAGACCGGAGATGAGATCGTGGTGAAAGACGGGTATGCCCGGAACTGCCTTATACCGAAAAAACTTGCCGTGGAACCCACTAAAGGAATTTTGCGGATCCTCGAACGGAAAGAACGCGAGAAAGAACGCAGGGAGAAGCTGCTGAAGGAAGAAAACGAGCGGCTCGCCGAAAAGATAACGGCGACGTCCTGCACTATCTCTGTGGACGCCGGGGAAGGGGATAAACTCTTCGGTTCGGTTACGTCAGAGATGATCGCGGAAAACCTCCGCGTTGAAGGCGTAGATATCGACAGGAGAAAGATAATCCTTGAGGAACCGATCAAAGCTCTTGGTGTCTATAACGTTGAAGTCCAGTTACATCCTGAGGTCAAGACCCAGGTCAGGGTCTGGGTCGTAAAAAAATAACCGTTCCTTCCCGAGACTGTTGAAATGATTCCAAAGACTCTTATAGAAAAAATGCCCCCTCAGAACATTGAAGCTGAGATAGCGGTTCTGGGGTCGATGCTTCTGGACAGGGAGGCTATCGCCAAGGCCATAGAGCAGCTGGACGAAAACGCCTTTTACTCAGAGGCCAACAAGAAGATATTCAGCGCCGTCGTCGGGTTATATGACGAGAACGAGGCCGTAGATATCGTCACCCTTATCGAGGAACTGAAGAAGAGGAACCTACTTGAGAAGACAGGGGGACCCGGGTATATAACGGAACTTGCCAACAGTATCCCTACCGCCGCCAATATAGCGCACTATATGAAGATAGTCCGGGAAAAATACCTCCTGCGCCGTCTTATCAACACGGCGACAAAGATCGTATCGGAGAGTTTTGAGCCTTCCAGTGAGGTGGATGACTTGCTTGACAGGGCGGAGAAGCTTATCTTCGATATCACCTCCAGCAAGAAACAGGAAGCCCGCGTCTCGCATATGAAGGATGTGGTGAAGGAAAGCATAGAAACGATCGACCGTCTGTACCAGAGAAAAGACAATATAACGGGGATCGCCACGGGTTTTCATGACCTTGACGTTATAACCGCGGGGCTGCAGAGGTCTGATTTTATCGTTGTCGCGGGACGTCCTTCCATGGGGAAAAGCGCCCTGGCGGTCTCGATCCTGGAGCACGCGGGCGTTGTCGGGAAGATCCCCAGCGTGTATTTCAGCATTGAAATGTCCAGGGATCAGCTGGCGCAGAGGATGCTGTGCTCCATAGCGGGCGTTAACGCGCATAAGGTGAGAACGGGGTTCTTTTCACAGACAGACTGGCCGAAACTCGTTACCGCGGCCGGAAAACTTTCCGAGTCGCCTATTTTCATAGATGACACTCCCGCCATCTCGGCGCTTGAACTCAGGGCGAAGGCCAGGAGATTGAAATCCAGACATGATATTCAACTTATGGTGGTGGATTACATGCAGCTGATGAAAGGGGCCCACAACTCCGAGAACAGACAGCAGGAAATATCGGAAATATCACGTTCCATGAAAGCTCTGGCGCGGGAACTGGATATACCCATCATTGCCATAAGCCAGCTGTCCAGGGCGGTGGAACAGAGATCCGATCACCGACCGCAGCTTTCCGATCTCAGGGAGTCGGGCGCAATCGAGCAGGACGCGGATCTGGTCATACTTCTCCTGAGAGAAGAGTATTACGCGCCCACGGAAGAGAACAAGGGTCTGGCGGAACTGATAGTGGCCAAACAGAGGCACGGTCCCGTAGGGACGGTCAGGCTCGCGTTCCTTTCGGAGTACACCAAGTTCAGCAATCTTTCAAGGATAGAAGAAGAAGGGTTTTGATGAAAAGAAAGATCTTTTTTATCTTTATCGCTTTATCGCTTTTTCTAGCGGTTTTTTCTTTCTCCTCGTTCGGCCAGCGGGGATATTCCAGGGATAAACGTATAAGCGATATCCGGATAAAAGGCAACGAGGCCATCAGCACCGCCACCATTATGAACAGGCTCAAGATCAAGCCGGGAGATATCTTTCAGGAGACCGCCCTCAACAAGGAACTGAAGCGCCTTTACGCTACCGGGTATTTCAGCGATGTTTTTGTTGAGACGGAAGAACGCCCCGAGGGAGTAGTGGTCATCTTTACCCTTGTCGAGAAGCCGATCGTAGGGAAGATCGAATTCCGCGGCAACGCAAGGATAAAAAACAGACGGCTGCTCAAGAAAGTATCGGTAAAGGAAGGGGCCCTGCTTGATTTTAACGTCCTCTCTCAGGACGTGGCCGAGATAAGGAATTATTATGTCGCGGAAGGATACAGCCGCGTCAAGGCGGATTACAGGATAGAGAGCGATCCGCAGACGGGAAAGGCTATCGTAGTGTTCATGATAGACGAAGGGGAACCGATCAGGATCAAGTCCATAGAGATAGAGGGGAACAAAAGTTTTCCCGATGACGAGATAAAGAAATATATGGCGACCAAGCCGGCGTGGTGGTTCATACAGAAGGGCGCTTTTGACGAGATGAAATTTCAGTCGGACCTTGACAGGATAAAGACCTTCTACAGGACCAGGGGTTTTCTGGACATTCGCGTTACCAGCAAGATGGACTATTCGGAGGACGGGAAGTTCATATTTCTGACGGTTGTGACAAACGAGGGGGAGAAGTACCTCGTCGGGGATATCTCGATAGAGGGGCAGCTGGGGTTCCCCATGCTGGAGATACGAAAGCAGACGAAACTAAGACCCGGGGACCCGTTCGATTATACCCGGATCAGGGAGGACGTGGAAGGCATCCGCACTTTCTATTACGACAGGGGATACATGAACGCGGATATAAACCTGAGCCACAAGTATAACCCTTCCACCGGCAGGATGGATCTGGTATACGACATTCAGGCTCACGATGTTGTTTACGTCGGCAAGATCAACGTCATAGGAAATACGAAAACAAAAGATAAGGTCATACGGAGAGAGCTCAGGGTCTATCCGGGCGAGGAATATGACGGTGAAAAACTTAAATACAGCAAGGAAAGGATATATAACCTGGGTTTTTTCGAGGATGTTTATTTTGAACCCGTTCCCACCGACGAGGAGGACGTCAAGGACCTGAACGTTACCGTGAAAGAGACCAAGACCGGCGAGCTGGCCTTCGGCGGCGGTTACAGCTCCGTTGACGCCCTGATAGGTTTCGCCCAGATCACGCAGAGGAACTTTGATATAACCAATTTCCCGACTTTTACCGGATCCGGACAGGATCTCGTGATAAGGGCCGAACTGGGGAGTACGAGGAACAATTTCCATATCGGCTGGACGGACCCGTGGATATTCGATTATCCCTATCTGTTCGGGTTTGACCTGTACCGGAGCGAACATCTGAGGAGCTCACAATCCGGTTACGGGTATGATGAGACGCATATGGGCGGCGACCTCAGGCTGGGGAAGGATCTGACGGACTGGCTCACCACCGGACTTATTTACAATCTTGAGGAAATAAAGATCTCCGATGTCCCTGACGACGCCACGGAGGCGCTGAAGCACGAAGAGGGGTCGAACTGGATAAGCCGTATTACGTGGAATCTGGAATGCGATACAAGGGACAACAAATACTCTCCGACAAAAGGCTTGGTGACCGGGGTATCGCTTGAAAATGCCGGCGGTTTTATAGGCGGGGACAGGGACTTCCTTAAAGGTTACATGTACGTCAGTTTTTATCACAGCGTCATGGAGAGTGTTGTCCTGGAGCTGAAAGGGCGCGGCGGGATGGTCGAGAGTTACTCGGACACTGAAGAAGTGCCCATTTATGAGAGATTTTTCGCCGGAGGCGCCAGGACCATCCGCGGATACAGGGAAAGAGGCGTCGGTCCGAGGGATAAAGGCACCAATACGGCCCTCGGAGGCGAATCAATGGCCATCTTGAACGCGGAAGTCACCTTTCCCATATGGAAGAACCTGATCAAAGGCGCCGTTTTTTATGATGTAGGTAACGTGTGGGAGAGGGCGTTCGTTGTAGGGTCCAAGGACGATACAGGGTTTAAATCGGGAACCGGGGTCGGGGTCCGCGTAAAGACGCCTATCGGCCCCGTAAAACTGGATTATGGCTATCCACTCAACGATAATTATGATGACGAGAAAAAGGGAGAGTTCTATTTCAGTGTTACGCACGGGTTCTAACAAAAAAGAGAGGGGAAGGATATGTCCAGGACAAGTAAAATGTTATTGGCCGCTCTTGCGGCGGGGTTAGTCGCGTCCTGTGTTCTTGCGGCTCCGGGGTATTCCGCTGATGTCAAAATAGGATACGTGGATCTCAGGCAGGCGTTTTACGAGTATGATAAGACAAAGAACATGGAGCAGGAGCTTGCGGCATTCACGGAAGATACCCAGGAGAAAAGGACAAAGATGATAGAGGGGATCACCAAATTAAGGGACGAGGCGGAACTGCTCAGCGAAGAAGCCAAGAGGAAGAAACAGGGGGAGATCGATAACAAGTTGTCCGAGCTTCAGGAGTTCGACAGGGGAACCAGGCAGACGCTGCTTAACAAAAGGAACGATATGTTCCGCGAGGTTATAGACGATATCCAGGTGGTGGTCAAAACCATGGGTAAAGAAGGCGGGTATGATTACGTTCTTGATTCACGTAATATAATGTACGCCAATGAGACTTTCGACCTTACGGAAGAAGTGTTAAAGCGTCTCAATAAATAAAAAAGGTTGTAACAGGGAGCGGATAGCGAACATAATTAGAACCCATTTCATAACCCTGTTCTACTGCGGCTGGCTGCAAAAATCATTGACCGCGTTTTCGGGGCAAAATCTCCTCAACGTAGCGCATTGGCTACGTTTCCGGGCATTTTGCCCCTCAGGCCTTGTCAATGACTTTTTCGCTCAGCCTCGCAACGAACAGGGGCATGAAACGGGTTCTAATGCCGTGTACCGGACGCTATCCGTTTTTTATTTCAGGATTTATTGATGGATACCGGAAATCAGAGGACTATCGGCGGGGATGTGCGGTTCTCGGGCAGGGCCCTCCAAACGGGGAGGGATGTCACCGCCGTATGCAGACCGGCGGAAGCGGATGAAGGTATAATCTTCACGAGGACGGACCTCTCTGGCTGTCCTTCTTTGCGGTTGAGCGAGGCCCTCTTCTCCGGATCGCGTGACAGAAGAAGCACGGTAGGCGGCGCGCGGGGCGTGCAGACGGTTGAACATTTTCTTGCCGCGCTGTGGGCTCTCGGCATAGACAATATCCGCGTCGAGGTCAGCGGGGAGGAACTTCCGTCTCTGGACGGGAGCGCCAGGGATTTTTTCGGGGCCCTGGAAGCCGCGGATTTTAAGGAACAATCCGCGCCGCGGCGCTTTATCAGGATCCTCGAGGAGGAACGGGTTGAGGAGGACGGGCGTTCTGTTGCCGTCTTCCCCGGCGAGAGGTTCAGTATTTCTTATCTGATAGATTATAAAGTCGCTTCAATAGGCCGTGAAGAGTTTACGATAGAGTTGGACCGGGATTCGTTTAAGAAGGAAATAGCTCCTGCCAGGACATTTTGCCTCAAAAGCGAAGCGGAAGCGCTTCTTACGGCCGGACTCGGACAGGGGGCCACCCTGGAGAACACGCTCGTTCTGGACGATGACGGCCCGATAGGAACGGCATTGAGATTTTCCAACGAACCTGTGCGGCACAAGATACTCGACCTGGTAGGGGACCTTTACATGCTCGGGAGGCCCGTTATAGGCAGGGTCGTGGCCCAGAAGTCGGGCCACGCGCTTAACGCGAAAATGGTCCGAAAGATCTATGAGAAATATATAGGTGACGCCTATGATAAAAGGAGAGAAGAATGAGCGCTAAGATGATGAATATCAAGGATGTCATGAGATTGATCCCTCACAGGTACCCATTTCTGCTTGTGGACAGGGTTATCGATTTTGAAAAAGGAAAATCGATAAAGGCAATTAAGAACGTTACGATCAACGAACCCTTTTTCCAGGGGCATTTCCCCGGGGAGCCGATCATGCCGGGAGTCCTGATAATAGAAGCGATGGCGCAGGCCGGCGGGATCCTGGCGATGATGGAAGACGAAACCAGGGACAAACTCGCGTTCTTCATGACGATCAACAACGCGAAATTCCGGAAACCGGTTGTTCCCGGGGATCAGCTTTTTTTCCACGTATACAAAATAAAGCAGGTCCGGGGTAATATCGTTCAATTACACGGTGATGCCGGTGTGGACGGGAAGGTTGTCTGTGAAGCCGACCTGATGTTCAGTGTTGTGGATAGGGAGAAAGAGAGCAGTTTATAGTTAGGTCGAGGATATGGCCAGAATCGGATTGATCGCAGGGGCGGGGAAACTCCCGCTGGAATTTATCAGGTCCGCAAAAGGGCAGGGACTTAAGGTCGTGGTTTTCGCCATCCAGGGCATGGGGTCCCTTCAGCTGG